>JAFWBJ010000101.1 GCA_017507145.1 Clostridia bacterium | reverse complement strand
GCCTTCTTGCCGAGGTACTCGGGCAGCTGCATGCCGGCCATGTCGAAGATTTCGTTCAGGGGCGGGACAGACTTCATCAGACCCGACACAAAGTTCGCCGTCGAGGTCTTGCCGTTCTCGCCGGTACCGCCGTTGTCCCAGACGGTAACCTTGTCGATCTTGAGGTTCTTGATGGCATCAACCTGGATGCGGGTGAGCTCTTCCATCTTGTCGGCAAGCATGAGACGGATAGCATCGTCTGCCTGGCCGCCGGCCGAGTTGACGAGTTCGGTAAAGCCTTCGGCCTGCTTGGAGAGGATTTCGCGCATACCGGCGGCTTCTGCCTGCATCTTCATCAGGATGGCATCGGCTTCACCGCGTGCCTTGCGGCGCATCTGTTCGGCTTCTGCCTCGGCTTCCAGTTCTTTCTGCTTCTTGGCAATCTCAGCCTTGACGAGGATGTCGGCCTCAAGGCGAGCTTTCTCCAGTGCGGCGCGCGCGGTTTCAGCAGCCTGCTGAGCGGCGTAGGATTCCTCGAGCGCCTTTGCAGCCTGGATGTTCTCGGCTGCCGTTGCGCGCTTGAGCGACTCAGCCTCGCGCTCGCGGCGGATGGCTTCGGAGTCTGCAATCTGAATCTTGGCTTCGTTTTCACCGCGGATTGCCTCAGAGTCGGACTTGGCAACGCTGATACGCTGCTCCTTCTGGGCGATGGAGGCACCGATGGCACCGTTACGGTCAGCCTCGGCGACCGAAACCTTTGCATCGTTGATCGCCTTCGCGGCAGCTTCCTTACCGAGGGCAGCGATGTAACCGCTCTCGTCATTGATGTCGGTGACGTTAACGTTGATCAGCCGCAGACCGATCTTCTTGAGCTCAGTCTCGACATGGCCCGAAACGGCTTCCAGGAATTTGTCACGGTCGGTGTTGATCTCCTCAATGTCCATGGTGGCAATGACCAGACGCAGCTGACCGAAGATAATGTCCTTTGCCAGCTCCTGGATCTCAACCAGCTTCAGACCCAGCAGGCGCTCGGCGGCATTCTGCATGACGCCGACCTCGGTGGAGATACCCACCGTGAAGCGGGAGGGAACGTCAATACGGATATTCTGGCGGGAGAGGGCATTGGTGAGGTCAACGCTGATGGAGAGGGGGGTCAGATCAAGATATTCATACGCCTGAATGACCGGCCACACGAAGGCCGCACCGCCGTGAATACACTTGGCAGATCGGGAGGTGCCGTCCTTGTTGGTGCCGACCTTACCGTAGATGACCATAACCTTGTCGGAGGGGCACTTTTTGTAACGGGAGAGGATGACAATAAAGGTCGTGAAGATGAGCAGGGCGATGACGACCACAAGGCCGATAACAGAGGGGTTGATTCCGGGCATAGTCTTGCTTCCTTTCTTTAATTGTTTTGGTTGAGGGGTTCTACTAACAGTACGCCGCTGTCACTGACCGAGACAACGCGCACATAAGTACCGGTTTTCAGCGGTTCCTCGGCTGTGGTGATGGCGGCGGCCTCGATGTACTTTTCCTGCAGGGTCAGCGTTACCTTACCGCTGGCAGTTCCGGCCGGCGGAATGGGCAGATAGACCTGCGCGATGTGACCGATGCTGTTGCCGTAGTCGATGTTGCCCGAGGATTGCAGCTTCATGACCAACCGCATCAGGTAAGCAAATCCAACCAGCGTCGCAAAGCCGAGCAGGACGGCGATAAGAACCGAAATCGTCTGGGGCAGGGGGGTTCCCAGCAGTGCCATACCGCTCCATCCGGTGACCGCGAGCATCGCCATGATGCCGCGCACCGAGAAGAGCGCCAGCCCGTCATCGCCGACGTCGACAGAATCTGCCGCATCGAGATCGCCGTCCGCCTCTCCGTCCCCGATGCCGAAGAGCAGAAGCAGGGTCTGGACGATTAGGATCAGCGTTGACGGGATTGCAATCAGCGCAAAGATTTGTTGAGCCAGCAAGAGCTCGTTCCACCAATTCAGCATAGATTATCCTTTCTTCAGCGCTGGGTTAATTCCAGCAGGCGGGTGTCAGCATGTTTCTTGAGGGTCGATGCGTAGTAAGCAATGATCATGATTTCCAGTGCATTGGTCAGCCGATGCTTGGCTCCGCTGCATCGCTCGGTGAAATCGCCCAGTTGTGCTTCGATCAGCCCGCGCAGATCGCTGACCGGTGCATGGGTATCAAGCAGCGCATCGGTGATCCGGCACAGGTAATCATACAGATCGGACTCAGCGATGATCTGCGCATTGTCCTCCGGGGCACCGTTGAGATACCGCAAAAGGAAAATGATGCGGTCGAGCTGCATACATTCGCGCAGCATGTTGATGATCAGAATGCGGGCGACCTGCTCCATATCGTATTTTTTCAGCTTGGCGTTGGCAACCCAGCCTCGCTTGGTCCAGTTTTGCAGGGTCGATCCATCAATGCCCGATATTTCACGGATCTGCGAGAGCATAATGCCCTGGCTGATGTAGAAAATCTTATGCAGAAATTCTTTCCCTGTGACATTGCCCATTGCATTTTTTTGCAGTATTGTACCGGGAATTCGTTTTTCTGTCAGGGTTAAGTACACAGTTGACCTCCTTTCAGAAGCTTGGTAAAGATATTATATCATGCAGTCAAGTGATTGTCAATAGCGGAGGCGCGATTTCGCAAAAAAATTGTTAATTGCCGATGGTGGTGTAGATCAGCGGAGCGCGTTCGGGTTTTTCTTGGCCGATGGTGATCGCCTCAAGAAAAACCTGCTCAGCTGCGGCGAATTTTGCGGCATCTGCGGCGTAAAACTGTGCAAGCGGTTCGCCGGAAGCGATGCGGTCGCCGGTGCGGACCGCCAGACGAATCCCCGCATGCGGATCGATGGTATCGGTCTTGGTTGCGCGGCCGGCGCCGAGGAGCATGGCCGCACGGCCGATTCGCTCGGCATCCATGTGGGTCAGATAGCCGTCCTTCGGTGCGCAGAGGGTGTGTACACACGCGGCAGTGCCCAGGGCAGCAATGTCATCCACGCAGGCTGTGTCGCCCCCTTGTGCGGCGATCCAGGTACGGAAGACCTCCAGTGCCGCGCCAGAATCGAGTGCCGCAGTCGCGCGCGCCATGGCTTCCTCCGGCGGGATGTTGTGGCTGAGGCTGTACATATTGGTGGCCAGCGCCAGGCAGATTTCCCGCAGGGCAGAACAGCCGCCCCCGTGCAGAACCTCCAGCGCTTCGGCTACCTCCAGCGCATTGCCGATGGCGTAGCCCAGCGGAATATCCATATTGGTGACCAGCGCACGCACATTTCGTCCGCAGTTCTGGCCGATCTCGACCATCGCACGGGCAAGCGCCTCGCCTTCCTCGCGTGTCTTCATGAAAGCGCCGCTGCCGATTTTGACATCGAGCACAATCGATTTTGCGCCTGCCGCCAGCTTCTTGCTCATGATGGAGGAAGCGATCAGGGGGATGCTATCGATGGTGGCGGTGACGTCGCGCAGGGCATAGAGCTTTTTGTCGGCCGGTGCGAGATTGCCGGTCTGTCCCACGACCGAGACGCCGATGCGGCTGACCTGGGCAAAGAATTCTTCAGGCGTGATTTCGGTGCGATACCCGGGGATTGACTCCAGCTTGTCGATCGTACCGCCGGTGTGGCCAAGGCCGCGCCCCGACATTTTCGCGACCGTACAGCCAAGCGCGGCGGCCAGCGGCGCGACGATGAGGGTGGTTTTGTCGCCGACACCGCCGGTGCTATGCTTATCGGCGGTATAGTCGCCAAGGGGCGAGAGATCGATTTGGTCGCCTGAGGCGGCCATGTGGGCGGTCAGCGAAGCGGTCTCGCGGGCATCCATGCCGCACAGACAAACGGCCATCAGCCAGGCCGAGAGCTGGTAATCGGGAATCGATCCGTCGGTGACGCCGGCCACAAGAAAAGCCAGCTCATCATCGGAATGGGCTGCACCGCGCCGCTTGGCACAGATCAGATCATACATGTTCATGACGTTACCTCCGTTTCAAGCAAAGAGAAGGCATAAGGAAGCAGCTCGCGCAGGGCAAGGACGGTATGGCCTTGGCTGTGGCCGAGGTAGACCGGGAAATCGGGCGGACAGAATTCGCACAGAACCTGACGGCAGATTCCACAGGGTGTGCAGATGTCACCGATCTCGCCGTTTGGCCCACCGACGATGGCAATGGCGGAAAATTTCCGCACACCTGCACTGACGGCAGCCGAAATTGCCGATCGTTCCGCACAGATCGTCGCGGGATAAGAAGCGTTCTCAATGTTGCAGCCCTGCCAGATTCGGCCGTCGGCGTCGAGAAGCGCCGCACCGACATGAAAATGCGAATAAGGGGCGTAAGCCCTGTGCATTGCCTCAATTGCGGCATCAAGGAGCCGCTTTTCGGTCGTTTTATCCATCTGTTGTCCTCCCTTAAAGCGCAAGCAGCGGATCCCCGAAGGGATGTGCGAGTCCAAAGCCGGATGCCACGGTGGCGGCGATCCGGAAGAAGCCGTCCTGTGTGCCGAGATTCTGCGCCGGCGTGCCGTTCCCGTAGATCAAAACCGGCACATATTCGCGGGAATGGTCTGTCGAAGCGGTGGACGGATCACAGCCGTGGTCGGCGGTGATGATGAGCAGGTCATCCTCACGCATGCCGGAAATGAAACGGCCGAGCCAGGCATCGAAGCGCGAGAGGGCAGCGCCGTAGCCGTCGGCATCATTGCGATGCCCGTAGGAGGAATCAAAATCCACCAGATTGACAAAGCAGAGTCCGCGGAAATCTTCGGCCAGCATGGCATCCGTCTTGTTCATACCGTCATCGTTGCCGGCGGTTGGGATGCTGCGGCTGATGCCGCGGCCGGCAAAAATATCGCTGATCTTGCCAATACCGATGGTGTCAAGGCCGGCTTCCTGCAGGATGTCCAGCAGCGTGACGGCCGGCGGCTCGATCGAGAAATCATGTCGGTTGGCCGTGCGGGTGAAATTCCCCGGCTGTCCGATAAAAGGACGCGCGATGACACGGCCGACGCCGTGCTCACCGACCAGCAGTCTTCTGGCAATCCGGCAGTAGGCGTAAAGCTCTTCGGGCGGAACAATCTCCTCATGCGCGGCGATCTGGAACACGCTGTCGGCCGAGGTGTAGACGATCAGATCCCCGGTCTTCATGTGCGTCTCGCCCAGCGCTTCGATCACAGCCGTGCCTGATGCCGGCGCATTGCAGAGCACGCCCCGACCGGTCTCGCGCGAGAAGGCGTCGATGATCTCAGCCGGAAATCCGTTGGGGTAAACAGGCAGGGGAGCGGGCATCACAACTCCGGCGATCTCAAAGTGTCCGGTCGTGGTGTCCTTGCCGGCCGAGCATTCGCGCAGTTTACCGTGCGCTGCCAGCGGATGCGGGACAGGACCGAGAAAATTCAGCGCATCGATGTTGCCGATGCCCAGTGCGCGGAGACGGTCAATGCAGAACTGCGGCGTGCGGCAAATGGCGCGGAGGGTGTGGGAACCGGTGTCGCCGTAGGCCGCCGCATCGGGAGCCTCACCGGCGCCCAGGCTGTCGAGGACAATCATAAATACACGTTGAAGCATGGTCGGGATTCCTTTCTTTGGTGTTCTATGATTATTTTATCATGAATTGCGCCCGCTTGCAATGCTTTTCTGCAAAAAACAGTATGGCAGACGCGCATGCCGATCATCCCTTGACAGCGCGGAAAATCTTTGGTATAATAAACATGATTTTGGCCAAAGGGAGGGAAGACATGGAATACACCGGAATGAGGAGAAGCAATTATCTCATGGCAGGCTTGATGTGGTTTTTCTTTTCTTCCTGGATTCTGCTCAAGGCGATCCCCTATCAGCTCCCGCTGAAATCGTATACGGGGGCCAATTTCCTGCATTATTCGCTTTGCTATTTCATTTTTATTTTTGGCCTGGTGATCGCGGCCTGCCTAACCCGCGATCGGCGGTTGCTGCTTGCGTATACGGCTTATGCCATGATCGTGCTTTTGGTGATGATGAGCCGTGAGCGTGAAATCGAGCACGAGCTGATTGACAAGCTGCGCAATGGCTTGGTCGGTTTCTTTGTGATGCCGTACTGGGGCTGGTCGAGGCTGCTCGACGAAAAGGCCGAGCTTTGGATCTCGGGCTGGTGCGCGCTGAGCGGCGCGGTGACCTTCTTTACCGCACGCTTCTGCCCAAAATCCGCATAATAAAACGGACACTGTGCTGAGCAAATACAGCGCAGTGTCCATTTTCATTGGATTGCGAAAAGCAGAAAAGCAAACGGGGCTGCCATGATGGCAGCCCCGTTCAGCCCAAGCGAGCAATCAGGCCAGCTTCTCCAGGTAGTGTACGACATCTCCGACCGAAATAAACTTGTGAATCTCTTCGTCGTTGATCTCGATGTTGAAGCGCTCCTCGCAAAGCAGGACAAGGTCGGCCAGCTCAAGCGAGTTGATGCCGAGATCGCCGATCAGCTCGGCCTCCATCGTGATGTCCTCGGCTTCGATCTGCAGTTCATCGATAAGTAAATTTTTCACCTTTTCAAACATGACAAATTCCTCTTTCTCCGGGGGCAAAAATAATGATTTTATTATTGTTTTCGCAGACGGCGCGCCCCGGCAGCATCCGTCCCGCCCATCATGGATTACTTGATTTTGAAACGCTGAATCTTTCTTGACGTGTTGCGCTCAAACCGCTCTTCGCGGATCTCAATGCCGCGAATCTGCTTAAAGGAGGGGAGCTTTTTGTTAACCTCATTGATGTCGGCCTTGATTTTGGCAAAGACCTCATCCGGGCTGACGCCGGCGAACATCTCTTCGTTGGGATAAACCAGCGCGGTGATGGTCAGCTCGCCGTTGCTGTTCTCGCGTGCCAGCACCACGACCTCGTCGATCGAGGGCAGGGGCGTGAGATATTCCTCAAGCTCCTCGGGGAAGACATTCTTGCCGTTGGAGAGAATGATGACATTCTTTTTGCGGCCGGTGATGTAGATATATCCCTTGTCGTCCATGTAGCCGATATCGCCGGTGCGGAACCAGCCGTCCTCGGTGAAGACCGCGGCCGTCGCTTCCGGATTGCGGTAATAGCCCATCATGACGTTGTCGCCTTTGACCAGGATCTCGCCCGTTTCATCCTCGGGCTGCTTATCAATGCGCACCTGGCAGCCGTTGACCGGCAGACCAACCGAGTGCAGATGCACATCACCCGGGCGGTTGACTGCAACCAGCGGTGCACATTCGGTGATGCCGTATCCCTCAAGCACGGTGATGCCGAAGGCGTAGAAATCCTTGACCAGCTCAGGCGCGAGGGGAGCGCCGCCGCAGACGATACTCTTGAGCCGTCCGCCGAATGCGTCCAGCACCTGGGCGAAGATCTTTTGGCGCATGTCAATCCCAAACGCGAGCAGAACGCCGCTGAGCTTCATGCCCATGCGCAGCTTCTTTTCCATCCCCTGCTTGCGCACGGTGTCCCAGATCTTCTTATGCATGGTTTCCACATAAAGCGGGACCAGCATCAGCGCGTTGGGCGCTTCCTCCTTGAAGTTGCGCATGACGTGCTTGAGCGAATCATTGATGCGGATGGTAGCACCCAGATTCATGATCGCCAGATGGCCGCAGGTAATCTCATAGGAGTGGTGCGGGGGAAGGACGGAAACAAAATTGTTGTTGTCGTCATAGGACATCGACTGGCATGCCGCATTGGTTGCAGCGGTCAGATTGCCGTGTGAGAGCATGACACCCTTGCTGGTGCCGGTCGTGCCCGATGTGAAGAGCAGAGCGGACATCTTCTGCATATCCAGCACGCAGTCGGTGTAGCAGGTCTCGCCGCTGTCCAGCGCGGCTTTTCCTTCTTCCAGCATCTGGGCGAAGGGGAGGATCTTCTCATCCTCAACCGTTTCGCCTTCTGCATGAATCGGAATGAAGGCCTTGACGCGCGGGAGCCGATCGGCACAGGCCGCGATCTTGTCGTTCATGACGCCGGTGTAGACGACCGCCTCAACCTCAGCCAGCTCAAGGAAATCGATGATCGAATCCATCGCCAGCTCTTTGTCGATGGGAACGATGCAGCCGTTGCCGTTGATGGTAGCCAAATACGCACAGATCCAACGCGGATGTGTGTCACCCATGACGGCAATGTTCTTGCCCATCAGATCGTGCGCGGCCAACGCCGTGCCGAATGCATTCATCTCTTCCCAAAGGCGGGAATACGGATAGGGGACATAGCTGTCTCCCTCTTTATACCAATACAGCGGTTTGTTTTCAAACTGTTCCGCACTGGATTTGACCAAGTGCCGAAGATCGGTGATGATCTTGTTGGGTTTGGCGCCTTTGAGATTGTTGATCATTCTCAAATGTGGAATCCTCCTTAAACATCAATATCTGGCGCGGATAATCGGAAATATGCTAACTAACATTATATAAAAAATTTTTGCCTTTGTCAAGCAAATTTTCACCGGTTCCTGTTTTTCTCTGGAAAAGGCTGCTTTTCCGGCTTACTCCCATGGCTTGACAATCGGTGCAGAATAGACTATAATGAAAAAAAGTGTCGTTTTTTGTCGGAAAGGCGGGGAGATAGTGAAGCTGATTGGGAAGCGTCCACTGTGCATGCTTTGTCTTCTGGCGGTGATGGCGGCTATGCTTGGCGTATGGTCGCCGCTGGCGATGGGCTGGATCCTTGTGGGGGCAGCATTGGCCGGGATTGTCTTTGTCCTGCTTGCTGTGCGGACGGGAAAGCTTGCTTTTTACAGCGGGTGCATGGCCGTTTGCCTGCTGGTCGTCCTTCCGCTCGGATACTGGTGCTCGGCACGCTATTATGCGGCAACCGTCCACCGCCTCGAGGCGGACGCCGGCGGCATCCATACCGTGGAAGGTACTGTGCTTGAGCGGGTCTGGAGCGGCGGCTATCAAAGCGGGTTTATTCTGCGTGCCGATTCGCTGGACGGCGAGCCGATCAAAGCCGATCTTCTGCTGGATTGTGCCTATCCGGCCGATTTTCAGCCCGGCTGGCGTATTCGTCTGACCGGTGAGACAGCGCGGCTGGAGGAGGATATCAACGGCTTTGATCAGCGCAGTTATTACCTCTCCCGCGGTGTCGTGCTGCAGATCGCCTCTGATGATGCATCGGCTGCCGAGCACTTGCCCAACGCATACATTCCGCTTTCCGTGCTGGCTTCGCGCTGGAATGAAGATCTGTCAGCGCGCCTGCGGCTTCTTCTGGGAGAGAAGACCGGGAAACTGCTCTCTGCGCTCTTCTTAGGTCAGCGCAGTGCCCTGGATGACAGCGTGATCCGCGATTTTAAGCGGCTCGGTCTCTCACATCTTCTTGCCCTCAGCGGCCTGCACCTCACTATTCTGACCGGAGGATTGGAAGGGCTGCTGCGCGAACTGCCGCTCGGCCGTCGGATGCGGCGCATCCTGCAGCTGCTATTTGTCGGTGCCTATGTTCTGCTGACCGGTGCGCCGATTTCGGTCGTGCGCGCCGCACTGATGCTGGCGCTCTCCAGCCTGGCAGCTATGCTTTGGGAGGAGAGCGATCCGATCACGGTGCTGTTTTCCGCAGCTGCGGCAATCGTTTTGGTCAACCCGCCGGCCCTGTTGGACTTTGGCTTCTGGATGTCGGTCTTTGCCACGCTGGCCATGCTTAACTGCCGAAATCTTAAACTCAGCGCATGTCCCGCGTACCTGCGCAAGCCTGCCCGCACGCTTATTGCCACAATGGCTGTTAATTTGATGACCCTTCCGCTGGTCTGGCTGAGCAGCGGTCTGTTTTCGCTGCTTTCGCTGCCTGCTAATCTGATTTTTGTCCCGATCGTCTCTCTGCTGCTGTTTGCCGCACCCATTGTGCTGCTCAGCGGAAGGATTTTGGCACTGCCTGTCGATTGGCTGGCGCGCGCTGTCCTTGACGTGATTCACCACATTGCGCAGCTGCGCGGAATTGTCATCTCGCTGCACAATCCCGGCGCCGCATTGTTGGTGTTTTGGGTTCTTCTGTTCCTCCTGGGCATGATCTTCTTCCCGCCCAAGCGTCGGAGCATAACCTGGCTTGCCTGCACCGGTATGGTGCTCTGCCTGGGGATCAGCCTCCTGTGGCAACAGCTTCCCGGGAATTTGTCGGTTGTGTACAGCCGACAGCCGTCTGGCGAAACACTTGTCCTCAGTGAGAAGGGAAGAACCACACTCTGCGACATGGGGGACGGCTCATATTCGCCGATGCGTGCCGGTGCAGCCTATGCGGCCGATCTTGGTGCAACTGAAATTGAGACAGTTTTCCTGACCCACTATCACACCAAGCATATCAGCGGCGTCCTTCGCCTGTGCGACAGCATGATCGTCCGCAATCTCTTTCTGCCGACTCCTGCCAATTCGCGCGATGCCGAGATCAAACGGGATCTGGAGGAGATCGCGGAAGGGGCCGGCGTGCGTGTCGTGGTCTATGCCGACGGCGAGACGGTCTCCACCCCAGCCTATGCGCTGACGCCGCACACCCGCAGTTATCTTGACCGCTCCGCTCAGCCCCTTCTCCTGCTGAACCTCGAGCATGGGGAAGAGCGCCTGACCTATTTCGGCGCATCGGTCTGGGAGAGCGATCTGGCGGGGATCGCTGCAGATTATGCCGCATCGGCTCGGTATTTGATTTTCGGCGAGCACGGTCCTGTCCCGAAGCAAGTTCATCCCCTCCCGAATGTCCCGCTGGCAGAGCAGCTGATTTTTGCCACGGAGGAGATTCTTCGCATGCACATGGCACCGAATGCCGAAGACGCCGCATGGACGCAGACACCGGTCATCCTTGCCGAACGGATCAGACTTTGCATGAAAAGAGAGAATTTCTTTGCATTTTGTAAATAATTTGGTCATATCTTCTTGACAGCAGGGGGAATCTTTGGTATAATGATGTCGATTTAGGTTGTGCATGGAAGCACCGAATTTCGGCGGCTTTTATGATAAAAATTATTCTTTTTGGAGGATTTCTCACATGGCAAAGAAGTTTATGGCACTCCTGCTTGCTTCTCTGATGCTGCTTACCCTCACGCTTACCGCGTGCGGCGATGGCGGCAGCGGAAGCGAAGGCCTTGCTCCGATTAAGAAGGAAGACCTGAAGATTGGTTTTATTTATGTCGGCGACGCTTATGACGGCGGTTATTCGCAGGCACACGAGGAAGGCCGTCTGCAGATGATGGAAAGCCTCGGCCTTGCCGATAGCCAGGTTATCGTAGTCGAGAACGTTCCCGAGTCGGCTGAGTGTGCAACTGCTGCACGCAATCTGGTTGACCAGGGCTGCAATGTCATTTACTCGAACAGCTTCGGTCATATGGACCACATCAAGGCTGTTGCCGATGAGTATCCGAATGTTTATTTCGGCCATGCTACCGGTTTCACCCGCACTGACAATATGACTACTTACATGGGTCGTATCTACGAGGCTCGTTACCTGTCGGGTATCGTTGCCGGTCTGCAGACCAAGTCCAACAAGATCGGCTATGTTGCCGCTATGCCGATTGCTGAGGTCGTTCGCGGTATCAATGCGTTCACCCTTGGCGTTCAGTCTGTCAACCCCAATGCTACTGTCGAGGTTATCTGGCTTAACACCTGGTACGACGGCACGCTGGAGAAGACGGTTGCTCTTGAACTGCTCAATAAGGGCTGTGACGTCATCGCACAGCACTGCGACTCTCCCGCTCCGCAGATTGCTGCTGAGGAGAAGGGTGCATTTGCCATCGGCTACAACCGCTCTACCGCAGAGGTTGCGCCTAAGGCTTATCTGACCGCTCCCCTCTTCCACTGGGGCGCATACTATACCGCAAACGTACAGTCGATCATCGACGGCACCTGGGTCTCTGAGGACTTCTGGAAGGGCCTGACTTCTGGTGTCGTTTCGCTGGATAACCTCTCTTCGCTGGTTGTTGCCGGTGCTGCTGAGAAGGTTGCCGCTGCTGAGGCTGCAATCAAGGACGGCTCGCTGGTTATCTTCTCGGGCGAGATCTATGACAATCAGGGCAACCTGAAGGTTGCTGCCGGCCAGACCATGACCGATGCCGAACTGACCAGCTTTGACTGGCTGGTGAAGGGCGTAATCGGTTCGGTTCCTGCCGCTTGATTACCTAAACAATAAACCGATTGATATAGCCGCGTTAGATTCTAACGCGGCTATATGGGATTATTTTGCCCCTGATTTATCTGGGAAAGGACGCTTTGGCTTAGCCTGAGCGAGAGAAGAAACATGCATGATTATGTTGAGCTGCGGGATATTACCAAATCCTTTGGCAGCGTAAAAGCAAACGATCATATCAATTTCTCCATTCGCCGCGGGGAAATTCATGCGCTGCTGGGGGAGAACGGTTCCGGCAAAAGCACGCTGATGAATATTCTCTCGGGCATCTATACGCCTGACTCGGGAGAGATTCTGCTTGACGGAAAGCCGATCGTTTTCCACTCGCCTGCCGATTCCATCCGTGCGGGGATCGGTATGGTGCATCAGCATTTTAAGCTGGTCGATGTTCTCAGCGCCAAGGAGAATATCGCCGCCGGTGAAAAGAGCGGCTTTTGGCTGCGCGCAAAATCGCTCGGCGACGAAATCCGTGATCTGGCGAAGAAATACTCGCTCTCGGTTGACCCCGATAAGAAGATCTATCAAATGGCGGTCAGCGAAAAGCAGACAGTCGAGATCCTGAAGGTGCTCTACCGCGGCGCGCAGGTGCTGATCCTGGACGAGCCGACCGCAGTGCTGACCCCACAGGAAATTCGTGTGCTCTTCGATATTCTGCGCAATATGAAGGCCATGGGCTGTGCGGTGGTCATCATTACCCACAAGCTGGGTGAGGTGATGGAGATCAGCGACCGCGTGACAGTTTTGCGCAAGGGAAAAAGTATCGAGACGATTGATACCGCCAATACCAATGCGCGCATGCTGACCGAAATGATGGTCGGCCACCCGATGTCGCTGGATATTGATCGCGCAAAGGTCGATCCGGCTTTGATTCGCCCGATCCTCCAGGTCAATGACCTTACCGTAATGCGCCCGGAGAATATTCCTGCGCTGGATCATGTTTCTTTCACGCTTTCCTCTGGAGAGATTCTTGGCGTTGCGGGCATTGCCGGCAGCGGCCAGAAGGAACTGTGCGAAGCGATTGCCGGCCTGGAGCATATTACAGGCGGCGATATTGTCTTCAAAGGGCAGAGCCTGCTTAAGCTGAGCCCTCGGGACATTATTGTGCGCGGTATTACGATGAGCTTCGTGCCGGAGGACCGTCTCGGTATGGGCCTGGTCGGCGCAATGAATATCATTGACAACGTCCTGCTCAAGGCCTACCAGAATATGCCCGGTGTGTTTGTCGACCGCAAGGAAGGGAAGCGCATCGCCAATGAAATTATCGATCGCTTTGAGATTTCCACGCCCGGCCCTCACCACGAGGTCAAAAAACTCTCCGGCGGAAATATCCAGAAGGTCTTGCTCGGCCGTGAGATCAACCTCAATCCCGAGCTGCTGATCACGGCGTATCCCGTACGCGGCCTGGACATTGGTGCATCGTACAATATCTACGATGTCCTCAATGAGCAGAAGCAGAAGGGCGTCGGTATTCTCTTTATCGGTGAAGACCTTGATGTTTTGCTGAGCATCAGTGATCGTATCATGGTCATGCACGAAGGAAAAATCATGGGGATTTTGGATGCGGTTTCGACGACCAAAGAAGAAGTCGGCCTGCTGATGCTCGGCCATATGCCGGATGAAAAGGAGGATGCCTGATGCTGCAGATTGTCAAGAAACAGGAGATGTCTCCGCGCAACGCGGCGATTCTCCGTGTATCGATGGTCTTCGCTGCCTTGATTGCAGCCGGTGTGATCATCCTTATCCTGGGGTATAACCCCATCACGGTGTACAGCAAGATGATCGAAGGCGCGCTGACCAATAAGTACCGCCTGACGCAGACCATCAATAAGGCGATTCCGCTGGTCATCCTTTCGCTTGGCGTTGCGGTCGCTTTTAAAATGAAATTCTGGAATATCGGTGCGGAGGGACAGCTGTATATGGGTGCCATCGGTGCCTCCTATATCGCGCTTTTCCACAGCGATCTCCCCATTTACATTATGCTTCCGCTGATGATGCTTGCCGGTATCCTCTGCGGCGGTATCTGGGCTTTGATTCCTGCTGTTCTCAAGTCTTCACTGGGCACCAACGAAACGCTGGTTACCCTGATGATGAACTATGTCGCACAAAAATTTGTCAACTACCTGCAGATCGGCCCCTGGAAGGATCCCAAAGCCTTTGGCTTCCCCAAGATTGCCACCTTTACCGATAATGCTGTTCTGCCCAAAGTCTTCGGTATCCATATCGGTTGGATCATTGCGTTGATTTTGGTTGTGGTCGTCCATATTCTTCTCAAGCACAGTAAGCTTGGCTACGAAATTTCCGTCCTGGGTGAAAACCCGCAGACTGCACGCTATGCAGGTATGAGTATTCCGAAGATTCTGCTGGTTTCTGTGCTGATTTCGGGCGGACTTTGCGGTCTGGTCGGTATGATGCAGGCATCGGGTATCGAAAAGACGCTCAATGAGGGCATCTCAGGCGGACTTGGCTTCACCGCCATCATTACGGCTTATCTGGCTCAGCTGAGCGCACCGGTCATCCTGGTGGTCTCCTTCCTGTTTGCTGTGCTTCTTCAGGGCGGCACCTTCCTGCAGGTCGCACTGGAGATTCCCGCTTCGGTCGCTGAGGTGGTGCAGGGCGTTATCCTCTTCTTCGTCCTGGCCAGTGAGTTCTTTACCAATTACAAAATCGTAATTCGTCACCGCGAGTCGGCTGACGCAGGGAAGGAGGCCGCAGAATGAATTTCCTTACTTCACTTGCACTCTTCCTGCAAATTGCTGTGCAGGGTGGTACCCCCCTGCTGTTCGGCACGCTCGGCGCGATCATGAACGAGCGCGTAGGGCACCTTAACCTCGGCGTTGAAGGCATGATGATGTTTGGCGCCTGCATGGGTTATTGGGCCGCACTGAAAACTGACAATGCCGCGATCGCGATTCTGGTCGCCGGCCTGGCGGGTATGCTCTGCGCACTGATCTACGCCGTGCTGACCGTTACCTTCCGCACCAACCATACCGTTACCGGTCTGGTTACTACGATTTTCGGTACAGGTCTTGCCAACTTTATCGGTAAGCCGCTTTCCACGCAGGCTCTGCCGCGCAGCTTTACCGAGCAGCTGGCTGCGGTTAAGGTCCCCGTCCTCAGCGAAATTCCGGTGATCGGTAAGATGTTCTTTGAGCAGAGCATTTATGTGCATATCGGTATCCTCTGCGCTATTCTGCTGTACATCTACATGAAAAAGACCACAATCGGTCTGAAAATGCGAATGATCGGTGAGAACCCTGCGGCCGCAGATGCTTCCGGTATCAACATCACCCTGTATAAGTATGTCCACATTTTGCTGGGCGGCTTCCTCAGTGGTCTGGGCGGCGCATATCTGACCCTGGTTTATGTGCCCGTCTGGAAAGAGAGTGTCACCGGCGGCCAGGGATGGATTGCCGTTGCACTGGTAATTTTCTCGACCTGGAGCCCGATCAAGGCGATTTTCGGCGCATATTTCTTCGGTATGCTCCGCGGCCTCGGCTTCAAGCTGCAGAATGTGGCAATCCCGCTGATTGGCACTGTGCCGTCGCAGTTCTTGGATATGGTGCCCTATGTGGTAACCATCCTTGCGCTTGTCTTTATGACGCTGCGGAAGAAAAAAGAAAACCAAGGGCCCGCCGCGCTCGGACTTCCGTATTTCCGTGAGGATAGATAACTTTTCCCACCAAATCGCGAAAACCGCTGATTGCCGTATCCGGCTTTCAGCGGTTTTTCTGTTCACGGTGTGCGAAGATTGGCATATGCTGTAAATGAAGCGCGAAGAAGGCTTCAATAACACGAAAAGGAGGAATGCCGATGTACAGCGTGGACGATATCCGTACCCCGCGTGACCGCGTGGATGCGGATCTCTTGCGGCGTTTGCTTGACCGGGAGAATACGCTCGAATGTGCGGCGGCCAGCGCAGGCTGCTGCGATCAAAGATCTATGACAAAGGGGCGTGCAATGCCGAGCGGCGAAATGAACGCGTCCTGCGAGCTGTTGAAATCGATGCCTCTGGCTATGGCGTATGCCCCCTGCCAGCACTGGCGCGAGATCTACGGCCCCGAGATGGCGCTCCGGCGCGGAACCATGTTCAAAGAGTTGGATAAGCCCTGGATGGTCGAAGGGAAGAGAGGGGGCTGCGGCTGTGGAAAATAACCAGGCAAAGCAGATGCTGAGCAAATTGCAGATGCTCGATTTTTCAATCTATGAGACCGTGCTCTATCTTGACGCCTACCCCCACGATAGCGAAGCACTTGCCTATTATCATAAACTCCTCGATGAGCGGAAAGTGCTTCTGGCCGAGTATGAGCGTACCGTCGGCCCAGTTACCATATGCGGAAATGTTTCCGAGGACCGTTGGGACTGGATCGGGCGCCCGTGGCCTTGGGAATATGATGCAAACTGAGCAGCGCGGAAAGAGAGGGCAATGCTATGTGGAGCTATGAGAAAAAACTGCAATACCCGGTGAAAATCAAAAATCCGAATCCCAAGCTGGCACAGATCATCATCAGTCAGCTGGGCGGTCCGGATGGTGAGTTGGCCGCATCCATGCGCTATCTTCACCAGCGCTATGCCATGCCATACAAGGAAATTACGGGAATTTTGACCGATGTGGGTACTGAGGAATTAGCGCATCTCGAGATGATCGCGGCGATCCTTTATCAGCTTACGCGGAATCTTAACGAGGAGCAGATCAAAGACAGCGGTTTTGACACCTATTTTGTCGACCACACTGCGGGGATTTATCCCATCGCAGCGTCCGGCGTCCCGTTTGATATGAAATATGTGGGCATCAAAGGCGATATTCTTGCTGATTTGCATGAAGATATGGCAGCCGAGCAGAAGGCAAGAGTCACCTATGATAATATCCTTCGCCTGACCGACGATCCCGATGTGCGCGACCCGATCAAGTACCTCCGTGAGCGCGAGATTGTACACTATCAGCGCTTCTGCGACGGCCTGCGCATCGCTCAGGACCATATGGACAGTCGGAATTTTTATGCCTGCAACCCCGCCTTTGACCGCGGCTGCGGCAAAACCTGCAAATAAAATATGAGCTTGCGAACAAGGGGCATCTGTACAGATGCCCCTTTAACGTGAAGTTACAGGATATAGAATTTGAATATTTCTTTTGCCCAACCTAACCAGGACGGAACGTTTGCATCAAGCCAATCAACGATCAGCGGTACATTTACCGTTGCCAGGTCTCCGATGCAGTGGTAAATGCTCCCCTTTGCCTCTGATTTCCCGATGGCAATCATTGCGTATGCATGGTCGCCAACAGCGGCATATTTCGCGATAGCGAGCGCACCCGTTGAGAAGTAACCTACAGATAATGCACCAAAGGAGATAAGGCCTAAAGCAACTGCACCCGCCGCAAAGCAACCAATGGCAATTGCGCCAACAGCAAGAAGGCCAAATGAGAGTGTACCAGCGGTAATAAAACCAAGCGCCATGAGTCCTATGGATACGATGCCAAGGGAGAATAGGCCGAGTGAAACGATTCCTCGCGATATAAACCCGATAGAGAATACTCCGCGCGCCTTAAATCCAATTGCAAAAAATCCGTAGGCATTTTTCCCAATATGGTACAGGGGCATACCCCATACCGTTTTTTCGCTCTTGCGTTCACGGAATTGCCTCTTGCATATAGCCAAAATAGTTTCTTCTTCGCTTGGCCGTGCAGTTTGTTTTTCGGTAATTTCTTCGTTAAGCAGATAATCCATAGAGCAATCGAACAACTGCCCAATTTTTATCAATTTATCCGTTTCAGGATATGCAGTATCCGACTCCCATTTACTGACAGACTGACGGGAAATGCCGAGGAGTTCGGAAAGTTGCTCTTGTGTGTAATTATATTCTTTTCTGAGTTTCGATATTTTTTCGCCTAGTGTCATAGCTTCCTCCCTGCGTTTTTAGCGATGTGCTACCACAATTGTAGTATGGACAGTGAAAATATGCCACCAATTTGACGTTTCTTTATGCAAACTTTGGGTTGCCATATTGCGGATGGAAGATTGAGCGACTTACTTACAATATTTTTTTGCTAAGAGCAAAAGCTCCTTTTCCAAATTGCATAGTTGTTCTTCTACTTCACTGTTTATGATTTTTTCCGTTTTCTGTGGTATAAATCTTGAATTGCTTTGCGTGATCGAAGTGCTGGAAGGTCTGTCCGTTTGGGTAAGTTACTGCAATTTTCATTGTACTGTCTCCTTTGAATTTCCTATTATTAAAGACTTTAGTGCTTTCTTAAATTGTACGGTGAAAAGGATAGCGGTAAAGGTTACGGCGATCACGTCGGCAACCGGTTCTGCCGTGTAAACGCCCATTGTTTTGTCGGTTATCAGCTTAGGCATAATGTAGATCAGCGGCAAGAGTAAAACAAACTTGCGAACGATGGCAACGATAATAGAACAAGGTGCATTGCCGATGGAAACGAAGGTCATCTGGCAGGCGATCTGAATGCCGAAGATACACATAACACCGCAATAAATACGAAGTGCCGTTACGGTGAATTCGATCAGCGCTTTGTCTGGCGTAAATATTCCTGCAAACACTTGCGGGAACAGCATAATGGCGCTCCAAATAGCAAATGAGTAAGTAAGGCAGGAGATAAGCAAAAGCTGATAGGTTTTCTTGACACGCCCGGCGTTTTTAGCGCCGAAGTTATAGCTGAGTATCGGTTGTGCGCCCTGCGCAATACCTTGCATCGGGAGCATTGCAAACTGCATCACGCTCGTAAGGATGGTCATAGCACCAACGGCAATATCGCCGCCGAATTTTAAGAGTGAGGAATTAAAACAGACCGAAATCACACTCTCGCTGCTTTGCATAATAAAGGTTGCCGTTCCAAGCGCAATACAAGGAAAAACGAGCTTTGCATCGATGCGAAGATTGTGCTTTTTGAGCTTCAGATAAGTCTTCTTTCCGCAAAGGAACAGGAGCACCCAAATGCAAGAGACGGCTTGTGAAAGGATGGTGGCAAGCGCCGCGCCTTTAACGCCCATATGGAAACCAAAGATGAATATGGGATCAAGGATAATATTGCTGACCGCGCCGATCAGTACCGTGATCATGCTGATTTTTGTGTAGCCCTGTGCGGTGATAAACGCACCCATACCAAGCGTTAACTGAACGAAAACCGTACCGATCGCGTAAATGTTCATATAATCGGTGGCGTAACCGATGGTGTTTTCACTTGCACCAAACGTCAAAAGAAGGTCCTTGTTCCAAATCAGCAGAACGGCGGTCAGAACAGCGGAAATGATAAGTTGCAGAGAAAAGCAACCGCCCATAATTTTTTCGGCGGAATGATTATCACCTTTTCCCATCAAAATAGATGCCTTCGGTGCACCGCCCGAGGCAATCAGCGCAGCGAATGCCGAGATGATCATAATAATCGGCATACATACGCCGACACCTGTCAGCGCAAGGCTTCCGTCGCCCGGCATGTGACCGATATAAATGCGGTCAATGATGTTGTATAGCATATTAATTAGCTGGGCCACCACCGTCGGAACCGCTAATTTAAAAAGCAGCTTGCCAATCGGTGCCGTACCGAGCATTTCTTTGTTGTCGTTCATGTTAACGCTCCCAAAATTCATGTTATTGAAACTGTTATAGATAAAAATAAAACCGCAATTCGTAAGAACTGCGGCCTTTTGGCGGAGAGAGAGGGATTCGAACCCTCGTGCGATTGCTCGCAAACTGATTTCGAGTCAGCCCCGTTATGACCACTTCGATATCTCTCCGTATAAAATTGCTGTTGCCGGAAGAAAATCGGACAACAATGGTATTATACCACAACTCTGCCCAAAATGCAAGCAGTTTTTCAAAAAAAATGAAAATATTTTTGTAGGTTTGTCAATGAAATTGGGCAAAAAAAGCACGAAGATAATTAAAGCGGGGAAGCCCAGTTGAGAGGACGCATGGGGAGAAGATTAGAACGACGCAAATGAGCATAAGCTGAATTTCAAAATCATGGAAAGAATAAAAGCGATGCGTATCGTAGAAGCGCTTCCGGTCTTCGCGCTGTGAACGCTCGCCCTTGCCATTGTGACACGGCGTGTACGGTCGAATCAGCTTGTGTGGGCTCCCCACCTCGGTGGATGTTTTTTCAAAAAGTGAGGGCAGCGCTCGCCGGCTGTTGGTGAAACGGTTAGTAAACGTAAAACCGTTGTCTGTTTGTACACATTCCACCTTGATTCCGCGTCGTGGATACCATTTCATGCAGTTGTCGCGACCGGCAAGCTCAGAACTTCACACTTTCGTCCCAGCGCACCCACCAGAAGTAGATATATGATCGGCTTTTGTTGTAGTTCCTGCTTGTCTTTTCCACATTTATCCAATATCTATTGTACTCCTACACTAAACTATTGGGAAAAATCCCGCCGCGGCTTGATATTTTTTCCAATGTATGTTATAATAAAAGCAGTCTATTCTGATTGCGAGGAGCATTATGAGCCGTCAACCTTATCTGGAATGTGGAAAAATTATCAATACGCACGGCGTCAGAGGTACGGTGAAGCTGGAGTCCTGGTGCGATACCCCAGAGATCCTGGCCGGCCTGCCCACCCTTTGGCGAAAGATCGGAGAGGAGTTTCGCCCTATTCGCGTTCTGCGGACCGCTCTCTTTAAGCAGTTTGTGCTGGCAGATCTGGAGGGGGTCGCCGATCTTGACGCGGCAATTGCCTTGAAGAATACGGTCGTTTTCGCGGCGCGTGAGGATCTGGATCCGGGGGACGGCTACTTTATTGCCGATCTCATCGGTCTTCCTGTTTACGATCAGCCTCGCGGTGTGGAGTGTGGGCGCCTGCGCGAGGTCATCAACCGCGGCGCGCAGGATATTTACGTCATCGATACCCCCAATGGCGAGCGCATGATCCCGGTTGTCGATGAATTTGTGGCACGCGTTGACCTGGAGTCGGGCATTTACATTACGCCGATTCCCGGCATGCTGGATTGAGGCCGTTATGCGATTTGACATCATGACCCTTTTCCCGGATATGGTGCTGGGCGTCCTGGGTGAGAGCATCATCGGCCGTGCCCAGAAAGCCGGCTATATCACGGTAGAGGCCCACAATATCCGCGATTATTCCGAGGACAAGCATCGCCGGGTCGATGACGCCCCCTACGGCGGTGGCCGCGGGATGCTGATGGCAGCGCCCCCTGTCTACGCCTGCCACCGGGCGGTCTGCGCAGCCGGCGATGCCGCAATGGGCGACGGGATCAAGCGCCGTACCATCTATCTTTCGCCGAAGGGCAGGGTACTGACCCAGGATTATGCCCGCACGCTGATCCAATATGACCAGCTGATCCTGCTCTGCGGTCACTATGAGGGGATCGATCAGCGTGTGCTGGATGAAATCGTTGATGAAGAAATCTCAATCGGGGACTATGTCCTGACTGGCGGCGAGCTTCCTGCCTGCGTGCTGGTTGACTGTGTTGCCCGGATGATCGACGGCGTTTTGCCCGAAGCCGTCTGTTACGAAAGCGAGAGCATCGCCTGCGGGCTGCTTGAGTACCCGCAGTACACACGTCCTGCAGTCTGGCATGACGTTGAAGTGCCGGCTGTTCTGCAATCGGGCCACCACGCGCAAATCGATGCCTGGCGGCTGGAACAGGCACGCAGTATCACTGAACGGCTTCGCCCCGATCTGCTCGCCGCCTACGATGAAGCTCACCCGCCTGTAATCAAAAAGAAAAAAAGGAGTTGAGGCAATGCGTCGGAAAATTCAGCTCTGGCTGAAAACCAGTCTGATCCTGTCCCTGCTTGACCGCGCATCGAGCGCGGTTTACCGCATGTTCCGCGAAGGACTTTTTGGCTGGCTCTTTTCTGCTTATCCCCGGGAAGACGCCGCCTTTGCGCAGAGCGTCGCGGGAAGCCGTCTGCGCAAAAGTATTCTGCGGCGCGACAGCATGATCTCCCGCGCCCACCACGCCATTGCACGCTCGTTTGAAAACAGCTTGATGCTGCGCGCGGTTGGGGCTGTCTCCAACCGTATGCTGGGGCTTTCTCTGCGCGTTTACGGCCTGTTTTTCACCTCGTTCGGGCTCTATGTCGTGCTGATCTATCTCATCAAACGCTTTGCACTCTCGCTGGAGACGGCGAGCCTGTCCCATCTGCTCATCGGTGTCGGCATCCTCGTTACTGTCTGGCCGCTGATTCTTGTTCGCCAGCCCCTGGCCGAGGCCCTGCTGGAAAGTGCCATTATGCGTCCGCTTCTGCTTGGCGTTGCGGGGATTCCGCGTGAATATCTGGAGAATCGCCGTGTGGCCGGCGGCGGGCGAAATAATGTCGCCTTTATTCTCGGTATGCTGGTCGGCGCACTGACCTTCTATATCCCGCCGCACCTGATGCTGATTTTCTTCTCTGCGGCAGTCTCGCTTTTCCTGCTCTTCGTTTTCCCGGAGATCGGCGTACTTGCGATGATTGCGCTTCTGCCGTATCTGACCATCCTGCCGCATCCCTCGATCGTGCTGGCCGCGATGGTGCTGATGACTGCATTCAGTTATTTGATCAAGCTCTTGCGCGGCAAGCGAGTTCTCCGCATTGAACTGCTCGATGTCGGTGTCCTCCTTTTCCTGGCCGCCTTCCTTTTCGGCGGAATCGTTTCCAGCAGTGGAACCGGTTCACTGCGGACCACTGCCATCTATATTTGCTTTATGCTGGGATATTTTCTGGTCGTCAATCTGATTCGCACCCGTGTCTGGCTGCGCCGCTGTACCGGAACGCTCTTAGTCTCCGGCTTTGGCGCCGCACTCTACGGTGTCTATCAGAATTTCTTCGGCGTCCCCGAAACGCGTTGGCTCGATGCTGAGATGTTTGAGGACATCAAGGGCCGCGTTGTCTCGATGTTTGAAAACCCGAATATGCTGGCCAATTACCTCATCATGCTGATGCCCATTGCCGTATCGGCCATGCTCTCAACGAAACACCGCGGGGTTCGGCGGGCGATGCTCCCGCTCCTCTTGACCTATCTGCTCTGCCTGGTCTATACCTGGTCGCGCGGCGCCTGGCTTGGCGCGATGATTGCCCTGCTGCTCTATTTCCTCCTGCTCAATCGGCGTACGCTCAGCTTGCTTTTCCTTGGCTGCTTTGCTTTGCCTCTGCTGCCCGCCGTGATGCCGGAATCGATTTTGAACCGCCTCTTGAGCATTGGCAACCTCGCCGATTCCTCTACCAGCTACCGCGTCTCCATTTGGCGTGCATCGCTGCAGATGATCCGCGATTTCTTTGCATCCGGTATCGGCGTCGGCGAGTCGGCCTTCCGGCAGATCTACCCGCTCTACTCGCTGTCCGGCATCGAGGCTGCCCCGCACAGCCACAGCCTCTATCTGCAGATTCAGCTTGAACTCGGTATCGTAGGTTTCCTGTTATTCCTTGGCGTGCTGCTCCTCTTTGCACAGTGCTGCATCAGCTATAACACATCGCAGGCCGACCGCGAGTCGCGTGTGATGTCGCTTGGCTGCTTTGCCGGCGTTCTTGCCGCACTTCTCCAGGGCTTCACCGATTACACCTGGTATAACTACCGTGTGTTCTTTGTATTCTGGTTTGTTCTCGCCCTGGCTTCTGCCTATATCCGGGTTGGGCGCAGTGAAGCGAACCGCGATATTGCCGATTCAGTGGCAAATGCTGATCCCACCCACGCTGCCGTGGATATTCCGCTTCAGCGAAATTGAAAGGAGACTGTATGAAAAAGACGAAAGAAAAGCGCAGCTGGCGTTTTACTGTGCTGGATTTGATCATCATCGTAGTTGCGCTGGCCGTGATTGGTGCGGCAATTTACTTCTTTGGCCCCTTCGGCAACAGCCGTGAAGGGAAGGAAAAGTCGGTTATGCTGGAATATACCATCGAGATTAAGGGTATCGAAAGCCAGTATCTGGAGAATATTCGCATCGGCGAGACGGTCATCGACTCGGTGACCAAGAAGGAGATCGGCAAGGTCGCACTCATCGAGACGATGCCGCTGATCGAATATGTTCTTAATACCGAGAGCGGTATTATGGAAGAAAAGGCACATCCTGACGATCACACCGTCCTGCTGACCATCAGTTCGTCCGCAACCCGCAACGAAAAGGGGTACGAGATCGACGGCTACCGTGTAGCCATCGGCAAGCTGCATTATCTGCAGCTCCCCAGCTACGTTGCCAGCGGCTACTGCATTGGCTTTGAAACGGTCGATTGACCTGTCGCGGAAAGGAGACGGAAAGATGGCTAACACAGAAAAGAAGACGGCACGCTTTAACATTATTGATCTGGTTTTGATTATTGCTGTGCTTGCTTGTATTGTTTCGGTTTATCTGCGGTATAATGTCAGTGAGAATTTCGGCGTCAATCAGGAGATGGAGGAGTACGTCCTGGCGTTTGAGATCAAGAATATTCGCTATACCTCCGCTGAGGCCTTTCCGGAGGGCGATCCGGTGTATCTCGCAGAAAAGGATGTTTTAATGGGCACGATCCTTGCAATCGATTCGACAACGCCCGCCGAGGTGATCTATACCGATACCAAGGGCGATTATAAGGTGATCTATTACCCCGAGGACACACGCATCGATCTCACCGGCCGCATCCTGGCGAAGGGAATCATGACAGAGAAGGGCTTTTTGCTCAACGGCAATCTCTTCCTTGCACCGGGACAGCTGTACTATGTGGAGACGCCACTGATCACAGTGGGCATAACCGTGAATAAAATTCAGCCGAAAACAGCTGCAAGTTGAGTGGATTTTGTTCGATTCGGCAAAATATATCGGCGCAATATTGTGAAAATTGAGAAAAAAACCACACAGTTTCCTCTTGCTTTTCTCGGCGTATTTTGATATAATATTGCTAACGAAACAGATTATGATGCGGCGGCATATATGTCGCCGCAGTCTCCCTTTTCTTTATTACATTCATGTTAGGAGCGTATACACATGATCTCTCGCAACGTTCAAATCACGAATAACGTTGGCCTGCACGCAAGACCTGCAACCTTTTTTATTCAAAAAGCGAATTCTTACAGAAGTTCCATCTGGGTGGAAAAAGATGATCGCAGAGTCAATGCAAAAAGCCTGCTGGGTGTTCTTTCTCTTGGCATTGTCAAGGGAATGACCATTACGCTGATTGCAGACGGTCCCGATGAAGCTGATGCGCTGGAAGGGCTGGCCGTTCTGATCAATACCGGCTTCAACGAGTAATTGCACAAACTACAAACGGCAAACGGCAATTGGGCGAACACAGCGGGGCACTGCCTCTGCGCGGTGTTCGCTCTTGCTTTATCTGCCTGAAAGGAGGCTGTCATGCCAGAAGAACGCTTAGCGTCACTGCTGGAGAAAGCGAACTCGCTCCCGCGCTCACCCGGTGTCTACCTGATGAAGGATAAGGGCGACCGTGTCATCTATGTTGGCAAATCGCGCAGCCTCAAAAATCGCGTCTCACAGTATTTTCAGCAGGGCGAGAAGAATGCCAAAACCGCCCGCATGGTCTCTCGCGTGGCCAGCTTCGAGTACATTCTGACCGATACCGAAATCGAGGCCCTCACGCTGGAGAACAGCCTGATCAAACAGTATGTTCCCAAATATAACATCCGGCTCAAGGATGCCAAGGCGTATCCCTATATCAAAGTCACCACCGACGAGGACTATCCCCGCATAATCATGACCCGTCGCCGGGCAAATGACAAGGCGCGGTATTTTGGCCCGTATTCGGGGACGGCGATGGTCTTTCAGGTGATCAATACCCTGCAGAAGGTGCTGGGCCTGCCTTCCTGTAAGCGCAATTTTCCGCGCGATATCGGCCGAGACCGCCCCTGCCTCTATTATCAGATGGGGCAGTGTGCAGGCCTCTGTACGGGCGAAATTTCGCGTGAGGAACATGGCCGCATGATCCGCTGTGCGCTGGATATTCTGCGCGGCAGCGATAAGGATGCCCGCCGGGCCCTGGAGAGCCAGATGTACCGCGCCGCAGAGGAAGAGCGCTTTGAAGCCGCTGCCCGCCTGCGCGACAGCATTGCGGCACTCGACCGCTTGGGTGAGCGGCAGAAGGTGGTGGCGTCACCCGATACCGAGCAGGATGTGATCGCTCTTTGGTCGGACGAGGCCTGCTCCTGCCTGTCGGTCTTTTACGTGCGCTCAGGACGTGTCACCGACCATGAGGATTTCCTCTTCACCGCTGAGCAGATCGCCGATAACAGCGCACTTGTTTCCTTCCTGTGCGAGCTGTATACCAAACGCGAATACATTCCGCGTGAAATTCTGCTTGGCCTTCCGCTGGACGACGAGGACTGCGAAGTCCTGCGCGAATACGT
The DNA here is from genome assembly GCA_017507145.1 of Clostridia bacterium. GTDB lineage: Bacteria > Bacillota > Clostridia > Oscillospirales > CAG-272 > SIG693. The sequence continues at coordinate 5,001 of JAFWBJ010000101.1, read as the reverse complement.
CTCGGGCTTAGCTGAGCGCAAAATTGCCATCCGTATCCCCGAACGGGGGACAAAGCACCAGCTGGTTGGTATGGTCGAGGCCAACGCGGCCGATTATGTCCGGGAGTACCGACGCCGCACAGAAAAGGACGACGCCACACTGGTGAAGCTGGCCGCCCTGCTGTCGCTGGAGGTGATCCCCGACCGCATTGAGGCCTACGATATTTCCAACCTCGGCAGTGAGCATATCACGGCCGGCATGATCGTTTGGGCGAACGGCACCTTCCGCCGGCGCGATTACCGCACCTTCACCATCCGCGGCAACGAAGGCCCGGATGACTATGCCGCAATGCGCGAAGCGCTTGCCCGGCGCCTGGGGCACCTCGGTGAGGGAAGCTTCGGGGAGATGCCGGACCTGATCCTGCTTGACGGCGGCCGAGGGCACGTCTCTACCGTCCGCACGCTGCTCGATGAGCTTGGCCTGGAGATTCCTGTCTTTGGTATGGTCAAGGACAGCTATCACAAAACCCGCGCATTGACCGATGTGCAGGACGAGATCAGCATCGCGCGCGATCAGGCAGTATTTTCCTTTATTTACCGCATCCAGGAAGAGGTTCATCGCTACACAGTATCGCGGATGCAGGGGGCGAAGCGGAAAACGCTGACTACCTCCAGCTTGGAGAAGATCCCCGGTATCGGCCCCGCCAAGGCCAAGCGCCTGTTGACCCATTTCGGTAGCATCAAGCGCCTGCGTGAAGCCACAGCGGACGAAATTGCCGCGCTGCCCGGTATGGGGCGGCGCGATGCCGAAGCTATCTCGGCCTATTTCAGCCGATCGGATCCCCAATCCTAACGCTAAGTACCCGCACGGGTCGCGGGAAGGAATTTTATTCCCGTTAACACACATTTTGCAATCCGAATCAACATATTATGAAGAGAAAAGAGGAACGAACACATGATGCGAATCATCACCGGAACAGCACGCGGCACGAAGCTGGCTACGCTGGAGGGCGAAATGACCCGTCCGACTACCGAGCGTGCCAAGGAAGCGATTTTCTCGATGATCCAGTTTGATGTTGAGGGCCGCAGTGTCCTGGATCTGTTTGCCGGCTCAGGGCAGATGGGCCTTGAAGCGCTCAGCCGCGGTGCCGACCATGCAACCTTCGTCGATCAGGCCAAGGCGCCGATTGCCATCATCACGCAGAATGCCGAAAAGACCCGCCTTGCCGACCGCAGCCGCATCGTCTGCGCGGACTATGCCGAGTTTCTGCGCAGCCGCACCGGCAGTGAGCGCTATGATCTGGTCTTTCTTGACCCGCCTTACGGCGATAACCTCATCCCCGGCGCCCTTCGTTTGCTGATGGAGAAACGCCTGCTCAAACCGGGGGCAATTATCGTTTGCGAGAGCGCGAGCGAGACGATCTTCGGCGACGCCGCAACCGAGGCGAAATACACCGTTCTTCGCAGCGCCAAGTACGGGATTTCCTATGTTACGCTGCTGACGCCGGCGGTAAGGGGGGCTGCAGAATGAGTCTTGCTCTGATTCCGGGAAGCTTTGACCCGCTGACCCTCGGCCATGTCGATCTGGTCACCCGCGCAGCACGCATGTTTGATGAAGTGGTCGTTGCCGTTATGGTCAACGGTGCTAAGCATGAGCGCTCCGGCGGGGCATTCACCTTTGCCGAGCGCGAGCAGATCGCGGCCGCTTCGCTGGCACACCTGCCCAACGTAAAAGTTATCACCGATGACGGCCTGCTGGTTGAATTAGCTGAGCGAATCGGCGCGACCTGCCTGGTTAAGGGCGTCCGCAGCAGCGGTGATTTCGACTATGAATACAAACTTGCGCAGATCAACCGCCGCCTTCCGCCCTGCGTGGAGTCACTCTTCCTGCCCGCCGACTCGGCCTATGACCATATCAGCGCTACCCTTGCCCGCGAGATGCTCCGCTACGGCCGGCCGCTGGATGGTATTCTGCATCCTGCCGCGATCGCACTTCTCAACTCTCTTCGCGCATAAACGGTGAGCACACATCTGCTGTGATCCTCTTTGACCGAATCTATTCACTTTGCAGGAGAATCGCATGACTGTCATTTATCTTAGCCATCCGATCACGCTTTACATGCCTATGCACATCTTTGCATCTCGCTTTTCCGCAGCCGCACGTGTAGCTATTTTGGCTGATCTCTCGGCTGAACGCGATACGCTTGTCCGTGTGCTTGCTTCAGCCGGTATTACGCCCACGCTCCTCCCGCTTCCGCCCGAAGCCCACGCGAATGACATTGTGATCGCAGTAGGCCGTGCGGCCTGTGCACTTGCCGATGCCACTGCAGATCACTTTTCGCTGATCTGCTCGTACAGCCAAAGCGAGGAAGGCGATGCGGCCATGCAAATGCTGGCCCAGCGGCGCAATCGTCCGGTGTATGTGCTGGGGAAGGGAGGCGGCCTGCTGGCCGATGACAGCGGAGAGGTGCATACATTCGGCGATGTCCGCGCCTATCACCCGCTGATGCTCCTCGACCCGCGCGAGCTGGGCTAACCTTTGAATCAAACGCCTTATGGGAAGCAGGCAGCTTTGCTGCCTGCTTTTGTCATATTCCTTCCGTTGTCCGCATACCATGTACAAAAAAACAAACCCATCACGGAGGAGCAAATATGGCAAACCTGTATCAGGACATCGCACAGCGAACCGGCGGTGACATCTACATCGGTGTTGTCGGTCCGGTGCGAACCGGAAAGTCCACCTTCATTAAGCGCTTTATGGAATCGTTGGTCCTGCCGAATATCGCCGCAGGGTATGACCGAACGCGTGCGCGCGACGAAATGCCGCAGAGCGCGGCAGGGAAGACGGTGATGACCACCGAGCCGAAATTCATCCCCGACGAAGCCGTTCCGATTACACTTGGCGAGGGCGCGGGGCTTCGGGTCAAGATGATCGACTGCGTGGGATATATCGTACCGGAAGCCATGGGCCACGTCGAGGAGGGACAGCCGCGCATGGTGCAGACTCCATGGTCGGAGGAGCCGATGCCCTTTGCCGATGCAGCCGAGATTGGCACGCGTAAGGTAATCCGCGAACATTCTACCATCGGGATGCTGGTGACGACCGATGGCACCATTGGCGAGATCCCAAGAAGCGGTTATGTGGAGGCGGAGGAGCGCGTGGTGGCAGAACTGAAGGAGATGGGCAAACCCTTTGCCATTGTTCTCAACTCTGCCGATCCCGCCGGAGAGGCGGCGACACAGCTTGCCTGGTCGCTGGAGGAGAAATACGGGGTTCCGGTTGCGCTCGTCAACTGTCTCGCGCTGGACGCGGAGGATATTCGCCATATTCTGGAGCTTGTCTTGCACGAGTTCCCGGTACGCGAGGTGCAGCTTGCTCTGCCGGCGTGGACGCAGGCCATGGCGGAAGACCATCCTGTGCGTACGGAACTGACGGCGGCTATCCGCAACTGCGCTGAGCGCGTGCATAAAATGGGTGATGTTGCCCCGGCATTTGCTGCGCTGCACGATTGCCCATCCGTGTGCAGAGCAGAGGTGCGCAGCCTTGATCTTGGCCGCGGCTCGGCAGAGATTGAGGTAGCCCTCGAAGAGTCACTCTACTATGCCCTGATGAGCGAGATGACAGGGCTGCCCATTGCCGATGAGCGCGATCTGATCGAAACCATGCGCAGTTTGGCCGAGGTGAAGGCTCGGTATGATAAAATTGCCGAAGCCCTGGCGGCTGTTGAAGAAAAAGGGTATGGAATTGTTATGCCCGATGTCGAAGACTTGAAGCTGGATGAACCGGAAATTGTCAAGCAGGCCGGCGGATACGGTGTCCGTCTGCGCGCCTCGGCCCAGTCGGTGCACATGATCCGCGCCAATATCGAAGCGGAGATTAATCCCATCGTCGGCACCGAGCAGCAGTCTGAGGATCTGGTACGGAATATCCTGCGTGAATTTGAAGAAGATCCGCAGCAGATCTGGGCATCCAATATGTTCGGAAAGAGCCTTTACGCCCTGATCAACGAAGGCCTCCACGCGAAGCTGGAACATATGCCAGACGATGCACGTGCTAAACTTGCCGAAACCCTCGAGCGAATCATCAACGAAGGCAGCGGCGGCCTGATTTGTATTCTGCTTTAACCGGATGCAAAAGCGCTTCCCAATTGGGAAGCGCTTTTTGACGTGTATGCGAAGGAAAAAACGATTAATCAGAGTCGATGTATAAAATCGCTTTCCTGTGAAACGATATAGACGGAAATATTTTTTTATGATATGCAAAAAAGGTCTTGACAACTTCGATTTGATGATATATGATATAGCTGATAAAACGTAAAGAAAGGAGAATCAACGTGAAGTGCTACGCATGTGAACTGTGCGGCTATGAATACGATCCCGCGGTGGGCGATCCGGAAAACGGCATCCCCGAGGGAACAGACTTTGCTGATCTGCCGGACGATTGGGTATGTCCGTTGTGCGGCGTTGGCAAGGATGAATTCGTTCAAATCGAAACAGCCGATGCACAGGAAATCGCCTTTGAGTGATCCGGTTCTATGATAAAGGGGTGTGCTGTGGAGTTTGCAGCACATCCCTGCTTTTTGAGAAATGTGATAAAAAAATAAAAAAGGGATTGACAAGAACAGGGAAGTGTGGTATAATAATCCGGTAATGCAAATGACCCATTAGCTCAGATGGCAGAGCACATGACTTTTAATCATGGTGTCCGGAGTTCGACTCTCCGATGGGTCACCACGCGGAAAATCCGCGCAGGAATTTCTTGTCGAAATTCCAAAATCCCCTTGACAACCTCAAGATTATGTGATATAATATCAAGGCTGTCAAAGATCTGGGTGTGGCGCAGTTGGTAGCGCGCTACCTTGGGGTGGTAGAGGCCGCAAGTTCAAGTCTTGTCACTCAGACCAAAATCGGGAGTCGTAAGATTCCCGATTTTTCTTTGTATTTACTGACTTTTTCGCACTTTTTTGGGGTGCGATTTTTTTATTGCATGCTCCAAGACCTTTAAGCCCTCAAAGCCCAATC
>JAFWBJ010000100.1 GCA_017507145.1 Clostridia bacterium | reverse complement strand
GGCGGTTTTGATGCTCGTTCTGCCCGCCTGCCAGAAAGATACCGGTGTTCCGCCGGTAACAACCGATGGCGCGCAAACAACGACGGCCCCCCAGACCGACGTTCCCCAGACAACCGCGCCGGTTTCTACTCCGGATACAACCGCGGCACCTCCCGTAACAACGCAGGCACCCGATACCCCAAAGGAGCCTGAGACAACGCAGGCGCCCGAAACCACCGCACCGGTTGTTTCCACCCCTTATGTGAATCCGCTCACCGGCCTGTCGACCGAAACCGATCTCAGCGGTCAGCGCCCCGTCGCGGTCATGATCAACAATATCCCGATCGCCTGCCCGCAGGTAGGCATTGCTGAGGCGGATGTCCTCTATGAATGCCTGGTTGAAGGCGGCCTGACCCGTCTGATGGCGGTCATTCTGGACTACAAGGATATCCCGGTGCTCGGCTCTGTCCGCTCCTCGCGTGACTACTATCTGGATATGGCGCAGAATCATGACGCGATCTACATCCACGCAGGTGGAAGCCCGCAAGCTTACAGCGAAATCTATGCGCGCGGCATCGATTACATCTGCGGTGTCAATATGTACACCCCGAATACCTTCTACCGCGATCCCCAGCGTCAGGCGAGCATGGGCTATGAGCACAGCCTGATGACCTCCGGCAGCCGTATGGTTTCCGGTATTTCGTTCAAGAAATACCGCACCGAGATCAAGGCGGATTACACCTCGCCCTTCGTCTTCGATGCAGAGAACTGCTCGGCAAAATCCGGCTCTGAGGCACTGCATTTGATTTTGTATTCCTCGGCTGCATCTGTTGCACAGTTCATCTACAACCGCACGACCGATACATATTACCGCTTCCAGTTCGGTGACAAAGAGCATATTGACGCTGCAACGGGCGAGCAGTTGAGTTTCAAGAATGTGCTGATCCTTTATGCGCCCACCGCCGCCGTTCCGGGAGATGCCAGCGGCCGCATTGCGGTCGATACCGTCGGCACCGGTAAGGGCTACTATGTGGCGGGCGGCAAATCGATTCCGATCGTTTGGAAAAAGGATTCCCGCGATGCCGTGATGCAGCTCACCACCGAGTCGGGCGATCAGCTGATCATGACCCCCGGCAAGGTCTTTGTTTCCTACCTGCCCACGACATCAATGTCTTCTACGGTTCTCAATTATCAGCAGTAACTGCAGAAAGCAGGATGCGCTTGGTCGCATCCTGCTTTTGGTTTGGCGCGAAAAGGGCGCGAATGTGTTCACATTCGCGCCCTTTTTTTATGCGGGAAGCTCGGGCCGGCTGTTGTCGGCGAGCATCTGCTTTTTGGGTACATATTGCGGCTTTTCCAAGCCGTTTACTGCAGCTTCGGTAATCCGAACCGCTTCAATATCATCGCGGGAGGGAATTTCATACATAACCTGCTGCATCAGTTCCTCCATGATAGCGCGCAGACCGCGTGCACCGGTCTTGCGCTCGAGCGCTTTGTCAGCGATCGCATCGAGAGCCGCTTCGTCGAAGGTGAGGTTGACACCATCCATCTCCACCAGCTTCATATACTGACGGAGCAGGGAGTTCTTCGGCTCGCTGAGAATTCGGACCAGGGCATCGCGGTCAAGCTCGGAGAGCGAGACGATGACCGGAATGCGGCCGACCAGCTCGGGAATAAGGCCATACTTGACAATGTCATGCGGAACGACATCACGGAAGATGCCGCGCGCCGAGCGCTCATCCTTCTTCATGATCTCGCTGCCGAAGCCGATGGTCTGATTGCCCTTGCGCTTCTCAATGATTTTGTCCAGCGATTCAAATGCGCCGCCGCAGATAAACAGGATGTTTTCGGTGTTGATCTGAATGAACTCCTGGTTTGGATGCTTGCGGCCGCCCTGCGGGGGAACGTTGGAAACTGTGCCTTCAAGAATTTTGAGCAGAGCCTGCTGCACACCCTCGCCCGAAACGTCACGCGTAATCGAGCGGTTCTCGCTCTTGCGCGCGATTTTATCCAACTCATCAATATAGATGATGCCGCGTTCCGCCAACTCGATATCGTAATCGGCTGCCTGGATTAGGCGAAGCAGGATGTTTTCCACGTCCTCGCCAACATAGCCGGCTTCGGTCAGCGTGGTAGCATCGGCGATTGCGAAGGGAACTTTCAGCGTCTTGGCCAGTGTCTGTGCAAGATAGGTTTTGCCAACGCCGGTGGGACCGAGGAGCAAAACATTGCTCTTCTGCAGTTCAACATCATCATGCTCGGTATCACGGTGAAGAATGCGCTTATAATGATTGTACACCGCGACCGACAGTGCGATTTTGGCCTCGTCCTGACCGATGACATAGTCATCGAGTGCAGCCTTGATCTCGGCAGGCTTGGGAAGTGTCTCCAGCGAGAGCGAATCATCACATTCCTGATGATTGAGGTGCTCGTCGATCAGCTGTTGGCAGGCATCCACGCAGTTGTCACAGATAAAAAGCCCGGTTGCGGAAGGAATAAGGAACATGACCTCATGCTCCCCGCGGCCGCAGAATGAGCAGCGCGCGGTGGGGCGATTGGTATTTGTGGTGTTGGAAGGCATGTGCGTACCTCTTCGATGAAATTAAGCCCGATGCGCAACCACACGGTCAATCAAGCCATATTCCAGGGCTTGATTCGCCGTCATGAAATTGTCACGCTCGGTATCACGCTCGATCTCAGCCAGCGACCGGCCGGTGTTATCGGCGAGGATATGATTGAGATTATCGCGGATCCGGAGAATGTGGTCGGTGTGAATCTTGATATCGGTCGCCTGGCCACGGGTTCCGCCGAGCGGCTGATGGATCATAATTTCGCTGTTGGGCAGAGCAAAGCGCTTCCCCTTGGCGCCGGCTGAGAGCAGAAACGCGCCCATGCTGGCAGCCATGCCGATACAGGTGGTAGAAACATCGCACTTGATATAGTTCATGGTGTCATAGATCGCCATGCCTGCGGTGATCGAGCCGCCCGGGCTGTTGATGTAGAGGTTGATATCCTTGTCGGGATCCTGTGCCTCAAGGAAAAGCAGCTGGGCAACAACCAGGGAAGCAGTCGTGTCGTTGACCTCGTCTGCGAGGAAAACAATACGGTCACTTAAGAGACGGGAATAAATATCGTACGAGCGCTCACCGCGGTTGGTCTGTTCGACAACCATTGGAACCAATGCCATGGGGTAACCTCCTGATGGGAAAATTTGAATTTACGCCTCGGCCTTCTCAGCCTCAGGCGCCTTGTCGGTAATGACGGCCTTCTCGCGAACGAGATCCATTGCCTTCTTTACCTTCATGTCAGCCGCGATCATGTCAGCATCAATGGATGCCTTAACCTGCTCGACGGGCATGTTGTAGGACTGTGCGATACCGTTGAACTCTTCGTCGATTTCAGCCTCGGTAGCCTCAATGCCTTCCTTAGCGGCAATGGCTTCCAGAGCAAGACGGGTCTTGACCTGGCGCTCAGCCTGGGGACGCATCTGCTCACGCAGGGAATCGAGGTTCATGCCGGTGTACTGGAAATAAGTCTTGAGATCCAGGCCCTGCATGCGGAGACGGTTGTCGTAGTCACGAACGAAATTCTCGGTCTCGGCAACATACATTGCCTCGGGAATATCAGCCTCAAGCTTCTCCATCAGAGCCTCGACAAGCTGATCATCCACTTCATTTTCGGCGTTCTTGTCATGTCTCTTCTGGATTCTTGCCTGAACGTCAGCCTTATATTCAGCCAGCGTGTCAAATTCCGAAACATCTTTTGCAAACTCGTCATCCAGCTCGGGCAGCTCAGTTGCGGTGATGGCATGCAGCTTGCACTTGAAGACAGCGGGCTTACCTGCCAGCTCAGCGGCGTGGTACTCCTCGGGGAAGGTGACGTTGACATCAAACTCCTCGTCGATGGACTTGCCGGCAATCTGCTCCTCGAAACCGGGAATAAACTGACCGGAGCCGAGCTTCAGCTTGTGGTTCTCAGCCTTGCCGCCGTCGAATGCGGTGCCGTCAACATAACCGTCGAAATCGAAGGTAACGGTGTCGCCCATCTCTGCCGGGCGGTCGGTAATCTCCAGCTCGCGTGCGTTGCGCTCACGAACCGTGTTGATCTCATGATCAACCTCTTCGTCGGTAACCGGCACAACCGTGCGAGACACCTCGATGCCGGTGTAGCCCTCGATCTTTGCTTCGGGCTTGACATAGAGATCAGCCTTCATAACCAGACCGTTCTCATCGATCGAAACGATATCGAACTCAGGCTGGCCGACAACCTCAAGGGCAGACTCCTTGACGGCTGCTTCATACGCTGCGGGCAGAACCTCATTGACAGCATCCTCATAGAAGACACCGGTACCATACATCTTCTCGATGATGGAGCGGGGGGCCTTACCCTTGCGGAAGCCGGGAACATTGATGTTCTTGACGCTCTTGCGGTAAACCTTATTGATGGCATTCTCAAAGGTATCATGGTCGACAGAGAACTCAAGCGTATAGCGGTTGTTCTCGGTCTTTTCGGCTTTAATTAAGCTCATTTTTGTAATCCTCCAAAGTAAATGGAATTTTTCACATACAAAGTATATTGTACAGCATTGTTGGGGATTTGTCAAGAGATACCGGGAAAAATCTTAACAGATTTGGATTTTGCCGGTGAATCAGTCCATATCGGGATAAATGGGCATGGGGGCGAATTTGAGATAGTCAGCTGAGCAAAGAATCATATCGATCCCCTCATAGGTGGTACAGCGCGGCGCGTTATAGGCACCGTGGATGTGGCCAAAATAGCATTTACGGATCTGCCGTTCTTGAAGGAGCTCAACAATTTCGCGGCAGACGAAGCTTCCCCAAACCGGCGGAAAATGCAGAAAAACCAGAACCGGAAGCTCTGGCGTTTCAGCACGGAGTGCTTCTGCCGCGTCCAAGCTGATCTGCAACCGCTGGACCTCGCGGTTGACGATTTTCGCGTAATCGGTCGGGAAGGCAGTATTTTGCTGCTTTTCGTCGTTAAACCAGCCGCGGGTGCCGCAAACGATGCAGTCAGAGAGACGGTGGGCATTATTATACAGGATGTCGAGTGTCGAGAGATGCTTTTCGGCAAAAAAAGTACGCATTTTTGTGGCTGTTGACCACCAGAAATCATGGTTGCCTTTGCCGAGCAGCTTGCGGCCGGGCAGAGAATCGATAAAACGCAGATCGATTTCCGCCTCATCCAGCGTCATTCCCCACGAAATGTCGCCGGGAAGCACAACAGTATCCTCGTCGGTTACCACCGCCGACCAGTTTTTTTGAATTTTTTCGGTATATCCGCTCCAGCGCGGGCCAAAAACCTCCATGGATTTATTTACCGTGCCGGACAGATGCAGATCGGCGAGAACATACAGGGACATGCGGAGCCTCCTTTGTCAATATTTTCGTGCATAAAGCGGAGAAAGCGCGTACAAACTAAGATCATCCCGAAAAAAAGGAGATGAATTCAGATGGAGAATCGTGAATGCAACTGCGGCGCCCCCAAGCATATCCAGGGGATCAGCTGTGACGTCAAGAATTGCACCTATCACGACGGTCAGCACTACTGCACGGCCGGCCAGATCAATGTTGGTCCGACGCATGCAGAGACCAGCGGTGAGACGGCCTGTGTGACCTTCAAGCCCAAGGCAGAGTAAGAAAAGATGGAGGAGGGGGGAGTCCCCCTCCTTTTTGCATCTGCTTATTTCAGCTGCCCATAAACCTCGTCAAGCATATCGGCGGGGGAGCAGACCGAGGTGAAGCGCACTTTGCGTTCAGCCAGGCCCTTGAGCGGATAGGGGATTTCAACACCGGTCAGCGAGGTGAGCGCATCGAGCGCATCCAGCTGATCGGCGGGAACATCATGGCCAAGCGAAGCCAGGACGTCGGCGGCAAATTTGTAGGGACTTGCCGTGGACGCAACGACCATCGGGCGGTTGTCGCCGGTTTCGGCGATATACTGCTTGGCGCTGGAAAGACCTACGGCAGTGTGGGTGTCGCAGAGATAGTGCTTATCATCCCACAGGGCACGGATCGTCGCAGCGGTGGCTTCTTCATCGGCAAAGTAACCGCAGAAATCGGCATCGATCGCAGCCTTGACCTCGTCAGAGACGGTATAGGCTCCGGTTTCGTTGAGCAATTTCATGTATGCAGCAGTCGTTTCCGCGCCGGCTGTGAAATAAAGCAGACGCTCAAGATTGCTGGAAATGAGAATGTCCATCGAGGGAGACATGGTCGTATAGAAGGCGCGGTTGCGGTCATAGGTGCCGGTAGAGAGGAAGTCGGTGAGGATGTTGTTGCGGTTGGAAGCGCAGATCAGACGGCCGATCGGTACACCCATGCGCTTGGCCAGATAAGCGGCGAAGATGTTGCCGAAGTTTCCGGTGGGAACGCAGACATTGAAGCACTCGCCCTCTGCCAGCTTGCCGGCGTTGAGCAGATCAAGCCACGCCGATACATAGTAAGCGATCTGCGGCGCAAGACGGCCCCAGTTGATCGAATTTGCCGAGGACAGGAAGTAGCCGCGCTCGTTGAGCTTTTCGGCTGCCGCACGGTCGGCAAAGATTCGCTTTACGCCGTTCTGCGCATCGTCAAAATTACCGCGGATCGCGCAGACCGAGACATTCTCGCCCAGCTGGGTGGCCATCTGCAGCTTCTGCACGCGGCTGACACCGTCAACGGGGTAGAAGACCTGCATCTGCACACCGGGGATGTCGCGGTAGCCCTCCAGCGCGGCCTTGCCGGTATCCCCGGAGGTCGCAACCAGGATTAGTGCGGTGCGGGTTTCGCCGGTTTTTTGCAGCGCGCGGGAAAGCAGGCGGGGCATGATCTGCAGCGCCATATCTTTGAAGGCGGCAGTCGGGCCGTGCCAGAGTTCAAGCGCGTGGACGGTGCCATCGAGATCGACCAGCGGTGCAGCGCCGCCGACAAAGGAAGACTCGGCATAAGCCGCACGGCAGTCGGCGAGAAGCTCTTCTGCGGTGTAATCGGTCAGAAATTTCCCGAGAATTGCGGCGGCGCGTGCAGCATAATCTGCGCCGCGCAGTTCGGCAATTTCAGCCTCGGTGAGCGTGGGGATAGAATCGGGAACGAACAGACCGCCGTCAGCAGCAAGGCCCTGTTTGATGACAACAGCAGAGTCAAAGCCAACTTTAGCTGTGTCGCGTGTGCTGTGGAATTTCATGAGATACCTCTTTTATATTAATATTATTCGTTTTTTGCATATCCGTGCAGGAAGAGCAGATGCACTTAGCAGTTTTTTTCGACAAATCGAACGGCATTGCCAAAGCAAATATCCGCAATCAAGTCATCGCTGTGACCGCGCTCTGCCAGCGCGTCGGCAATTTTGCGCAGGTCTTCGATGCCGGCAAATCCGTCGGGCAGATCAGTACCGTCAAGATCGCAGCCAAAGCAGACGGTCTTCTCGCCGCCGAGCGAAAGATAATGCTCAATGTGGCGGATAACGGCTGCGGTGTCGCACACCTCGCTGTTTGCCGAAAGGTGCTCACGGCAAAGGCTGATGCCCACGATGCCGCCAAGGTCGCGGATCGCGC
>JAFWBJ010000099.1 GCA_017507145.1 Clostridia bacterium | reverse complement strand
TCACCACTGAGGCCATCGTTGCCGATCAGAAGGAAGAGAACCCCGTTCCCGCCGCTCCCGCAGGCGGCATGGGCGGTATGTATTAATCCAAAACCGCATAAAGCAAACGGAGCAGCTTGCGCTGCTCCGTTTTTTGCGAGAAAGACCTTGGGGCTTTGCCCCAAACCCCACCGGGGAGCCTTTTGAAAAAGGCTCCCCGGACCCCGCGAAAACTTCCATAAAGGAAGTTGTTTGAAAGTTTTTGCAGGGGTCTGGGGGCGCTTTTTTCAAAAAGCGCCCCCAGCAGGGTTTGGGACAGCGTCCCAAGGTCTTTTCACATATTCTTCAGCCGATCGAGCGCATTCTGCAGAATGATCTGCGCCGAGAGTGTGTCGATGACGGCCTTGCGGTTCTTGCCGCGGGTGTTGGTGTCGTTGAGGTAGCGGGCGGCGGCCATGGTGGTCATGCGCTCGTCGAAAGTCGCGACCGGCAGTCCGGATGCCTCGCGCAGGGCTTCGGCAAAGGCAACGGCGTGCTCGGCGCGCGGGCCGTGGGTGCCGTTCATGTTGATCGGCAGGCCAACGATGATCGCACCGACGCCCCGTGTCTTTGCCTCCTCGGCGACGGCTGCGGCGGCCTTGGCCAAACCTGGCACGCGGAGATAGCCGATCCCCTGTGCCAGAAAGCGCGCCTCGTCCGAGACGGCAAGGCCGGTGCGGACATCGCCGAAATCAACGCCGAGAATACGGCCGGTGGTCGCTTTGATCGTCTCAAGGGTGTCAAGCATCGGACTGCTCCTTCCCCACGTGCGCGTTCAGCCACGCCAGCATGTCGGCGTAAACCTCGCTGCGGTTGGTTTCATTGAGGATTTCATGCCGCGCGTCGGGATAAAGCTTGATGGTCAGATCCCGCACGCCGGCCTTCTCCAGCCGGCGGTAAACCTCCTCCACCCCGCGGCCGAAATTGCCGACCGGGTCCATCGTTCCCGACGCCAGCAGAATCGGCAGATCGGCGGGCAGCTTCGCCGCCCAGTCACGCGCGGACACCCGGCCGAGCAGATCGAACAGGTCGTACCAGCCGCGCGCCGTAAAGGCGTAGTTGCAGAAGGGGTCCGCCATGTAAGCCTTTACCACCGCCTCGTCGCGGGAGATCCAGGATTTCTTGGTCACCGGCGCATCGTATCGACGGTTATAGTTGCCGAAGGCCACCTTGGCGATCAGCTGTGAGCGATACCGCTCTCCGCGGCGGAACATCCGCCAGCGCGCCAGCATTCTTCCCGCGCCGGTCGGCATCTCGGGGCCGCCCGTACCGCTGAAGATCATGCCGGCATAATCGCCGCCAAAGGCCGCCGCCACATTCCGCGCGATAAACGAACCCATGCTGTGGCCGAGCAGGATGATCGGCAGCCCCGGGAACTGCTCCCGCAGGCGCTCGGTCATGGTATGCACGTCGGCGATCATAGCATCCGCGCCACCCTCGCCGGTGAAACCAAGATCATCGGCAGAAGCGGCGGTAGCACCGTGGCCGAGGTGGTCATTCCCCGCGACGGCATAGCCGTGCGTGCAGAGAAATTCAGCCAAAGGCGCATAGCGGCGCGCATACTCCTGCATGCCGTGGGAGAGCTGCACCACGGCGCAGGGCGGCCGATCGGTCGGCGTCCAGACATAGCAGGCCACCGTATCGCGGCCGTTGGCCGACGGATAGGACGATTGTACAAAAGAATTTTCAGCCATGACTGGCTCCTTTCTTATGATTTGGTCAGCGTGTCTCGCACATGGAGAAAAAGGCCAGCAAATCGGCCAGCACCGGAATCTCTCCCGTCTTGGCCGACACCCGGACAAAATCGCCGTGGCTGACGCCGTCATATTCGCGGTAGACGATGGGCGAGGCATAGCCATAGCGCTTCAGCGCAGAGACAAAAAGGCGATTTTCGGCACAGCGGGTGGGCATATCGCTGTCCCCGCTGACCACAAAGAGCGGCGCGCCATCCGGACGCAGATGCCAGAGCACGCAGGTCTCGTCGATGCGCAGGGCGCGGTTATCCTGCCCCTCCTGCGCAAGAATGGCAAAATGCTTGGTTGTCCCGCCGCTGAGCAGCACATACCCGCCCAGCGCCGCGGCATCAATGCCGCGATCGGCCAGATAGTGCCGATCAAAGGCCAGCATCATCGACAGATAGCAGCCGGCCGAGTGGCCGCCCACATAAAAGCGGGTCGGTCTGCAATACTCACCCACATGCGCCATGGCGTGCGCAACCGCATCGGCAGCGTCCTCGATAAAGGCCGGATAGCGAACGTCGGGCATGAGCCGATAGTCGGGCATGACCACCGCGATTCCCTGCTCGGCCAGCGCCTGCGGGATAGGACGGGTTGTCCCTTTCTCACCCGTGGTCAACCCACCGCCGTAGAAATAGATCAGCACCGGGACCGGCGCATCGGTTACGGGCAGATAAAGGTCATAGGCACACCGGTAATCTCGCGCATCGGTGTAGCGGACGTCGTTTATCCGACGCACAGCAAAGCGTGCCGTCATCCGAGTTCAATATTGCGTGCGGCGATCAGAGCATCCACCTCATCAGCGGTGGGGATCGACGTGCTGGCGCCGGCGCGGCTGACCGTGATCGCACCAACCACGTTGCCGTAGCGTACAGCGCGGCGAATATCGCCCGAGCGCAGATACTCCAGCGTCAGGCCGGCAGTGAAGGCATCCCCGGCGGCGGTGGTGTCCAC
This sequence comes from Clostridia bacterium, assembly GCA_017507145.1. Taxonomy (GTDB): domain Bacteria; phylum Bacillota; class Clostridia; order Oscillospirales; family CAG-272; genus SIG693. Next base: position 6,007 of record JAFWBJ010000099.1, on the reverse strand, counting down.
CACGTCGGTTTTATAAGAAGGCACCGTCTCGCCGCGCTCGGCGGCAACATCCCAGATATATGCACCGCGCCCGCCCAGCTTGATGACCACATAGCGGGCCTCGCTCATACCGGCCAGCTTCTTCGCGGCGGCAACGCAGTCCGCCTCGGTGTCGGGGCTGATGCCGGTGAAGATCTCCGTCTCGGTCTCGTTGGGCGAGAGCACGGTCAGACCGGTCAGGCGGTTCAGCGGAAAGTCGGCGCTGGCCGGGCCGGCATCCACGAACACCGGAATACCGCGCGCCGCGGCCAACTCAGCCGTGTCAAAAATGGCTTCCTTGCCGATCTCCAGCTGCATAAAAACAGCATCGGGCTGGCAGGCCAGTGCCGCCTCAACGTCTGCACGGCAAACTGCGCCGTTCGCACCGGGATAAACGATGATGCGGTTCGCGCCCTCATCCTCGACCATGATCACGGCCAGGCCGGTCGGCTGCACGGCATCCTCCACGATGTAGCGGGTATCAATGCCGGAGTTGTCATAAAGCTCGCGCAGAACAGTGCCGTTGGCATCCTTGCCCAGACGCGTACAAAAAACGCTCTCACCGCCCAGGCGAGCAAAAGCGAGCGCAGAATTGGCCCCCTTGCCGCCCGGCACATACTGATAGGAGCGGGATTCGATCATCGACTCCCCTGCCACCGGAATACGGCCAACCTTCATGACAAAATCCATATTGGCCGAGCTGACTACCAAAATTCTCTTTTTCATGATTCTTCTCCTTTTTGGAAAAATTCAAACACCATCTCCCGCGCGAAACGCGCAGGGAGCGGGATAAATTTCGTTGTCTTTGGGTTGATTTTATCCGTAGATGCGCCGCTCAATAACGCTCGATCTCTACTCGGGTTACCTCAGTCTCAACCGGCTCGCCGAGGAAAATGGAGGCCAGCCGCGCAAAGCCGGGGACGCTGTCGCTGACATAGTAGCGGATCTGCCCCGTCTCATCCGGCTGTGTCGGCGGCACCTGCGCCGCCAGCAGCTTTGCCGCCTCGGCCCCCGAATTGATCAAAGTCACACCGGGCAGTGCGCGGGCAATCGCGCCGGTCAGGATGGGGAAATGCGTACAGCCGAGAATCAGCGTATCACAGCCGGCCGCACGGATGGGCTCAAGATAATCGGCCAGCACCAGTGCCGTCACCGGATTGTCATCGGCGATATAGCCGTTCTCCACCAGCGGCACCAGCATCGGGCAGGCAACCGAAGTCACAGCCGCACGCGGCGAGAGTTCGGCAATGGCATGGGCAAATGCGCCGCTGGAGATGGTGGCACCGGTGGCAATCACACCGATCCTGCCATTTTTCGTCGCGCGCAGTGCCGCCTGCACAGCCCCCTCAACTACACCGATGACCGGCAAATCGAAGCCGCCGCGAATCGCGCAGAGCGCCGTAGAGCTGACCGTACCGCAGGCCGCCAGCACAATATCCACTCCCTCCGTACAAAGGAAGCGCATATCCTGCAGAGCGTAGTGCACAATCGTCTCGGGCGAGCGCGTTCCGTAGGGGACGCGGCCGGTGTCGCCGAAATAGACGATGTCCCGCCCGGGCAGCAAACGTGCCGTCTCGCGCAGGGCGGTCAGCCCGCCCAGCCCACTGTCAAAAATTCCAATCATATCAGTGCTGTCCCTTCGCGTATGCCAGCTGTACGATGCGGTCGCACAGCTCGCCATAGGGGATACCGGCAGCGGCCGCTTCCTGCGGCATCAGGCTCATGGGGGTCATGCCGGGCAGGGTGTTGGCCTCCAGACACCAGAAGGTGCCCTCGGCGTCCAGAATGAAATCAATGCGGGCGTAATTGTCCAGCCGCAGCGCCGCGAAGACCCGCTTAGCGGCATCGGCCAGCCGCTCCGCCTCATCGGCCGTCAGCGGGGCCGGGCAAATCTCGGTGGTGCAGCCGCCCTGATACTTATTTTTGTAATCGTAGAAGCCGGACTTCGGGATAATCTCAATGGCCGGCAGTGCCACACCATCGAGGATACCGATCGAGAACTCGCGGCCGACGATCTTGCGTTCGACCAGCACCAACGGCTCATATGCACGGGCAAAGGCCATGGCATCGGCCAGTTCCTGCTCGGTCTCGACGATCGATACGCCCACGCTCGATCCGCAGCTGCAGGGTTTGACGACGCAGGGCAGACCGATCTCGGCCTTGACCCGCGCAATGTCATCATGCGCCGCATCAAAGAGGATCCAGGGCGCGTTAGCCACCCCGGCCAACGTCAGCATGCGCTTGGTAATATCCTTATCCATCGCCAGCAGGCTGCCGATATAGCCTGAGCCGGTGTAGCACTTGATGCCGAAATTGTCCAGCGTCGCCTGAAGCTGGCCATTCTCGCCCATCGCGCCGTGCAGGGCGATAAACACGACATCGGCCGCGCGGCATGCCTCCAGCACACCGGGACCGATCAGCGCCTCCCGGCCGCCGCAGCGCGCTTTGACGGCTTCCAAATCGGGCACCGTCTCGGCCACCGAGGCGTGGTAATCGCCGTCGCCCAGCCGACGCCAGACCGGCGCACCGGCAATGCCCTCATACACATCTACCAGCGCAGTCTCATGCCCGCGCGCCATCAGCGCATTGGCGATCAGACTGCCCGAGGTCAGCGAGACCTCACGCTCGGGGCTCAGTCCCCCGGCAAGTACGATAATTTTCATATGTATCTCCAGAATTCAGTTTTTTCGTGGGGAAGTCTTTTGAGAAAGGCTCCCCCACACCCCCGCGAAAACTTTCCTGCACGCCTCAGATAGAGGCTGTTGGAAGTTTTTGAAGGATTCCTAAGGAAACTTTTTTCAAAAAATTTCCTTAGGTGGGGTTTGGGGCAAGGCCCCAAGATCATTGCTCAACAAATAAAACTCCACCGAATCAAGCAAGGCCTGCCAGCTGGCGTCAATAATATCGGCCGAAACACCGACCGTCCGCCAGACACGGATACCGTCGGTCGACTCGATAAATACCTTAACCACCGACGCCGTCGCGCTGTCCGAACCGGACACGCGCACCTTATAGTCGGTCAGGCGCACGCGGTTGATCTGGGGGAAAAAGCGCAGAAGTGCGCGGCGCAGGGCAAGGTCAAGGGCATTGACCGGACCGCAGCCCTCGGCCGCCGTGATCTCCTCGGCACCGTCAACCGCGATTTTGATCATGGCCGTGCAGCTGCTGCCTTCCGCCTCCGCACCGCGGCCCCGGCTGTAGGGCTCGCCGACCATTACCTTGAAGGTCTCAACCGCAAAGAAGGTGCGGCGAAGGCCAAGCGCTTCATAAATCAGCAGCATCAGCGAGGCTTCGGCATCTTCATACTGATAACCGCGCCCCTCGGCCGCCTTCACCCGGGCCAGTACAGCCGCCACCTGCGGGCTGTCCTTGGTCAGGCCGGGCAAAATAGCCGCCATTTTTTCGCGCAGCGCCGCCCGGCCCGAGAGCGCACTGATCAGCATGTTCCGGCTGTTGCCCACCCGGTCGGGATCAATGTGCTCGAAGGTCCTCGGGTGCTTGCGGACCGCATCAATATGCATGCCCGCCTTATGCGTAAATGCATAGCCCCCCACAAAGGGCTCACGCTCGTCAAAGTCCAGGTTGGCCACCTCGTTGACAAAGCGCGCAGTATGCGTCAGCGCCGTCAGCTGCTCGTCGCTGACGCAGGAGAAGCCCATCTTCAGCTGCAGCAGCGGGATCAGCGTGCAGAGGTTAGTATTGCCGCAGCGCTCACCGATGCCCGAAATCGTGCCCTGGACCTGCACCGCGCCGGCCAGCACGGCCGACAGCGAGCAGGCAACCGCCATGCCCATATCGTTGTGGCAGTGGATGCCCAGCTTTGCCTCAGGCAGATGCGCCCGCACCGCTTCCACCGTCATCCCGATAATATCGGGCAGCATCCCGCCGTTAGTATCGCAGAGCACCAGGGCATCCGCCCCCGCCTCTGCGGCCGCCGACAGCACGCGGAGGGCATAGGCCGGATTGTCGCTGTATCCGTCAAAGAAATGCTCGGCATCGAAGATGACCTCTTTGCCGGCCGTCTTCAAAAAGCTAACCGTGTCGGCAATCATCGCCAGATTCTCTTCGCAGGTGGTGTGCAGGACCTCTTCGATCTGGTAGATCCAGCTCTTGCCGAAGACCGCAACAACCGGAACATCGCTCTTGGCAATCGCCCGCAGCGCGGCATCGTCAAACGCACGCTCACCAACCCGGCGCGTGCTGCCAAAGGCCACCAGCCGCGCATGCTTGAGACCGGCGCTGATCTCGCCCGCCCGACGGAAGATTTCCCAGTCGTTCGAGCCAACCGAAAAATTGCCCGCTTCAATGTAGGTTATGCCAAGATCGTCCAGCGCGTGAATGACTCGAAGCCGATCAGCCTCGGTAAACGAGATCCCCGCCCCCTGCGTACCGTCACGCAGGGTGGTATCGTAAAGCTCAAGTTTCATCGTTGTCCTCCTGTTCGCCAAGGATTGCCATGCGGTCACAGCCGCCGAAATCGCGGCGGATCACGCAGGACATGCCGGCCGCCTTGGCCAGCGCGCGGAGCGCATCGGCCTGATTATAGCCGATTTCAAAGATAAAGCAGCCGCCCGGCGCCAAATGCCGGCGATAATGCTGCAGGATCGCGCGGTAGAAGCAGAGCCCGTCCGCACCGCCGTCAAGCGCACTGGCCGGCTCATGGGCGAGCTCGGGAGAGAGCGTGGGGATCACGTCCTGCTCGATATAGGGCGGGTTGGAGAGGATGCAGGCGTACAGCCCGTCCGCTCCCTCGCCATGCAGAACATCACCGTAGCGGATATTGAGCCGGTCTGCCACCCCATTGCGCGCCGCATTCTCGGCAGCCAGCGCCAACGGGACCGGGAAGAAATCGACCGCATCACCGGTGCAGTCGGGGCGCTCGGCCAGCGTAGAGATGGCAATGCATCCGCTGCCGGTGCAAAGATCGAGCAGACGCCCGCCCGGGGGCAGGTGCCGCGCCGCATAGTCGACCAAAAGTTCGGTATCGGCACGGGGAATGAGGCATCCGGGGGCGACGCGATAGGTCTGCCGCCAAAAATCCCATTCGCCGAGAATATACTGCAAGGGTTCGCGTGCCGCGCGGCGTGCGACGGCATCTGCAAGCTCGGCCCGAAGGAAATCTTCCTCCCCCGCAAAGGGGAGTGAAGCGGGATCAGCACCGCAGAAATGGGCGATCAGCTGTGCAGCATCATACGCCGGCGAATCGATACCGGCCGCCGCCAGCCGCGCTGTCGCTTCTGCATAAGTCATATCCCCGCCTCCTTTTGGCCATATCTTTTATTATTATATCAAAAATCCCCCCCCATGAAAAGAGATTTATGCAAAAAAATTCAAGAAAAATGCCTTTAATTCCGCCTTCATCCGGGGATGGAAAAAAATTCACAAAAAATCCCCGAAAATCGCTTGCATTTGCCGATAAATGTGGTATACTATAAGTGAAAATCTTAATGGGAGGTATTCCGCTCATGTTTTGGGTTAAAGAAAAAGAAAAAGTCAACTATGGCAAGATTATCGGCATCACCACGGCTATCGTTCTGGGTGTTGTCGCTGTTGCCGCCATCGCATATAAGCTCTGGCAGAAGTACTGCCCCTGCCTGTGCGATGATTGCTGCGATGATCTGCTCGATTGCTGCGACGAGTGCGACTGCGATTTCTGCGATGACGACGACTGCATCGAGTGCACCTGCGAAGAGATCGCAGAGCCCGCTGCCGAGGCTGACGCTGAGTAAGCTGACCGCAACCAAAGGAAAAGAGAAGCCAAATTGGCTTCTCTTTTTTTGTTTCTTCAAATTTTGTTTCTTCAAAATTTCCTTTTTGTTCCTATAGATTACAAACGAAAATCACTGAACGACAAATTGGAATTTATCAGTATTACAACCTCTTTATCTCATTGGCAATCACAGCCACAGCTTTTCCTTTGGTATCAATTTTAATAGTACCCAATGCTTGATACATAGGTATTCTTGCTATGCTTCTCTCAATTACATCT
>JAFWBJ010000098.1 GCA_017507145.1 Clostridia bacterium | reverse complement strand
GCCAGGATCTCCGCCTCGGTGCGGATATCGACCGAACCGCCGGCGAGGATGATGGCGGTATTCAGCGCATCCTTGATCGCGTTCTTGTAGGCGGCCGTCGTCTTGGTCGCGCCGCCGATCACATCGACCGCCTCAACACCGGCCGCGTCCTGACCTGCGAAGTTTTCGCCATAGGTCTTTTCCTTGCCCAGCGTTTCGTTGGAGGAAAGGCAGACCGCACCGGTCACCACGCCGTCGGCACTGACGCCGCACATGATGATCATGTCGGTCCCGTAGCCGGCAGTGACCAACTGGATGACATGACCCGCACCCGACGTCTCCCGGTAAACCGCCGAGACCGTGCCGGGCAGGGTGTAGCCGCTGATGTCCATCGTTTCAAATCCCGCGCCGTCGGGCATGACCTCAAGCAGCGACTGGTTGGCCGCAGCATTCTGATTCTGCCGGATAATGGGCGCAGTAAAGGCATTGGTGACGGCAAGCAGCAGAGTGATTGCCGTACAGATGCAGACAAATACACAAAGGTTTTTGATATTCGTTTTCATGCTTTGCCTCCTTGTGCCGCAAAGACTTTCCGTCTTGTCCAGCGGTTGATAAAAGGCGTAAGTATGTTCATCAGCAGGATCGCAAAGGAAACGCCCTCGGGGTAAACACCGTAGTAGCGGATCAGGCAGGTGAGCAGTCCGGCGCCCAGGCCGAAGATCACCTTACCCCACGCGGTCGAGGGGGAGGTCACATAGTCGGTCGCCATGAAGATCGCGCCGATGAACACGCCGCCCGCCATCGTCAGCGACAGGGCTGCGAGCGCGTCAAAACCGGTCGTGCAGAACGAGAAGGCGAAGACCGTGCCGATAAACACCACCGGGATATGCCAGGTGATCACGCGGCGGGCCAGCAGATAGATGCCGCCCAGCAGGAGCGCGGCCGTGCAGGTCTCACCGATGCTGCCGCCGTGCCGGCCGAGGAAGAGGGTCAAGAGGTCGGGCATCTGCTCGGCCGCCAGCGGGGTGGCGCCGGCCGTCACATCGACCGGGAAAGCGGACACCGCCATCGAGTTGAAGGCCACCAGCATGAAGACGCGGGCCGTAATGGCGGGGTTGACCAGATTGCTTCCGATGCCGCCGAAGAGGCATTTCACGATGATGATGGCAAACAGCGAGCCGATGACACACTGCCACAGCGGAATGTTGGCCGGCAGATTGAGCGCCAGCAGCAGGCCGGTCACAGCGGCCGACAGATCGCCCACCGTCTGCTCCTGTTTGACGATCAGATTAAATATGGCTTCAAAGCCGACGCAGCAGGCCACGCAGACCGCGATCGGCAAGAGAGCCTGCCAGCCGAAGAGCACCACGCCGGCGACTGTGGCAGGAAGCAGGGCGATCAGCACATCGCGCATGATGCCTGCGGTCGATCTGCCGCTGTGAATGTGCGGAGAAACCATTAGCTTGGTCATGGTGGGCATGATCAGTTCCCCTCCTTCTTTGCTTCATCTCGGAGAAATTGTTTGGACAACTTGTTGATCTGCACCAGCGGACGGTTGGCCGGGCAGACAAAGCTGCAGCAGCCGCATTCCATGCAGCTCATCACCGACAGCGCCCTCAGCGCCTCGGCATCCTTCTTTTCGTAAGCTTCGGCAATGCTGACCGGTGCCAGGCCGAACGGACAGGTGTTAACGCAGGAGCCGCACTGGATGCAGGCGGTCGTTTTGGGCAGCTTGGCTTCCTTTTCGGTCAGGGCAAGAACGCCGTTGGTATTCTTGAGGACCGAACAATTCTCGTTCGGCACCGTAAGGCCCATCATGGGGCCGCCGTAGATGATCTTGGCAGGCTGTGCAGTCAGACCGCCGCAGAAGGCGAACAGCGCATCAAGCGGCGTTCCGATGGGTACCAGCACATTCTGCGGATGCTTCACCGCACCGCCGTCCACCGTCACGCATTTCTCCACCAGCGGCATGCCGGTGCGCAGATAGGCACCGATAGCAGCCAGCGTAGTGCAGTTGAGCACGACACAGCCCACGTCGATGGGCAGCTTGCCCACCGCGATCTTGCGGCCGGTGGTGTGGTAGACCAGCACCTTCTCGCCGCCCTGCGGATAAACCGACGGAAGCGTTTTGACCGAAACGGAAGCGGTATCCGCAAGGGAGGCCGCCATCTCGCGCATCACGCCGATCGCTTCTTTTTTATTGTTTTCAATGCCAATGATGACCTTCCCGATCCCCATGCATCGGCAGAGGGTCTGCAGCGCGTAGGCCATATCATCGCCCCGTGTCAGCATGGTAACGGTATCGCTGGTAATGTACGGCTCGCACTCTGCGCCATTGATGATCAGATATTCGATCCGTGCCGGATCCACATCCAACTTGACATGAGTCGGGAAGCCGGCACCGCCGAGTCCGACAATGCCGCTCGCGGCGAGCGCCGCCAGCAGCTCCTCACGGCTGTTCACCGTGGGCGGGCAAACGGTTTCTGCCACAGACATTTCCCCATCCGACTCGATCTCCACAGCCGTCGTCACCGATCCGTCAGCGAGCAGATAGTCGGCCAGCTTCGTCACCTTGCCCGAAACACTGGCGTAAATATTGGAAGAAATCTTCCCGCACGCCTCGCCGATCTTGGTGCCGACCTTGACCGTATCCCCAACCCCAACGGCAGGGACCGCGGGCGCGCCGATGTGCATGGCCATCGGGATGATCACCGTCTGCGGAGGAGTCATCCTGACCGTTTCCTGCTTGACCGTGCTTTTTCTGTGCGGAACATGAATGCCCCGAAGATAAAATGCCATATCTGTATTCCTTTCTTGGCGAAATTTCCATTCAAAAAAACCATTAAACGGTTAAATCACTGTGCGACATTCGCAAATTCACCCATTATAAAAAATTATACCGCTCAGGGAACAGATTGTCAAGACACAATTCCTGCAAAAGCGGGAAAATTCCGCGTAAAAAAGCACCATAAGCGAGTATAATTGCTCTGTTTTGCACGCGCACCCGACCGGTATGGCCAAAGCACTGTGTCAGGGAAAAGCTAATAAAATGTTAAATACGATTTCACGGGATTGTTATTTGGGGAAAAATATTGTATCATATTTTTATTACGCATTATCATCCCCAAATCTTCGAATGAGGTGAATTTTTATGCGCAAGACAGTTCAGGACATTTTGGATATTATCCGCGAAAAAGGCATCGAAATGATCGATTTCAAGATGGTCGACATCAACGGTCAGTACCGCCATGTCACCATTCCGGCCAAGAATTTCTCCGAGGACACCCTCAAGAGCAGAATCGGCTTCGATGCATCCAACTATGGCTATGCCGTCGTGGAAAAGAGCGATATGGTCTTCATTCCCGATCCCGACACCGCCGTGGTCGATCCCTTCTGCGATATTCCCACCCTCTCGATGACCGGTAATGCCATGATCATCGACACGCCCGAGAACCGTCCGCTTCCGCAGTATCCGAGAAATATCATCAAGGCAGCGGTCGAGGCCATGCGCGCAAGCGGCGTTGCCGACACCATGTATATCCTGCCCGAGTTTGAATTCTACCTCTTTGACCAGGTCGGCTGGGAGATCAGCAGCCGCGAGATCAGTGCATCGGTTGATGCACAACAGTCCTACTGGAACAGCGCCACCGAGGGCCTGGGCGTGGTCGTCCCCAAGCAGAAGAACTACCACATCGCCAAGCCCTTTGACATTTCCTTCGTGTGCCGCAGCGAAATGTGCCGCCACATGAACGATGCCACTTGCAACCCCTACTTCTGCTATGCCGCCATCCTCATGGCCGGCCTTGACGGCATCAAGAACCAGATCGATCCTCACGAAAACGGCTGGGGCCCGTACGACGTCAACCTCTACCACCTGCCCGAAGAGGAAAAGGCCAAGCTCCAGGGCCTGCCCACCTCGCTTGACGAGGCGCTCAATGCCCTCGAAAAAGACAACGACTATCTGACCGCAGACGGCGTCTTCCCGAAGGCGCTCATCGACAACTTCATCAAGATGAAGCGTGAGGAATGCCGCCAGATGGCCGCCATCCCGCATCCCGCAGAGTTTGACAAGTATTACAATCTCTGAGATAAAGCGTCCGCCCTTCACCGGCGGCCTGCAAAAAAGCACCGTCACAGCGCAAATGCGCTGTGACGGTGCTTTTGATTTTCGCTCACGCCAACCGAAGCTGTCGGTCTGCGTAGGCCTGGAGCTGCACTTTGCGTGCCGCATCCAGCGGGGGAACATCGGCCAGGGGATTGGCCATCCCCAGCTGTTCGTATTTATGAAAGCCCATGGTGTGAAAGGCCAGCAGTTCATAGCGGCTGACACAGGCGCGGCCGGTCAGATGGGCCAGGTAGCGATCGAGCATCGCTTCGCTGTCGTTGATGCCGGGGACGATCACCGTGCGCACGCAGGTGTCCCGGCCGATCTCGGCAAGATAATCGAGCATCGCCAGCGTCGGCCCGATGCCCGCGCCGGTGTAGGTGCGGTACATCTCGTCATCGGGGAACTTGAGATCGAGCAGGACGGCCTGCGCGTGGGCAAGCACATACTTCACCGTGTCATCCAGCGGCACATGGCCGCTGGTGTCGATGATGTAGCCAATGCCCTCCCGCTGCAGAAGCGGCACCGTCTCGGCGATGAAGCCGGCCTGCAGCAGGGGTTCGCCGCCCGAGAAGGTGACCCCGCCCTTTACCCCGAAATAGGGCTTGTAGCGGGCGATCTTGGCAACCAGCGTCGGCGCATCGGTCTCGCGGCCGGCCGTGGGCTGCCAGGTGTCGGGATTGTGACAGTAGACGCACCGCAGGGGGCATCCGCAGAGGAAGACCGCGCAGCGCACCCCGGCGCCGTCCACTGCCGCCAGGCTCTCAAACGAATGTACGACCGCGGCCATTACATCTTCTCGTGGAAGGTGCGGGAAATGACCTCCAGCTGCTTGTCACGGGTGAGCTTATTGAAATTGACGGCATAGCCGCTGACGCGGATGGTCAGTGACGGATAGAGTGCGGGGTTGTTCATGGCATCGATCAGCTTCTGCCGATTGAGCACGTTGACATTGAGGTGATGCGCATGCTGCGCGAAATAGCCGTCCAGCACCGCCACCAGCTTATCGATGCGGTCCTGCTCGTCGGTCCCCAGCGCGTCGGGGGTCAGCGACATGGTGTTGGAGATACCGTCGCGGCAGCAGCCGTAGTCGATCTTGGCCACCGAGTTCAGCGAGGCCAGCGCGCCCTCCATGTCACGGCCGTGCATGGGATTGGCACCCGGCGCGAAGGGCTCACCCTTCTTGCGGCCGTCGGGCGTCGCGCCCGTCTTGCTGCCGTAGACCACATTCGAGGTGATGGTCAGGATCGACAGGGTGTGCTTCGCCCCGCGGTAGGGCTTGGTCTTGCAGAGCTCGGCGTAGAAGAATTCGGCGATCCAGCGGGCGATCTCGTCCACGCGGTCGTCGTCGTTGCCGTACTTGGGGAATTCACCCTCGGTGATAAAATCGGTGATCAGCCCGCGGTCATCCTTGATGGGCGTGACCTTGGCATACTTGATGGCGCTGAGGCTATCGGCCAGCACGCTGAAGCCGCTGATCCCGAAAGCCATCAGGCGCTCGGGCTCGACATCGTGCAGCGACATCATCAGACGCTCATAGGCGTATCTGTCGTGCATGTAGTGGATGACGTTCATGGTGTTGACATACAGCTTTGCCATCCAGGAGGCGTAGGTCTTGAAGGCCTCCAGCACCGCCTCGTATTCGAGCGGCTCACCGGCGGGGAAGGTCTCGCCCGCGGGTGCGATCTGCTCACCGTACAGCTCGTCCCGACCGCCGTTGAGGGCCATCAGCAGCACCTTGGCCAGGTTGCAGCGCGCGCCGAAGAACTGCATCTGCTTACCGGTCTTCATGGCCGACACGCAGCAGGCAATGGCGTAGTCATCCCCGTAATCGGGGCGCATGACGTCGTCATTCTCGTACTGGATCGAGTCGGTGTCGATCGACACCTTGGCGCAGAAGCGCTTGAAGGGCTCGGGCAGGCCCTGCGACCAGAGCACGGTAATGTTCGGCTCGGCGCTCGGCCCGAGGTTGTAGAGGGTCTGCAGGAAGCGGTAGCAGGTCTTGGTGACCATCGGCCGACCGTCCTCGGTCATACCGGCGATCGAGCAGGTTACCCAAACCGGGTCGCCGGCGAAAAGATTGTTATACTCAGGCGTGCGCAGGTGGCGAACCAGGCGCATCTTCAGCACCAGATCATCGATCAGCTCCTGCGCCGAGATCTCATCCAGCGTGCCCTCAGCGAGATCGCGCTCCAGATAAATATCGAGGAAGGTCGAGATGCGGCCGATGCTGTTGGCCGCGCCGTTCTGCTCCTTGATGGCACCCAGGTAGCCGAAGTAGAGCCACTGCACCGCCTCGCGGGCGTTTTCGGCCGGGCGGGAGATATCGCAGCCGTATTCGGCCGCCATGGTGACCAGCTGCGCCATGAATTCCAGCTGCTTCTCAATATCCTCGAGCAGCATGATGGTCTCTTCGTTCATATCGCGCTCGCCGATGCGCCGCTTGTCCTGCTTGCGCTCGGCAATGAGGTGCTGCATGCCGTAGAGCGCAATGCGGCGGTAGTCGCCGATGATACGGCCGCGCGCATAGGCGTCGGGCAGACCGGTCAGCACGCCAGCGTGTCTGGCCTTGCGCATGGTTTCGGTATAAACGCGGAAAACGCCGGTGTTGTGGGTGGTGCGGTAGCGGAACTCGTCGTGGATCCGCTGGCTCATCTCGTAGCCGTAGGCCTTGCAGGCCTGCTCGGCGTTGCGGTAACCGGCAAAGGGGTTGACCGCGCGCTTAAGCGGCTGGTCGGTCTGCAGGCCGAGGATAATGTCCTCGCCCTTCTTGATGTAGCCCGGCTCATAGGCCAGGAGCGAGGATACCCGCTCGGTATCGACGTCCAGCACGCCGCCCTTTTCGTTCTCGGCGATCAGCAGCTCCTCCACGCGCGCCCGCACCGAGTCGGTTCGCTTGGTGGTGCCCCGCAAAAAGGAAGCATCCCCCGTGTAAGGGGTGTAGTTGCGGCGAATAAAATCGGCGACGTTGATCTCGCGGGTCCACGCACCGTCAATAAAACCTCTGTGACAAATATCCATGTGTCTGTTTCCTCCGTGTCTCTGCAAACAAACGGGCACGCGCCCTGCAGGAATCTGTTTCCATTATATCATGCACAGCCTGCTTTGTCAAGAAAAAAGGCCGGCTGATCGCTCCGGCTCGACAAAAAACAAGGCCATCCGCATATGCGGATGGCCTTGCCTGTCGTGCGCCTTCCCTGCCCGCCGCCGCCCCTTCCTTATGATTCAAAATCTACGGCGGCGGGCAGGTTCAGCAATTCATCGACAGAGGGGAATTGCGAAAATGAGAAACTTATCTTGCCTTTTTCTTCATGGTGAGTGCCACAGCGGCAGCCATCAGCAGAACGGTTGCAGCGACGATGGTGGTATCAGCCGTTGCGGGGGTCTGGGTGGGAGCCTTCGTGGTCTCGGGAGCCTTGGTGGTCTCGGGCGCCTTGGTGGTCTCGGGCGCCTTCGTGGTCTCGGGCGCCTTCGTGGTCTCGGGCGCGGTCTCGACTACATTGCGAACTTCAGTGCCACCGTAAGCGACGATATTGTCCATGTAGTAGCAGAAGTCCTGTGCCTTGTTGTCGATCTGTGCACGGAAATGCACAGGCAGAACGGCAGATGTATCCTTAATGGTATAAGGCGCATCCTTAACCAGGCACTTGCCATCCATGTAGACGCTGAGGACATCCTTGTCGCTGTCAAATGCGAACGCGAAGTGATACCACTTGTTGCGCTCCAGCTTGATGCCGGTATCCTTGCCGGCAGCGGTCAGCTTAAGATCCTCACCCTTTACGATGATGGTGTTCTGATACATGTCGGTAGCGGAGGGCTTCTCATAGGCCATCATACCGGAGAAGCTAACGTCACCACTGGCTCTTTCGATGCAGATATCGTACTCGATAACCGTCTGCGAGGTCGGGACGGTGTGCCCGCCATTGGGGTTGAAGATATCAACATACGGGCCGATGTACTTATTGCCGTCGCCGAGGGTATGCTCAACCTTGAGCACCTTGTTGTCGCCCTGCTTGACAACCGTAGCAGAGGAGTACTCGGGCTTTCTCGGGTTGAAGTTGAGCTTCTTATCGGCAGCCCAAGTGGACATTTTGCCTTCAGCATCATCTTCAAAGGTGTAGTTGAAGTAATCCTGCTCAACGCCGATGTTCTTCACTTCGGTGCCGCTGTAAACGATGATGTCGTCAATATAGTAGCAGAGATCCTGCGCCTTGTTATCGGGCGAAATGCGGAAGTGCTCCGGATACAGGTCGGAGGTGTCCTTGATGGTAAAGGCTGCATTCTCTGCCAGGCACTTGCCATCCATGTAGACGCTGATGAGATCCTTGTCGCTGTCAACTGCGACAGCGAAGTGATACCACTTGTTGCGCTCCAGCTTGATGCCGGTATCTTTGCCGACAGCGGTCAGCTTAAGATCTTCGCCCTTGATCTGGATGGTGTTCTGATACATGTATGCATCTGCGGGCTTGTCTGCAACCATCATGCCGGCGAAGGAGACGTCACCGCTTGCTCTTTCGAAGCAGATATCGTACTCGACGACCGTCTGAGAGGTCAGGCCGAACTTTTCGACATTGTAGTTGAAGAGGTCAACGTACGGACCGATATAGGCCGCGCCGTCGCCGAGGGTGTGCTCAACCTTGAGCACCTTGTTATCGCCCTGCTTGACAACGGTAGTCGAGGAGTATTCGGGCTTTCTGGGGTTGAAGTTGAGCTTCTTGTCGGCGCCCCAAGTGATCGCGCCTTCAGCATCGTCCTCAAAGGTGTAGTAGAGATGGTAACCGTCAGCAGCAGCTGCGGTCACGGTCTTGGTTGCAGAAAGGATGCAGTAGTCGGTGTTTGCGAGGTTGTTCGAACCGGAGTTCGCAGACTGGGGTGCGCGAACCATGACGCGGTCGCCGGCCTCGGTGTTGTTGTTGAGGTGGATGTAAGTGGTAACTGCACTGCCGGCCTTTACGCCCTCGGGCAGGTTAAGCTTATACTCGACGGTATAGCTCTTGTCGCTGGTCTGCTTGGCCACGATCTCGGCACCGGGGTCGTTCTTACCGAACGCATTGGTGCG
>JAFWBJ010000097.1 GCA_017507145.1 Clostridia bacterium | reverse complement strand
GAATATCAAAAACCTTTGTGTATTTGTCTGCATCTGTACGGCAATCACTCTGCTGCTTGCCGTCACCAATGCCTTTACTGCGCCCATTATCCGGCAGAACCAGAATGCTGCGGCCAACCAGTCGCTGCTTGAGGTCATGCCCGACGGCGCGGGATTTGAAACGATGGACATCAGCGGTTACACCCTGCCCGGCACGGTCTCGGCGGTTTACCGGGAGACGTCGGGTGCGGGTCATGTCATCCAGCTGGTCACTGCTGGCTACGGGACCGACATGATCATCATGTGTGGCGTCAGTGCCGACGGCGTGGTGACCGGTGCGGTCTGCCTTTCCTCCAACGAAACGCTGGGCAAGGAAAAGACCTATGGCGAGAACTTCGCGGGTCAGGATGCAGCCGGTGTTGAGGCGGTCGATGTGATCGGCGGCGCGACCAAGACGACGGCCGCCTACAAGAGCGCGATCAAGGATGCGCTGAATACCGCCATCATCCTCGCCGGCGGTTCGGTCGATATCCGCACCGAGGCGGAGATCCTGGCAGACAATCTGGCGGCGGCGCTGCCGGAGGGCGGAGATGCCTTTGGCAAGCTCTTCCTGGTTGAGGCAGTGGACGGCGTGGATGCCGTTTACACGGCTGAGAACGGCACCGGTTACGTTTTTGTGATGGGCGAGCAGTTTGTCGGTGTCCGCGCTGACGGCACGGTTGTCGGCGAGGGCGTGGAGAATGCCGCAGCGCTTGCTGATGCGGTGAGCCGCATCCAGTCGGTTGTGCTGGAGAAAATCGACCTCTCGGCTTACCCCGATCTCGAAAAGACGGTTGTCTCGGCGCAGAAGACGTCGTCGGGCAATTTCGTTGTGGAGACGAAGGGCGCCGGCTACGGCATCAAGGGCGGCAATGAATATCATCCGGCCTCGGGCGAGTATATTATCGTCCGCGTGTCGATGACGCCGGAGGGCAGAATTATCGATTGCCTCACCGTTTCCGAAGCCGAAACCGACGGCCTGGGCGATGCCTGCGCGAACGAGAGCTTCTATGGCCAGTTCGCCGGCAAGACCGAGGAGAATTATACCGAAATCGATGCCATCAGCGGCGCAACCATGACGACCGATGGCTACAAGCAGGCCATTGAACGTGCCTTTGCTGCGGTCAATCTGCTGAAGGGAGGGAAATAAGATGTCGAAGAAAAACAACCTTTCGGTGCTGACCAACGGCATCATCAAGGAAAACCCCGTGCTTGTGCTGATCCTCGGCACCTGTCCCACCCTGGCCACCACTACAACGGTGACGGGCGCGCTCGGTATGGGCCTTGCGGCCCTGGTGGTGCTGCTCTGTTCGAATATCTTTATTTCGCTTTTGCGCAAGATCATCCCCGAGAGCATGCGCATTCCGTGCTATATCGTCATCATTGCGGGCTTTGTTACCGTCGTGAAGATGCTGGTGCAGGCCTTCTTCCCGGGCCTCTACGAGACGCTTGGCGTCTATTTGGATCTGATTACGGTCAACTGCATTATCCTCGGCCGTGCCGAGATGTTTGCCGGCAAGAATTCGGTGGGCGCATCGGCTCTGGACGGCATCGGCATGGGCCTGGGCTTCACCCTGGCACTGACGGCCATGGCGACCATCCGTGAGGTGTTTGGCGCAGCCTCCTTTGCGGGGATGGAGATTCCCTTCATGAAGAATTACACCATTGCCTTCCTCGGGAAGGCGCCCGGCGGCCTCTTGGTTTACGGGCTGCTGATCGCGCTGGTCTATGCGCTGACGCACGGCCGCGCACCGGCCAAGAAATCGTTCTCCTGCAGCGGCTGTGCCCACGCGGGCAGCTGCCAGATGAAATCCTGCGCAGAGAAGGGAGCTGAGAACTGATGGAAAACGTAAAGCTTCTGATGGTGATTCTGCTTTCCGCTGTTTTTGTCGACAACTATGTGCTCTGCCGATTCCTCGGCATCTGCCCCTTCCTTGGTGTTTCGAAAAAGCTTGACCAGGCGTCGGGAATGGGTGTTGCCGTCACGGTCGTGATGCTGCTGGCCACGGCGCTGACCTGGCCCATTCAGCATTTCGTGCTGGATACGCTGAATCTGGGATATCTGCAGAATATTATCTTCATTCTGGTGATTGCCACGCTGGTGCAGATGCTGGAGATGCTGCTCAAAAAGCTCTCTCCCGCCCTCTACCGGGGCCTTGGCGTGTATCTGCCGCTGATTACCACAAACTGTGCGGTGCTCGGCGTGACCATCAACAACATCATCGACGGCTACTCCTTCGTGGAATCGCTTGCCAGCACACTGGGCTGCGGCCTGGGCTTCCTTTTGGCCATGGTGCTTTTCTCCGGCCTGCGCTCCCGCATCAATGAGAGCAAAATCCCCGCGCCCTTCCGCGGGCTGGCCGTTACCCTCATTGCCGCATCCTTTATTTCACTTGCCTTCATGGGCTTTGGCGGCATTGTGGAAAACCTGTTTGCCTGATCGGAGGTGTTCGATATGGAAATTCTTATTGCATGTTTGGCGGTGCTCGCCATCGCGCTGACGGCGGGTGCGCTGTTGCTGGTTTTCTCTCATTTTTTCGCTGTCCGGAAGAATCCGCTGGCGGCGGCGGTCCGAGAATGCCTGCCCGGCATCAACTGCGGTGCCTGCGGCTATCGGGGCTGCGATGACTACGCGGAAGCGTTGGCAGAGGGCGGCGTGAAGCCCAGCCTCTGCATCCCCGGCGCGCAGAAAGCCGCCGATGCCATCAGCACCATCCTCGGCACCGAAAAGGTCGAGGTGGAGGACGTTGTGGCATTCGTGGCCTGCAACGGCCACTGTGAGGCGACGGCGCAGATTGCGCAGTATGCGGGCGTGCAGACCTGCCGGGCGGCGTCGATGTTGTTCGGCGGCCCCAATGCCTGCCGCTTCGGTTGCCTGGGCCTGGGTGACTGTGCCGCGGCCTGTCCCTCCCATGCGATCGATATGGCCGACGGGATTGCGCATGTGAATACCGCGCTTTGCCTGGGCTGCGGGCTGTGCAGTCGAACCTGTCCCAAGCAGATCATCACCATGCTGCCCCAGGAGGCGGCGACAGCGGTGATGTGCAGCAGCAAGCAGAAGGGCGCTGAAGCTCGCAAGGCTTGCCGTAACGCCTGCATCGGCTGCAAAAAGTGCGAAAAGGTCTGCCCGAACGGCGCCATTGCCGTGACGGATAATTTGGCCGTAATCGATTATACTAAATGTACACATTGCGGGCTCTGTGCGGACGCATGTCCCACGGGCTGCCTCAAGAAAGTCTTTTTCCCGGATATTCCGGAGGATTGTGATTGCAAGGAACTGATCAAGTGATATGAAGGAACGAAACGGCATCAGCAAAGTCCATCTGCGCAACGATGTTGTCATGATTATCCTGCTGCTGGTTCTCGCCGGTGCGGGTGCGCTGTATCTGTTTGCCTTTCGGGGCAGCGGGGATACGGTCAACGTGACGGTGGACGGAGAGCTGTACGGTGTGTATGCCTTATCCGAGCCGCGGGTCGAGGAGATTCGCACCGGGGAGGACGGCAGCCGGCTCAACCGGCTGGTCATCCGGGACGGAAAGGCGTATGTGGAAAGCGCATCCTGCCCGGATGGGATCTGTGCGGCGCATCGCCCCGTTTTTCGGCGCGGCGAGAGCATTGTCTGCCTGCCCCACCGGGTCGTGATCACGGTGGTAACCGAGCAGCGTGCCGATTCGCCCGACATTGTGGCATAGGAGGGCGGTCATGAAGAACAGATCCCAAACGGTCGCTTTTCTTGGCCTGTGCACGGCGCTTGCGCTGATCCTGGCCTATGTGGAGCTCCTCATCCAGCCCCTCATTCCCTCCATTCCGGGAATCAAAATGGGGCTGCCCAATATCATCATCATTTTCCTGCTCTACCGCCGCGGGGCGGCATCGGCGGCCGGTGTTTCTCTTTTGCGTGTGCTTCTGGTGAGCATGCTGTTCGGCAATGCGATGGCCCTCATATATAGCCTGGCGGGCGGGGCGCTGAGCCTTTTGGTGATGCTTTTGCTCCGCCGCTTGAATTGGCTGTCTCCGGTAGGGGTCAGCGTGGCCGGAGGCGTTGCGCACAACGTCGGCCAGATCCTGACGGCGATGCTTTTGCTCGAGACGGCAGAGCTGGGGTATTACTTAGTTGTACTGACGGTGACGGGTATCATCGCAGGGGTTCTGGTGGGCTTGTGCGGCTCGCTTCTGGTGAAGCATGTGCCAAGCAAACTGCGGTTCTAAAAAAAATTTAAAAAATGTGTGTTAAATGCTTGACAAGCGCCTTACTATATGATACAATATCGGTGCAAATTAATCCATCCAATTTTTTGATCATAAGGAGTATAATGATGAAAAAGATTCTGAGTGCTGTTCTTTGCCTGCTGATGGTCCTTTCCGGTGTGCTGGTCGGCTGCGCTAAGGCAGACGCGACGGTCAAGTTCGGTGCCGGTGTATACACCAGTACGCCCGCTGTTGCTGACGCAACTGCGGACAAGGACGGCTCGGGCAAGATCGACGTTACCGTGGCTGCGCTTACCGTGGATGCAGAGGGCAAGATCGTTGCCTGCGCACTCGATACCGCAAGCAATACGGTAAGCTTTACCGCAGACGGCAAGAGCATTGCCAACAGCGAATTCAAGACCAAGTATGAGATGGGCACCGGCTACAACATGGTTGCCTACGGCGGCGCTGCCAAGGAGTGGTTTGAGCAGGCTGATGCCTTTGCGGCATTGGTTGCCGGCAAGACCCTTGACGAGGTTAAGGCTCTCGTTGCCGACGGGAATAAGGGCAACGCAGAAGTGATCAGCGCAGGCTGCACCATCATGATTCACGAGTTTGTCGGTGCAATTGAGAAGGCCTATCAGGCTGCTTCGGCTGAGGTCAGCGCAGATGCTGTGCTGAAGGTCAATGTTGCCACCGAGCAGACCTGCACCGATGCCACCGAGGAAAAGGACGGCAGCAACAAGGTTGCGGTGAATGTTTTCGCCGCCGCTGTCGGTGCTGACGGCAAGATCGCTGCAGCTTCCAGCGACTGTGTTGAGGTCTCCTTTACCTTCAACGCAAAGGGTGCCGCTACCCTTGATACCACCAAACCCGTTGTCTCCAAGAAGGAGCAGGGCACGGCTTACGGCATGGTCGCTTACGGCGGCGCTGCCAAGGAGTGGTTCGAGCAGGCTGCTGCCTTTGACGCTGCCTGCGTCGGCAAGACGACGCAGGAAATCGCCGGTCTGCAGGGCGAGGGCGGCAAGGGGACGAGCGACCTCCAGGCTGCCGGCTGCACCATTGATATCACCGGCTTTGTCAAGGCTGCCACCAGAAACTAATTCAATTTGAAGAAGCAAAAAAAGGAGATTTTTCTCCTTTTTTTGTTTAGAGTATCGGAATGAAAAAACAATTTTACCGCAGGATGGCGGCCATTCTGCTGTTGCTCGGCCTGGGGCTTTCCGCCTGTGCGCCGCAGGAGCAGAAGAATCGCTATTCGGCCTATTCGATGGACTATTTCGACACGGTGATCACCGTGGTCGGCTACGAAGAGACAAAAGAAGATTTTGACGCGGTGGCTGATGAGATTCTGGCACAGTTCGCCGAGTACCACCGACTGTATTCGATCTATCACCGCTTCGAGGGGCTGGAAAACCTGTGCACCGTCAATGAACTGGTCGACGGCGCGCACCGAACCGTGACGGTGGATCAGCGCATCATCGATTTGCTGCTCTACGCCAAAGAGATGTACACCCTCACCGACGGCGTGGTGAATGTTGCGATGGGCAGTGTCCTGTCGCTGTGGCACAATTACCGCACGCTGGGCAAGGACGATCCGGCGAATGCCGCTCTGCCGCCGCCCGAGCGCCTACGCGCCGCCGCGGAGCATACCGACATCGACAACATGATCATCGATGAAGAGCAGAGAACCGTTACGCTCACAGACCCGCTGATGCTGCTCGACGTCGGCGCTGTGGCCAAGGGATATGCGGTGGAGCGAGTCGCCCGGGATCTGGAAGCGCGGGGTGTCACCGGGTATGTGCTCAATGTGGGCGGCAATGTCCGCGCCATCGGCGGCAAGCCCGACGGCCAGCAGTGGACGGTGGGCATTGAGGACCCCGAGCGGGAGGATTACTTCGCCTACCTGCAGCTGAGCAGGGAAGCGGTGGTGACCAGCGGCTCCTATCAGCGCTACTATTATGTGGACGGAAAGGCATATCATCACATCATCCATCCGGATACGCAGATGCCCGCAGAGGGCTTTCTGTCGGTTTCGGTCATCTGCGCCGACTCGGGAATGGGGGATGCGCTCTCCACCGCGCTCTTCTGCCTGCCCCTCGAAGACGGCCTTGCGCTGATCGAATCGATGCCGGAGGTTGAGGCCATGTGGATCACCGAGGACAGGGTCAAGACGGTGTCGTCGGGCTGGAACAGTTACGTCAAACCATAAGGAGGACAGGCCATGCTGGAAAATATCATTGCACAATATAAGGAAATGCTGTACCTGGTGGCCGAGATTGCGGCCAGCACGCTGGAGCTGATCGGGATTCTCATCATTATCGTCGGCTCGGTGCGGGCGCTGGTGCGGCTCATCCAGTGTCTGCTGAAAAAGCACCCCTTCCACGTCGTAGTGGACCTGGGCAAGGCGCTTTCACTGGCGCTGGAATTCAAAATGGGCGCCGAGATCATCAAGACGGTCATCATCCACAACCTCGAGGAGCTGGCCATTCTCGGCGTGGTGATTGTCATCCGCGCGCTGCTGGCCTTTATCATCCACTGGGAGATGCGCATCGAGGAAAAAGAGAGTGCCGCCGAAGCACGGCGCAGTGAATTGAAATAAACCAATGGGGTGCCGCGCTGATTTGCGCGACACCCCATTTTTGTCGGGCCGGCCGCAGACGGTCAGGCCAGCATGATCTTAATGATCTCGGCGTCGGTTTTGCGCATGCCTTCGGCGGCAAGATGGCTGACATTGCGGATGGTGTTTTCCACGCCCTTGCTGACAATGCCGTCACCGCCAAAGAACTGGCTGCCCTGGCGGAACATCTGCATGCCGAGGATACCCGCTTCGACCGCCGAGACGATCTTCGCGGCGCAGCTGGCCTTGGCGCCGTCGCAGATGACGCCCGAATTGATGGCCAGCGCGTTGACCACGGTATGCGCGATCTCGCGGAACTTGCCGCCGTAGAGGTAGGCCACGCCGGCCGTCGCGCCGCAGCCTGCGCTGATGACGCCGCAATAGGCACTGAGCGGCCCGATGCCGCTCTTGAGGTGCAGCGTCACCAGGTTGGAGACTGCCAGCGCGCGGTAGAGCTGCTCATCGGAAGCGCCTAGCTCCTTGGCGTAGATGATGACCGGGATCGAGGCAGTGATGCCCTGGTTGCCCGAGCCCGAATTGATGACCACCGGCTTTTCACAGCCGCCCATGCGGGCGTCGGACGCGGCCGCGGCATAGGCTTTGGCGCGGGTGAGCACGTCGCCCTGTCCGGTCTGCAGGATCACCTGCCCGATGCGGGCGCCGTAGGCGGTGCGCAGGCCCTCCACGGCGATGTCCATGTTGCAGGCGATCTGCCGGTCGAAGATGGCCTTGACATCGGCGATGTCGAGGGTATCGGCAAATTCCACGATGCGCTCGACCCCCAGCAGGTCTTTGTCAGCCGCCGTTTCGGGGGCTGAGCTTTGGGCATCGCGGCGGTAAACCGTTTCTCCGTCGCGCTGAATGCAGACGATGTTGGTGTGATCCTCCGCAATGCGGCATACCGCACGGTGGCCGCCGCCCGACAGCGTGATGAGAATATCAAAGAGGGCGCCCGAGTCTGACTCCCGCACCGCAAAGTCCGCCTGCCGCAGATATGCGGCGATCTGTGCTTGCTGCGCTTGCGAGACTTGGCTGATGACCAGCAGCTGGCGATCGGGATCGCCGGCGATGATGCCGGCCGCCGCGGCCGCCGCAAGCCCGCGCAGACCGCCGGTGTTGGGCACGACTACGCTTTTTACGTTTTTGATGATGTTCGCACTGACGCAGATGTCGACCTCGTCGGGCAAGCAGCCCAGCTCCCGGGCGGCGAGTGCGGCCGCATAGGCTACGGCGATGGGCTCGGTGCAACCCATAGCCGGAACAAGCTCCCGCTTCAGCAGGCTGACATAGGCATCGTAAATATGCTGCTCCATAACTTCACCTCGTGTGTGTCCTTTGCTTACCATTATAGCAGAAACCGACAGGATTTGCAACAAAAAAAGCACCGATTGCGGCAATCGGTGCTTGGTGTGTGGATCAAAGCGGACGGATCAGGAATGATCGGTCAGCGTGTGCAGAGGGCGATCAGTCTTGATCGATCTTGCGCGCGAGTTCCGCGGCCTGAACCTCGGGATCGAAGTTGTACATCGGCTCGATTGCTTCGCCGCCCTTGACGCGTCTGAGGTAGTTGCGCGTGATCTTGACGACCAGGGGGGACAGTGCAAGGACACCGATCAGGTTGGGGATCATCATCAGACCGTTGAAGGTATCGGAGATGTCCCAGGCGAAGGAAGAGGTGAGGATAGCACCGAAGATGACGGTGCAGACGTGAATGATGCGGAAGATAAAGGTGGTCTTGGCGCCGAAGAGGTACTCCCAGGCTTTGGAGCCGTAATGCGACCAGCCAAGCACGGTGGTGAAGGCGAAGAGGAACATGGCGATGGCGATGAATTTTTCGCCGATGCCGAACCAGGGGAAGACCGAGTTGAAGGCACCGCCGACGAGGGTGGCATCCGAATAACCGGCCGCGATTTCGCCGGTGAGCACGTTGAATACGCCGCCGTCAAGGCCACCTGCGGTCAGGACAACGAGTGCGGTCATCGTGCAGACAACCATGGTGTCGGCAAATACCTCAAAGATGCCCCACATACCCTGCTTATCGGGCTCCTTG
>JAFWBJ010000096.1 GCA_017507145.1 Clostridia bacterium | reverse complement strand
CAGGCGGAGTTCGATGCCAAGAAGCGGCAGCTGCTTGGTTTGTGAGCGGTATGTGTGAATCCATATCCCACAGGAGGTCATCATGAACAAGGAATTTTTTGACGAGATCAAGGATTACTCGGCTGAGGATCTGAAGCTGATCATGGAGGACCAGGGCGCGCTGTACTCGGCCGAGGAGATGGCTGCGATCGGGGCGCGGCTGGCGCAGCTGAAGGCAGAGAAGCGGGCAAAGATGCAGAACATCGAGACGGCCATGCTGGCGCATCTGCCCAAGACGATCGTTTGTCCGAAATGTGAGGGGCCGAACGAATTTTCGGCGCCGGCCTGTATTTACTGCGGATGCAGACTGCCCAAAGAAGGGTATTATGCGGAGGCGAGAAGGGCTGCCGAGCGGCAGATTGAAGGGTCCGTCCGGGAAGAAGAAGCCGATGAATACGATGAAGCCCCCCAGACCGAGGAGAAGGGACCGAGCTTCACTTTTCACGATGTCATCTCCTTCCTCATTCCGCTGGTTGGGTTTATCCTTGGTGCGATTCTTTTGGGTGATCGCGACGAGGCGCGCTGTCGGGCGGGCAAGGCCTGCATTCTCTGGGCAATCGCCGGGATGGTCACGGCGAGTGTGCTGTGGGCATTGCTTTTCGGATGAGCATACTACAATCAAATTTTTACAACATCGGAGGAAACAATCATGTTAACAGAAAGACGCACAAATTTTGGATGGAATTTTTCGGCTAAGGCGCGGAAGAGTGCTGGGTGCGGAAAAAAGCGCTGGATTGCGGTGACGGCGATGCTCATGCTGGCCTGCCTGCTGCTCGGCGGCTGTGTAAGCTTGAGCGAGGACGAACAGCTGGCCTACGAAAATGCGGTGACTCTGCGGAATGCGCTCGGCAATCCCGACAATTTTGCGCTGGGGGATGAGATCTATCTCCTTGAGCTGTACGATGAGACGGGGGTCTACGAATGTACCTACACCGTGATGGCGTACAGCGTTGGCAGCAGAAGCGACCGCGCACTCTTCAAGAATGGCGTTTATGTGATGGATTACAGCGCGTCGCCCGATAAGTACGATCCCGATTTTATCTCCAAGATGCTGGTTAAGGGGCATATTCTCCTCTATGAACTGAGCGAGATGGTGGGGAAGGAGAATGACGAGATGAGTTTCGTGCGTGTGGACATCGATGCTGGGAAGCTGCGCAGCAAGATGGGGCTGAAGTGACGACGCGGCGAAGTGTTTTTCGTCGGAGGCGAAATACCTCTTTACATTTTGGGCGATTTGTGGTAAAATAAGGGCAAATCTATCGAATCCAAAGGAGCTTCATCATGCATTTGACCTACGAACAGCTGTCCGCCATCACGCGCGGCGCTGACCATACGCTTTACGACGAAGAAAAAGGGCGCTTTGTCATGCGTCGCTGCACCGATCGCCAGACCGAGGCTTACGGTGTCGGTTACGGCACGAAATGCGAGCTGACTGCCGGTGTTCGCTTCGACTTCTGGACCGACTCGCAGACGGTTGAGTTTGACTATGTCATCGCCCGCCGTGTGTCGGTGATCTGGATGTCGATCGATCTCTACGCCGACGGCGTGATGGTGGCCTGCGACCATAAGAAGAGCCATGTTTCGCAGGACAAGGACACCTTCTCCTATCGCTTTGAGACGGCTGCACGCCGCCGTGTAACCGTCTACCTGCCGTACATGCTGGATGTTCAGGTGACCGACTTCCGTCTGGACGACGGCGCTGAGGTTACCCCCTACACCGACTACGCCGGCACTATGCTTTGCTTCGGTGACTCCATCACCCACGGCTACCATGCGCAGTATTCTTCCTGCACCTATCCGGCGATGGTTGCCCGCTATTTCAACTACGATTTCTCCAACCAGGGCAACGCCGGCTACATCTTTGATGCCAACACCATCGACCCCGAGCAGAACATCAAGCCCGATCTGATTACGGTTGCCTTCGGCACCAACGACTGGAACAAGCTTTCCTCGCCGGAAGAGTTCCGCGAGAATGCGAACGCATTCTATGCCCGTCTGGCAGAGGTTTATCCCGGTGTACCGGTCTACGGCATTCTGCCGCTGTGGCGCGGGGACTCCTGGCGTCCCAAGAAGGCCGGCAAGTTCGAGGATATCCGCCGCCAGCTGGCTGAGATCATTGCGGCTAACGGTGCGATTGTGGTCGACGGCGACCAGGCAGTGCCGCATGTGGATCTCTTCTTCGGCGACTACCGCCTGCATCCCAACGACCTCGGCTTCTCCTGCTATGCACAGTACCTTATTGGCGAGATCACGCGCAGCAGAGCGTGATTGCCGATTCATGAAAAATCGCGCCCTGACCACCGGTCAGGGCGCGATTTGTTTATGGGTGACTCAGCAACCGCAGCCGCAGCCGTTGTTGTTGCAGCTGAAGAGGATCAGCAGCGCGATGATGATGATCCAGGTGCAGGAGTTGTTGTTGTCGAAGAGATTGCACAGGCAGCTGTTATTCATAGCCGTTCTCCTTGTCGTGGATTTTGCAGGGCAGCGCCCTACACTACTATGATATGCAAAGCCGGTGCGGGGGTGCATACGCGGTGCCGGTTCAGCTGAGCTGAAGCCGGTCGGCGTTGAGAAATGCATTGGCCGAGAGAAGGCTGTCGGTGGGCAGGCGTGCCTCGGCGCCGCACTTGGTGCAGCTGACGCGGATGCAGTCATCGAGCACATCGACGGTGTACTCGCCCTCGCCTGCGGCGCAGCGGCAGTGGATCTCGCCCTCGGCTTCCAACTCGCGGATGACGAAGAGGATGATGTCGTAGATCTGCGGGTCGGTCAGCGTCTGGGGTCGGTTGAGGGCGTCAAAGCTTTCGGCGCCTGCTTCCTCCAGCAGTTCGAGCAGTTCGAGCTCGTTTTTGGCCAGCGCGGCCTTGACGTGGTTGGTCTCGCCGATGAAGCAGGTGTCAAGGTCGGAGTAGGGGCAGGCCAGCGTGAAGAGCTCACGTCCGAAAAAGAGGTTGGACGAAACGGTATACTGATGCGGCTTGGGGCAGAGGATGCAGGGGACGGTGAGGCGAATCTTGCCGTCGCGGCTGCGCTGGATGATCAGCTCGCTCTCGCCGCAGTCGCACTTGAGCTTGAGCATATCGCCCGAGAGCGAAAAGAAGCCCACTGCGCTCATGATGCCGGCGCCGCAGCGCGGGCAGCGGTAGGCGATGGTTGTCTGTTTGGGTGATAAAACCATGATTTTGCTTCCTTATTTTCGTGATGGTATCAGTATATTGTACATGATCGCATTTTGCTATACCAGCTGTCAAGGGAAATGCGGAAACTTCCTCCGGATCAGCCGAGAATCTCCAGGTGCTCGAGCAGAATTTTGGCGCCCATGAGGATGAGGATGATGCCGCCGGCCAGTTCAGCGCGGGATTTGTAGCGTGCGCCGAAGACATTGCCCAGCTTGACGCCGAGGGCGGACAGCAGCAAGGTGATGCAGCCGATGAAGGTGACGGCGGGCGTGATCTCGACACCGAGGAAGGCAAAGGAGACGCCGACCGCCAGCGCGTCGATGCTGGTGGCAATGGCCAGGGGGAACATGGTCTTGACATCGAAGCGGTCGTTGTGCTCCCCGCACTCGGCGCAGGAGAAGGACTCGCGGATCATGTTGATGCCGATGATGCCGAGCAGGACGAAGGCGATCCAGTGGTCAAAGCGCTCGATGGCGTCCTTGAAGTTGCGGCCGAGCAGGTAGCCGATCAGCGGCATCAGCGCCTGGAATCCGCCGAACCAGAGGCCGGTGATGAGCATGTGCTT
>JAFWBJ010000095.1 GCA_017507145.1 Clostridia bacterium | reverse complement strand
CGTTAAGATAAAAAATGAGTGATGCTCGGTCTTTCGACCTGGCATCACTCATTTTTCGTTGTTGATTACCAACCCCGTCTGACAGATGCCGTAAAATAGTTAAATTTTTGGTTTAACTGTTTTACGAACACCCATCATTTGCGCGGGCCTTCCTTTCAGCTCTATTTGCTTAGATTAGCGTCGGTCCTGCATTTGCTTAGTCTTCGTAGAGGACAAACACATCGGGATTTGCCTTGTCCATTTTGTATTTCAGCACGGTTGAGTGAAAGGTTTTATCCTCTTTGTTGTGCCCCGGCTTCGAGAAGCAGAAATGCCCCTTGCCGTCGGCATACATCCCGGTAGCGCCGTAGGGGAAACGGCAGCCGGGCGTGTCACCGCCCACGCCTGCGGGATCGGCAAGCGTCAGCACTGCGCCCTGTTCATCCCCTCGCCCTTTGAGCGTCTCGATCCGGGGGGCAGCCGTACCGTCGATGAAGTACATCGAATAGTTCGGGAACTGCGGTTTCTTGCCGACATAGACAGCGGTCAGCCACAGGCGGGAGGCGGCATCGTACTCGATGTTCTGGACGCCGTAGGACGTGTTGCCGGTATAGACGAAGTAGCGTGCCTCGGGCGCCGACGGACCGTTGTGGTGCGGCTTGGCCTGATTGAGCGAGCAGCCGTAGGCATCGATGACCGACGGGTCGTACTGGAGCACGACCTGATAGTTGTTGTCCTCGCGCTCGACATCGCTGTAAACGCCGTAGGTGATCATGAGCTTCTTCGGCGAATCGGCAGGCGCGCCGAACACGGGGCCAAGCGCGGTGCCGTCGATGCCGCTGCAGCCATAGCGGTGCGGCTTGCCGCTGGCCGGATCATCGGCGGCATAGTCGGCGGCGACGTCGCCCAGCCAGACCGCGGTCATGATGCCGTCCGCCTCGGCATCCATGTTCATGCGGTCGATCTTGTCGATGTCGAAGGCGACGAGGTAGAAGTTATCCTCAGCGGAGGGATCATAGCCGATGCGCTTGATGATGCCGGCACCGATGACATCGTGCTTGAGCTCCAGCGAACCGCAGACCCGACGGCGCTCCGGATCGATGACAATGCAGCCAAGGTGGCCGGCGAGATTTTTGACACTGCCGATGGGGTTGCCGGCAAGGTCGGTTTTGAGGAGCAGCGTGGTGAAAGAGAAATAGACATGTCCCTTCGCTTCGTCAATGGCGATGCCCTGAACGTGGCCCTCCTGCCAAACGCCGCTTTTGATTTCGTTCGGAATGTTCATGATCCCATGCTCCTTTTCTAAACATCAGCTCAAGCGCCCGGATCATCGGTTGGGGCGGCGTGAAGCGTATCGCGAGTCGGTCGAAACAAAACCCAAAGATCGGTCTGAGGATGGCGAACATGCGCTGTCCTGTTGACCAAACATACGCTTTCACAAAAGCTGGTGGTTTTTTATATATTATACGCCCTGGGGCCCGGGATGTCAAGCGCCTTTTGCGCAATCCGCCTTGTGTCAGCGTCAGGCTGCCTGAGAGGCGGTTTTCTTGAAAACGATTCTCCGGTATTGCAATTTTTTCCATGTTGTGCTACAATAAAACCATCGCAGCCGTGCGAAATACTTCCAGGAGATGAGCCGATGAAAAAATCCGCTCTGCGCCGCCTGGCCGTCATGCTGGCGACCTTGCTTCTGCTGCCCGGCATGCTTGCCGGATGTTCCTCCCCCGATGCGCCCGCCACCGACACGATAGCCGCTCCCGATACAACCGCGGCCCCCGATACAACGGCCGCCCCCGATACAACGGCCGCACCTGAGCCCGAGCCGCCGCAGATCATCTCAAGCCGTCTGCTGTCGAAGGTGGACAGCCTGGTTTTTGCCGATATGCGCGTGGCCGTTGCGCAGAACAATCCCGTGACCTTCAAGCAGAACGTTTACGAGCGCCTGGAGGGCTCGACCGTCACGCGCATCGGTGTGCCGGTGATGAAACTTGCCGATCCGACAAAGGACTGTCAGACCGAGCTGCACTTGGTCACCACCGACCTCCCCGCGACCATTCTCCAGACCTACCCACTGGTGATTCCCGCCAATACCTATTCCTCAACCACCGTCAACGCCTGGGTTTACTTTGACCTCAACATCGAGATTGCCGAAGGGCAGACGCTTGCCTTCGGTGCGCAGAACGAAACCGTCTACTGGGGATATGCCAATGTCGGCGTCCCGGCCGCGGCCGAAGCCGTAGAAGAAAGCAGAGGAGCTCACGTGAACATCAATACGACCGCCCACCGTCCGATCAATCAATCGCTGCTCTTTGACATTCAGTACGAAAAGGAAGCAGAGCAGTCCTCCGGCGAGGGCCTTGCCGGCAAATATATCTCGCTGCTGGGCGCCAGCCTTTCCACCTTTAACGGCTACAGCAACAGCACCATGTTTAACTCGACCATCGCCGATAACGCCGTCTGGTATCCCAAGGAGGGTGTGATGACCGACGTCAACGACACCTGGTGGATGCGCACCATCGAGGCGCTTGACCTGCGGCTCTGCGTCAACAACGCCTGGAGCGGCTCCTGCGTGTCGATGATGGTGGACGGCCCCGAGAAGGCGGCCTGCATGGATCGCGCAACACAGCTCCACAACGATCAGCTCGGGATCGAGCCCGACATCATCGTGCTCATCATCGGCGGCAACGATGCCCTGCGCGGCTATCCGGTCAGCCCCTACGAGGGCGTGCACGAGATCTACGACGAAGCCACCGGCACCTACATCGGCAACTGCAAAAAATTCAGCCATGCCTATGCCACCATGGTGCATAAGGTCAAGGCCAGATATCCCGAGGCCGACATCTACGTTTGCTCGATGCTCAACTGGCAGCCGACCAAGCACAATGGAAGCCTCGAGGTCTACAACATCATGATCCAGCGGATCGCGGACGAGTTCGGCGTGACCTACGTCGACCTGTTCCACGGCACAGACATCTCCCCCGCCACCAAAGATACCTACCTGCACACCGACGGTGTCCATCCCCGCGCGGCGGGCTTTGCGGAGATCGCCGACTACATGGTGAAGGTGCTCCGCGAGCGCTATTCCTGAGCGCCTTTTTCCCGATCACACCGCAGGGGAGCTGCGCCAATCGGCGCAGCTCCCCTGTTTTTTTTGCAAATTTTTGCCCCAAAAAGAGAAAAAATTTGGAAAAACCCCTTGACAATCGCACCGGAGCATGGTATACTTATCCACGGTTAACGGGCGCTAACTTTTTTCTTTGGGTCAAGAGTTAGCCCAGACTAACGGCGTCCGAATTCACAAAAAAGCGCGGTGAACAGAATGACACTCAGGGATGCAGAACTTGGGAAGGAGTACATCATCCAGGCAATCGAGACCGAGGATGAGGAGCTCAATGCCTTCCTTTTCTCGCTGGGCTGTTACAGCGGCGAGCCCATTACGGTAATCGCCCGCCGTCGTGGGGGCTGCACGGTCTCCATCAAGGACGGCAGATATAACATCGACAATCAGCTGGCAGAAGCAATCCGCGTATAACTGCGGAAGAAAAAACAATCGGCTGATTGTTTTTTCGGAAAGCAGTTAGTAAAAACTAACTATGTAAATCTTATCCGAAATCGGATACATATACAGGAGGATTCAAGATGAGAATTGCGTTGGCCGGCAACCCCAACTCCGGCAAGACCACCATGTACAACGCACTGACGGGCAGCAACGAGAAGGTCGGCAACTGGGCCGGCGTGACCGTGGACAAAAAGGAGCACCCGATCAAGCGCGCCTACTGCAGCGGCGAGGAGTCTCTGATTGCCGTTGACCTGCCGGGCGCCTACTCGATGTCCCCCTTCACCTCGGAGGAGAGCATCACCCGGGACTATGTCAAGAACGAGAACCCCGACGCCATCATCAACATCGTCGATGCGACCAACCTCAGCCGCAGCCTCTTCTTCACCACGCAGCTGCTTGAGCTGGGCGTGCCGGTGGTGGTTGCGCTCAACAAGAGCGACATCAACGAGAAGAAAGAAAACAAGATTGACACCGCAGCACTGTCCGCCAAGCTGGGCTGCCCGGTGGTGGAGACCGCGGCCAATGCGGCCGAAGGGATGAAGGAAGTCGTCGCCGCCGCCCTTGCCCAGATCGGGAAGGTGCAGGCTGCGCCTTATACGCAGGCCGACATCGACCTGACCGATAAGGCCGCCGTCGAGGCCGAGGACCGCCGCCGCTTTGCGTTCGTCAATGGCATTGTCAAGGCGGTTGAGACCCGCAAGGTGCTCACCCGCGACAAGAACATCGGCGACAAGATCGACGCCGTGTTGACCAACAAGTGGCTCGGGATTCCGATCTTTGCCGTGGTTATGTTCCTGGTCTTCCAGATTTCGCAGGTTTGGGTCGGTACGCCCATCGCGGATCTGTTGGTTGGCTGGCTGGAGACCTTCCAGGGCTGGATCGGCGACCTGCTGACCGAGGCCGGTGCGAGCGAGCTGCTCCTTGCCATCCTCGTGGACGGCGTCATCGGCGGCGTCATCGCCGTTGTCGGCTTCCTGCCGCTGGTCATGGTTATGTACTTCCTCATCGCGCTCCTCGAGGACTGCGGTTACATGGCCCGCGTCGCCGTCGTGCTCGACCCCATCTTCAAGCGGGTCGGCCTTTCGGGCAAGTCGGTCATCCCCTTTGTCATCACCATCGGCTGTGCCGTCCCCGGCATCATGGCCTCCCGCACCATCCGCAACGAGCGTGAGCGCCGTGCCACCGCCATGCTGGCCCCCTTCATGCCCTGCGGCGCCAAGATTCCGGTCATCACCCTCTTCGCCGGTGCCTTCTTTGACAACGCCGGCTGGGTCAGCACCCTCATGTACCTCTCGGGTATCGTGCTGATCTTCCTCTGCGCGCTGCTGATCAACGCCATCACCGGCCACCGTGCCAAGAAGTCCTATTTCATCATCGAGCTGCCCGAGTATAAGACTCCCTCGCTGTGGGGCGCATTCAAGTCGATGTGCAGCCGCGGCTGGGCCTATATCGTCAAGGCCGCCACCATCATCCTGCTCTGCAACATGGCCGTCCAGCTGATGCAGACCTTCACCTGGTCCTTCCAGGTTGCCGAGTCGGCCGATGTTTCGATTCTCGCCTCCATCGCACGTCCCTTCGCTTACCTCCTCATCCCGATCGTCGGCATCCTCAGCTGGGAGATGGCCGCCGCTGCCGTGACCGGCTTTATCGCCAAGGAAAACGTGGTCGGTACCCTCGCCGTCTGCTACGGCATCGCCAACTTCATTGACCTCGACGAGCTCGCAATTCTGGAGGGCGCCGAGTCGGAGGTTGCCATCGCGTTCGGCATCACCAAGGCCGCCGCGCTTGCATACCTGATGTTCAACCTCTTCTCTCCCCCCTGCTTCGCCGCCATCGGCGCGATGAACGCCGAGATGAAGAGCGCCAAGTGGCTCTGGGGCGGCATCGGCCTCCAGCTTGGCGTCGGCTACACCGTGGCATATGCCGTTTACACGGTCGGCACGCTGATCATTGACCCCGCCCAGCTGGCCGCAGGCCCCGCCATCGCCGGACTTGCCGCAGTCCTTGTCATGGTCGCCATCGTCGCCGCCATGATCACCCAAACCAACAAAAGCCTCAAGGCCGAGTACGCCCTGAGCAAATAAGCTATGATTGATCTTCTGTTGATTCTGATCCTGCTTGCCATTGTCGGCGGCATTGTCTTCTACCTCCGGCGCGCCAAGAAGAGCGGAGCGGCCTGCGTGGGCTGTCCGCACGCGAAGCAGTGCGCCAAATCGAAGGGCGGGCAATGCAGCTGCCATCCGCCAAGCGATAATAAGTAACCCCTGGGGATGCGTCCTGACGGCGCATCCCTTTTTTGCGCGGCGCGCGCAAAAAAGGGACTTGCATGGCAAGTCCCTCGGGCTGTGTATTCACGCCGTCCTTATTCCTTTTCGTAGGCCGACAGATCAAGACTGCGCAGGGCGTCGGCGGGGATCTTCCCCTTGGTGCGCTCGAAGTAGGCGATGTTGTTGCGGAGCATGAAGGCGATGTGTGCCGAGGGCGAGCGGCCTTCGGCTTCGGCGATGTAGAGCAGCTTGCGCATCAGCTCATCGCTGAGCTTGACGGGCATGGTGTAGGATTGCTTCACGGTGTTACTCCTTGTCCCCCCAGATTTGGTCGGGGTCGTATTCTTCGACGAAGATCCAGTCCTCCTCGGCCATGGTCAGTTCCTCGCCGGGGGCGGCGGTCCAGACCACGCGGCAGTAGATTTCGTCCTCTAAGTAGTGGATCAGCTCAATTTTCTCGATCAGTACCGGCTCACCCTCGTGCCAGACATAGGTCAGATGCGCACGGGATTCCTCTTCCTCTTCGACGGTGCGGTAGGCCCACGCCGTTAGGGTCCGGGTCTCGGGGTGCACGGTCAGCCCGCGCAGCTGGCTAAGCCCCTCGTGGCGGACCAGCCGGCCATCCCGCCAGAGGAAGCAGAGATAGCGCGCCTCCCCGTCCGGATACTGCCGGTGCTTGATGGAGAGATCGGTGTGGCCGTCAAAATCGAGATCGACGAGGGCAACGCCGCCCTGCGGGTCGGGCTCGATGTCGGGGGATTTCAGCGAAAAGCGCTCAAGTGTGCCGTCGGCGGCTGTCGTCTCCAGCCGTCGGATGCCGGAAGAGCTGCCCCACACGCGGCAGACCAGCCCCCCGTCCAGCGTGTACTCGCCGAACGGCGCACGGTCACAGCCGCCGAGCAGGACACAGAGCAGGATAAGCAGCGCCCCGCGCGCGCAAAGCCGGATAAGCTTCATGGCAGAACCTCCTTGGGTAAAAAAGGATCCCGCCGGGCCGTGTGATCGAAAATGGAAACCCTGCTCAAAGCAAGGTGGTGTCCTCTCTCTGCGTTTGCGCTCCCAACGTCTCCGGTCCTTCGTCAAAGGAGGAAGGTGGAGGAGGTCTGCATCCCCGGCAAAGAAGCCGGACTCCAATTATCTGTTGTAGGTTCCGAATGTTCGATCATCACGCACCAAGCAGGATACTTGCGCGTTATTGGGTTAAGTGCGGCGCTTAAGCCTCGGGGGCCTCAGCGTCGTAGTCGATCTGGCTGAGCAGATCGTCGAAATAGTCGGCGACACGGTCGAACTCGTCGTCATCCTCGATGGTGACCAGCACATCCTCACCGTTTTCGTCCTTCTCGCGGCGAAGCACGACATACTCGGCATACTCGTTGTCGCTGTCCTCGGCGGGAACCAGCGCATAGTAAGCTACGCCTTCGATCTCGGCGGTTGCCAGCAGCTCGAATTCCGACTCGTTGCCGTCCTCATCAGTCAGGGTATAGTATTGATAATCCATCATTTCTTCATTCATGGAAAAGATCTCCTTTCGTTGTTGGATCTATATATATTTTAACGTGAAAGCGCAGAATTGTCAAGAGGGAATCGGTTGATTTTTTTCGCGGCGGGGGAAGGGAACATTTTGGGAAAAGCCTTGCAATCAAAGCGGGAATATTGTATAATGATACCAATCAAAAAAATGAGAGGAGGACGCGGATGAAACGGCTTGTTGTGGGCATTCTGGCGCATGTCGATGCAGGGAAAACGACCCTGTCCGAGGGGATGCTCTACCGTTCGGGCAAGATCCGGCGGCTGGGACGGGTCGATCACCGCGACACCTACCTCGACACCGACCCCATGGAGCGCGAGCGGGGGATCACCATCTTCTCCAAGCAGGCGCGCATGACGGTGGGCGAGACCGAGATTGTCCTGCTCGACACCCCCGGCCACACCGATTTCTCGGCCGAAGCCGAGCGAACGCTCAGCGTCCTCGACTACGCCATCCTGGTCATCAGCGGCAGTGAGGGCGTGCAGAACCACACGCTGACCCTCTGGCAGCTGCTGCGCACCTATCGCGTGCCCACCTTCCTCTTCATCAACAAAATGGACCTCCCCACCCGCGGCGAGGCGGCGCTGGCCGAATCACTTTCCGCGCGGCTGAGGCCGGGCTGCGTCCCCTTCTTCACCGGTGAATCGGCGTCGGCGCGGAACGAGCGCCTGGCCATGGCCGATGAGACCCTGCTGGAGCTCTACCTCGAGAGCGGCGAGCTGGACCGCGCATCGGTCGCCGGCCTGATCGCGGCGCGGCGGGTCTTCCCCTGCTTCTTCGGTTCGGCCCTGCGGCTGGAGGGCGTGGATACCCTGCTCGATGCCCTCGATACCCTCACCCTTGCCCCGGTCTATCCCGACCGCTTCGGGGCGCAGGTCTACAAGATCGTCTACGACGGCAGCGGCGGGGCATCGTCCCGGCTGACCTGCCTCAAAGTCACCGGCGGCAGCCTAGCCGTGCGGGACGAGATCACCTATCCCGGCCCCGACGGCAAGCCGATCGCCGAGAAGGTGGCCCAGCTGCGCCGCTACTCGGGCGACCGCTTCACGCCGGCTGATCGGGTCGAGGCGGGCGAGATCTGCACCGCCGTCGGCCTGTCGGCCACCCGCGCCGGCATGGGCCTGGGCGACGCCCCCGATGCCGAGCGCCCGGTGCTCGAGCCGGTGCTCGATTACCGCATCTGCCTGCCCGAGGGCTGCGACCCCATGCTGATCTATCCCCGTCTCTGCCGCCTGGAGGAGGAAGACCCCGCCCTGCACCTGCGCTGGGACGAGCTGCACGGCGACATTTACGCCGGCCTGATGGGCGAGGTGCAGATCGAGGTGCTCCAGCGCCGGGTGGCCGAGCGTCTCGGCATCGACATCACGGTCGACGCCGGCCGGATTATCTACCGCGAGACCATCGCCGAGCCGGTTGAGGGCATCGGCCATTTTGAGCCGCTCCGCCACTACGCCGAGGTGCACCTCTGGCTGGAGCCCCTGCCGGCGGGGAGCGGGCTCATCTTCGACACCCGCTGTCCCGAGGATCTGCTGGCCCGCAACTGGCAGCGGCTGATCCTGACCCACCTGGCCGAGCGCACCCACCGCGGCGTGCTGACCGGCGCCCCGCTGACCGACGTCAAGATCACCCTCCTCTGCGGCCGCGCCCACCTCAAGCACACCGACGGCGGCGACTTCCGCGAAGCGGTCGGCCGCGCCGTGCGGCAGGGGCTGATGCAGGCCAAATCGATCCTGCTTGAGCCCTACTACCGCTACCGCCTGACCCTGCCCGCGTCCTGCGTCGGCCGCGCCATGCGCGACATGCAGACCCGCGGTGCCACCGTGGTCCTCGAAGACGGGGACGGCGAAGAATCGATCCTCTGTGGCCGCATGCCGGTGGCCGGCATGCGGGACTACCTGCGCGAGATGCTGGCGTATACCCATGGCCTGGGCAATCTCTGGTGCACCTTCGACGGCTACGCGCCCTGCGCCGATCAAGCGGCCGCCGTGGCTGCGGCAGACTATAACCCCGACCACGACCTGGCGAACCCCTCCCACTCGGTCTTCTGCGCCCACGGCGGCGGCTTTACCGTCCCCTGGGATCGCGTGCGCGAGCACATGCACCTGGACAGCGGCATTCTCCGCGCCCAGGCGGTCGACGAGCCCCTTTTGCCCTCGGTGCGCACCATCGCGCGCCAGTATCAGCTGGACGATGACGAGCTGGAAGCCATCATGCTCCGCACCTTCGGGCCGGTCAAGCGGCGGCAGTACACGCCTCCCCGCGTGGTGGGCGGCGCCAAGCCGGCGCACGCGCCCAAGCCCAAGACTGAGGCGCTGCTCGTTGACGGATACAATGTCATTTTCGCCTGGGATTTCCTGAAATCGATGGCCGAAGCCAGCCTGGAGGGGGCGCGTGATGCGCTGATCCGTTTGCTGGACAACTACGCCGGCTTTACGCACAGTGATGTGACGGTTGTATTCGATGCTTACAACGTCGAGGGCGGTGCGGCGCACGAAGAGCAGCGTGAGCGTGGTTGTCGGGTGGTGTATACGGCTCAGCATGAGACGGCTGATGCGTATATTGAGCGTTTTATGCATGAGGCTGGTGCTTCCATGCAGTTCCGTGTGGTTACTTCTGACCGGTTGATTCAGCTCTCGGCGGTTCATGCTGGGGTGCTTCGCCTTTCGGCGAGGGAGTTTTATGCGGAGATTTTGCGGGTGAATGCGGAGATTGGGGAGTTTATTCGGCAGTTGACGGCGGATTCGTGAGGTTTTGGGGGGATGGGATAGGATTTAACTCAGCGAGATTTGTTTGTGCGGCTATTCCGGAGGGGAGAGGGGCAATCTCAGAGCCGAATGCCCCTCTCCCCTCCGGCCCTCCCCTCAGCCCTGTTGGCTTGACAAGCCTTAGTTTAAGGGGTGGGGTACCCCTTCCTCTACCTTATGGGAGCGTGTCGTTTTGTTCGCAAGTCACTCTCATGCAGCCGTAATCGT
This sequence comes from Clostridia bacterium, assembly GCA_017507145.1. Lineage (GTDB taxonomy): Bacteria > Bacillota > Clostridia > Oscillospirales > CAG-272 > SIG693. Next base: position 1,774 of record JAFWBJ010000095.1, on the reverse strand, counting down.
TTGATTTTTCTGAAATATGACCGCCCTGGATATTGAATTGTACAAATTTGCATCGCCCAAAGCCCAGAGCGTCCCACATCAGCAAAAGTCTGACACATCGGTAAGTACAAACAAATCATAATCGAACGAAAAACCCCTGCCCAACAGTTCGTGGCAGGGGTACTTTATCTTTTCGACTAAGGAAACGCAAAATCTGTAAAATCCAATATCCAGGGCGGCCTAAATCAGCAAAAGTCTAACACATCCGTAAGTACAAACAAGTTTCAACCGAACGATAAACCCCTGCCCGACAGGTAGTGGCAGGGGTACTTTATCTTTTCGACTAAGGAAACGCAAAATATGTACAATCCAACATCCAGGGCGGCCTAAATCAGCAAAAGTCTGACACATCCGTAAGTACAAACAAGTTTCAACCGAACGATAAACCCCTGCCCAACAGTTCGTGGCAGGGGTATTTCATCCCTTAGGCTGAGGAAAAAGCGCCAAAGGGCTGAGGGGAGGGCCGGAGGGGAGAGGGGCATACGGCAATCGAGTTTGCCCCTCTCCCCTCCGGATTTGCCGCACGAAGAAATCTCGATAAGTTAACCCTCTATCCTCAACAATACTCCGGCAGCCACCCCTTATGCGCCTCAATCAAATCATCGCAAAGCGCCACAATCTCATCAATCGACAGCTCAGCCGCCGTGTGCGGATCCATCATCGCAGCATGATAAATATGCTCCTTCTTGTGCGTCACAGCCGCCTCAATCGTCAAAAGCTGCACATTAATATTCGTGCGGTTCATCGCCGCCAGCTGCTCGGGCAGCCTGCCCACATAAGTCGGCTGAATACCAAGCCGATTCACCAAACAAGGCACCTCCACACAGGCATCGGCCGGCAAGTTGGTGATCAACCCCGTGTTGAGCACGTTGCCGCCAATCTTGTAAGGCACATCGGTCACAATCGACTCCATGATGTAGGAAGCATACTCATGCGTGCGGGTGTGCGTCACATCATCGGTCAGATACTTCTCGCGGTCCTTCTTCCAGCGGGCGATCTGATTAACGCAGCGGCGCGGGTACTCATCCAGCGGAATACGGTAGCGCTCAATCAGCTCGGGATACTTCGACTTGATGAAGAAGGGATTGTACTCGGCATTGTGCTCGCTCGACTCGGTGCAGTAGTAGCCAAGCCGGCGAATGTACTCGTAGCGCACCAGATCCTTGAAGCCTTCGGGCGGGTTGTCGAGGATCTCGGCAGCGCGGCGGCGAATCTCGGGATAGAGATCGTTGCCGTCGGCATCCTCAACCTCAAGCAGCCACGCCATGTGGTTGATGCCGGCGATCTTCTCGTAGAGGGGCTTCTTGGGCTCCATCCCCAGTCCGCGGAAGAGATCGCGCGTGCAAACCTGTACCGAGTGGCAGAGCCCCACCGTCTTGATGTCGGTGTAGCGCTGCATGAAGCCGGCCAGCATGGCCATCGGGTTGGTGTAGTTGAGGAAATAGGCGTTCGGGCAGACCTGCGCCATGTCGGCCGCGAAGTCCTCGAGCACGGGAATGGTGCGCAGCGCGCGGAAAATGCCGCCAATGCCCAGCGTGTCGGCAATGGTCTGGCGGAGGCCGTACTTCTTCGGCACCTCGAAGTCGGTGACGGTGCAGGGCTCGTAGAGGCCAACCTGAATGGCGTTGACCACGAAATCAGCCCCGCGCAGGGCATCCTTGCGGTTCTCGACGCCCAGATACTTCGACACCTTGGCGCGGCCCTCGTTGATGTTGCGGTTGAGCGAGCAGATCAT
>JAFWBJ010000094.1 GCA_017507145.1 Clostridia bacterium | reverse complement strand
CTTCGCTGAGGACATGCTCGATTTTGCAGGCGTCGCTTTCGGCGGTGGCTTCGCTGACCCCCAGCCGGATCAGCAATTCTTCCAGCAGCCGGTGACGGTCATACATGCGCTCGGCAATTTCGCGCCCCTGCTCGGTCAGCGAGATGTGCTGAAATTCATCGATGGTGATATATCCGTTCTCACGCAGCCGCTTCATGGCGATGCTGACACTTGGCTTGGAGAAGCCCAGCTCACCGGCAATGTCGATGGCATGGACACCGTTGTTGACTTTACTCAGAATCAGAATGGTTTCCAGATAATTCTCTGCCGATTCCTGTACGCGCACCGTACACCCTCCCTTTTCGCGATTATCTTTATTATATATATCTTTATTATATCATACCGGGCCCGTGCCTGTCAAGGCGGATTTTGGGCGGGCGGCCGAGGAAAATCCTGCGCCGGACTTGATTTTTTAGCCGATCTTTGGTATAATGCATATGTGTGGAAAACAAAACGCCCGGTCAACCGACCGAGCGTCCTGTGGAGCTGGTGATGTGACTCGAACACACGACCTGCTGATTACGAATCAGCTGCACTACCGACTGTGCTACACCAGCGAACATATCTATTATATCGCAAAACAAATGATTTGTCAAGAGGATTTTTCATGAATTTATGTGATTTGGGTACGATTAAGCAAATTATGGCGGCGCACGGCCTGACCTTCCGTAAAGAATTCGGGCAAAACTTCCTGACACGGCGCGAGGTGGTGGAGGAGATCGCCGACCGCTGCTGTGACGATGAGAACACCACCATCCTCGAGATCGGTCCCGGCATCGGTGTGCTGACGCAGGAATTGGCCATGCGCCATCGAAAAGTGATCGCCGTCGAGATCGACCGCGGGCTGATCCCTGTCCTGCACGGGACGCTGGCGGAGTACGACAACATCGAGCTGCACAATGCCGACGTGATGGAGGTCGATCTGCCCGCGCTGCTTGCCCCCGCCTTTGCTGAGGGGCCGGTGGCGGTCTGTGCAAACCTCCCCTACTATATCACTACCCCGATTTTGATGAAGCTGCTTGAGAGCGGACTGCCCTTTTCCACCATCACGGTCATGGTGCAGGCTGAGGTGGCGCAGCGGCTTTGTGCCAAGGCGGGGAGCGGTGACTATGGCGCAATCACGGCTGTTCTGGCCTATTATGGCAGGGCGGAGCGGCTCTTTACCGTGCCGGCCGGCTATTTCGTGCCGCCGCCGAAGGTCAACTCAGCCGTGGTGCGCATCGATCTGTGGCAGGATCGCCCCTGCAAGCCGATCGATGAGGCGCTCTTCTTCCGCGTTATCAAGGGTGCATTCGAACAGCGGAGAAAAACGCTGGTCAACGCGCTTTCCTCCGCCTTCCCGGAGTTTAGCAAAGAAGAGTTGGCCGAAGAGATTGTCGCCGCCGGACACCGCGCTGACATTCGCGGTGAGAAGCTGGACGTTGCGGCCTTCTCCGACCTGGCTGACCGGCTTGCGGCGCGAAAAGAGAACAAGTAAAAAGCAAAGGAAGACGCCCCGAAACAGGACGTCTTCCTTTTGTTTATGCTTTGACCAGCTTGGCCTCCAGCTTGGCCAGTTCGGCCATTTTCTCGGGGATGGCGATGTGCTGCGGGCATTGCTCGGCGCACATGCCGCAGGCGACGCAGTTGTGCGGGCGGGTGGCGGGATCAGCATCGGTCAGCGCACGGGCATAGCGGCCGCGGGCCTTGTTCATGGTGTAGTCGTTGAAGAGGGCGAACATGGCGGGAATATCCACACCGGCCGGGCAGTCCATGCAGTAGCGGCATCCGGTGCAGGGAATGACGTCCTTCATGCGCCAATCGTGAGCGGCGCTGTAGCAGAGCGCAAGCTCCTCTTCGGTCAAGGGCTTGAAATCGGTCATGGTGGCGAGGTTGTCCTCCAACTGCTCCATATTCGACATGCCGCTGAGTACCGTCATCACATTGGGCATCGATGCGGCATAGCGGATAGCCCAGCTGGCGATCGAGGCGTCGGGACGGGCGGCACGGAAGCGTTCGTTGGCGCTGGGGCAGACATCGGCCAGCGCACCGCCGCGGACCGGCTCCATCACGATGCAGGGAATCTTGTTTTCGGCAAGGATTTCATACTGCCGGCGGGCATCCTGGATCTCCCAGTCGGCGTAGTTGAGCTGGATCTGGGCGAAATCCCAGGCGTAAGTGTCGACGATTTCCTGCAGCACGTCGGGTGTGTCATGGAAGGAGAAGCCGAGGTAACGGATGGCGCCCTCCTCGCGCTTGCGGCTGAGGAATTCATAGACGCCCAGCGCCTTGCACTTCTCAAAGTTTGCCTTATTCTGCGAGTGCAGGAGATAGAAATCGATGTAATCGGTCTTCAGCTTCTGCAGCTGGTGGTTGAAGATGCGCTCGACATCCTCTGCGGTCTCGGCCATCCAAATGGGCATTTTGTCGGCCAGATAGTAGCTTGCGCGGTCATGATCTGCCAGCGCTTCGCCCAAAAAACGCTCGGAGTCGCCCTCATGATACATGTAGGCGGTGTCGATGTAGTTGATGCCGTGGGCAAGGGCATAGTCCAGCATTTCCTTGGCGCGTGCATCGTCGATTTTGCTGGCTTCAGAGTTGATGCGAGGCAGGCGCATGGTGCCCAGCCCCAGCAGGGAGATCGGAAGCTTGTCTTTGAACAAGCGCGTGGTGATGGCCATAGGGAAAACCTCCGTTCAATTGTCGTTTGTTATGATTGGTGATTCATTTGTGCATGGAGTTTGACCTGCTCGTTGACCTCGCCCAGCTGCATGACGAAGCGGGCAATGTCGGCAGATGCGTTTGGCCGACGGATGCGGTCGATGGCAGCCCGCATCAGCGCTACCCGCTCGGGGGAGGAGAGCAGACTCCAAACCGCTTCATCCAGCGGGAAGGTGTCGGTGACGGCCAGAGCCGCTCCCTGATTGAGCAGGAACTCGGTGTTGCGGTCCTCCTGCCCGGGGATGGGATTGACGATGATCATGGGCAGACGCTTGGCCAGCGATTCCGAAGTGGTCAGCCCGCCTGGCTTGGTGATGATGAGGTCAGCCGCATCCATGAGCCGATCGACCTCGCGCGACCAGCCGAAGGTAACGGTGGGCTTTTTGTGGGGAAGGGCATCGACCTCTTCCTTGGCCTTTTCGTTGCTGCCGCAGACCACGATCAGCTGGAAATCGGCATCCAGCGCGTAGAGGCTTTCGACGGTCGCGGCAATGTTGCCATAGCCCATGCTGCCCCCCATCAGCAGAAGGGTAGTCTTCTCGCGGTCAAGCCCCAGTTCTGCGCGGACCTCGCCCGCATCGGTATGCGCGGTGAATTTCTCTTGGACCGGAATTCCCATCGGCAGGATCTGCTCAGGCGAGAAGCCCTTCTTTTTTGCCTGGTAGCCCAGCTGATCGCAGGCCGTGACGACATAATCCAGATGCACTGCCTCTTCCCAGTAGGGGTGAAAGACGAAATCGGTCAGAATCCCAACCGTTTTGGCGCGCAGGCCGTGCTCTGCCTTGATGACGTCGAGGATCACGCCGGCAAAAATATGCGTGTAGATGATGACATCGGGGTCGTAGATGACAAGATAGCGTCTGAGCTTGCGGGAGAGAAGCTTGGCATTGCGGCGGGTGTTCGATTTTTCATCGGCCGTGCGTTTGCGGCGTTCGGCAAGGCGATAGCCTTCCTCAAAGGCAAGCTTGGCCTTGGAGGTGATAAAGAGATACCCCTCGGAGACGGTTTTCGCCAGGGGCTTGCTGATATATTCGAAGGTGTCAAGAATACGGCATTCAACGGCATGGTTGTCGAGGACCGTTTTGATGGCCTGTGCCGTGGAATTGTGACCGCCGCCGGCGGTAACGGACAGAATTAAGACACGCATGAAATTTTTTCCTTTCGGCGTAAAGACTGCTTTTATTATATAAAATTATTATATAAAATTTTTGCCGGTTTGTCAAGCATGCACCGGGCCGGCGGGCGAAAAGTAAGATATGTTCTGCAATAGCATCTCCCCGCATAGGATTCCGCAGGCGCGCGGAAAGCATACGCGATATCTCACCGCCCGATGTGCTTTGGCAGAGTTTTGCACGAAAGGGTAGACACAGGGCGCGGATTATGATACAATAAACACAGAAGAATGCACAAGCATGCAGAAAGGAAGACGATGATGGCAAAATATATCATGGCGCTCGATCAGGGCACGACTTCCTCCCGCTGTATCCTGTTTGGGATGCAGGGCGAGATTTGCGCGATGGCGCAGAAGGAATTTCGGCAGATCTATCCCTGCGAGGGATGGGTTGAGCATGATGCGGGCGAGATCTGGACTACCCAGCTGGGCGTTGCGCAGGAAGCACTGGCAAAACTGGGGGCATCGGCGGCCGATGTCGCCGCCATCGGCATCACCAATCAGCGGGAAACCACCATCGTCTGGGATAAGGCGACCGGTAACCCCATTTGCAATGCCATAGTCTGGCAGTGCCGCCGCACGGCGGAGGATTGTGACCGTCTCAAGGACGAGGGCTGGACGAATCGCATTCGCGAGAAGACCGGCCTGCTGATCGATGCATATTTTTCGGCAACCAAGCTGAAATGGATCCTTGACCATGTCGAGGGTGCACGCGCGCGAGCAGAGCGGGGGGAACTCCTTTTTGGCACGGTTGACACCTGGCTGATCTACAAGCTCTCCGGCGGCAAAATTCACGCCACCGACTATTCCAATGCCGCACGCACCATGCTCTTCAACATCCACACGCTCGCCTGGGACAGTGAACTGCTGGACCTCTTTGACATTCCCCTCTGTATGCTGCCCGAGGTGCAGCCCTCCTCCGGCCTGTTCGGCTACGCCGACGAGAGCCTCTTCGGCGGCCGCATTCCGATCGCCGGCGTTGCGGGTGACCAGCAGGCCGCGCTCTTCGGTCAGTGCTGCTTCTCGGCGGGTGATGTCAAAAATACATACGGAACCGGCGGCTTTTTGCTGATGAACACCGGTGAGCAGGCCGTAACCTCGGAGGATGGTCTGCTGACTACCATTGCCTGGGGCATCGGCGACAAGGTCAACTATGTGCTGGAAGGCTCGGTGTTTATCTGCGGTGCGGCGATCCAGTGGCTGCGTGACGGCCTGCGGCTGATCGAATCGGCCGCCGACAGCGCATATATGGCCGCTAAGGTGCCTGACAGCGGCGGTGTGTATGTCGTTCCCGCTTTTGTCGGCCTCGGTGCGCCCTATTGGGATCCGTATGCCCGCGGTGCCATCTTCGGCCTGACCCGCGCCACCACCAAATATCACCTCATTCGCGCCACGCTCGAGTCGATGGCCTATCAGACCAGCGACGTGATTGCCGCGATGGAGCGTGCCGGTATCAAGCTCAATTCGCTGCGCGTAGACGGCGGTGCATCGGCCAATCATCTCCTCCTGCAGTTCCAGGCCGATCTGCTCGACGTTCCGCTGATCCGCCCCGCCTGCATCGAGACGACGGCACTGGGAGCCGCCCTTTTGGCCGGCCTGGCCGTCGGATGCTTTGGCTCGCTTGACGAGCTGCGGCAGATCTGGCGTTCTGACCGTACCTTCACCTCTTCCATTACCGCCGAGCAGCGCAAGACACTGCTGGCAGGGTGGTCGCGTGCGGTCAGCCGCACCGTTGGCTGGAAGGCATGACGGTCGAGGAGATTTGCGCCATCCGTCTCTGCCGCCAGCACCTGACTGCGCCGGCCGACCGGCTGACGGTTGTCCGTGATCTTTGTGGCTTGCAGGCGCAGTTTACGGTTAATGTCCGCCATGCGCTTGCCATCCGGTGCGGGGAGCCGCTTGACGGCCACTTCGGTGCCGGGCTGGTCAAGAACTGGACACTGCGCGGTACCGTCCATGCCTTTGCCGCGTGCGACCTGCCCCTGTTCAAGCACGGGTCGGCGCGCTACCGCAGCCGGGATTGGTCGGACTATCGCCCATACAGCTCTGGCGAAACCAGGCTTTCTGCCGAACAGCATTGCCGGTGGGCGGATTTCATTCTTGCTCAGGTGGAAGCCGGCAACGGCGAGCGGGAAGCGCTCAAGGCCGCCTGCGCCGCACACGGTATGACTCGGGATGAGATGGACTGCATCTTTGACGCCTGGGGCGGCGGTATGCGCGAGCTGTGCGAGAGAGGATTTCTCAACTACGCGGTGGAAGAGAAAAAAGTCTTTGTCTGCTGTCCGCCCTTTGTGCCGATGGAGACGCCCGATGCCGAGCGTGAGATGATGCGGCGCTATCTTGCCCATTATGCGCCGGCTACCCTGCGGGACATGGCCTATTTCTTCGGCTGGCCGCAGGCAAAATGCAGGGCGATTCTGGGCGAATTGCCCCACCAAAGCGAAACCGTTGACGGCCGGCAATATTTTTGGTCGGATGCACTGCCCGATGCGCCGGCCGTTTCGCGCTGCCTGTTCTTGGCCGGCTTCGATCCGCTGATGCTGGGCTACCGCAAGGAGGATAACCCCTTTCTGCCGCCAGAACACTTGCGGGGAATCTTCAATCTGGCCGGCATTGTGATGCCTGCGATTCTCTTCGATGGCCGCGTGATCGGTCGCTGGAAGTACAAACAGGGTCGCCTGACTGCGACCTGCTTCGCTATGGCCGAACCCCACGTCCGCACCGCGCTCGCCGATGCGGCTGAGCAAATTTTTCCCGATCTGCGCCGCCTGGACTTCGCAGATTGATCCTCGCCCGGGGTATACTTGCCGACCGTTCGGAGATACTATCCATAAACCAACGCCGCCTGCGTTTGTTTGCGCAGGCGGCGCTTTTTTGGAGGGATTATGTTCAATATTCAGAAGTGTGCCGTGATCGGCTGCGGTTTTGTCGGTGCAACGACGGCTTTTTCACTGATGCAGAGCGGCCTGTTTTCGGAGATGGTGCTCATTGACGTCAACCGCAAGAAGGCGGAAGGGGAGGCGATGGATCTCACCCACGGCCTGCCCTTTCTTTCCCCCATGCAGATCTACGCCGGTGATTACCGCGATCTGTACGATGCTTCGTTGATCGTCATCACCGCCGGCGCCGGGCAGAAGCCGGGCGAGACACGCACCGACCTGGTCCATCGCAATGTCGAGATTTTCCGCACGATCGTCAACCAAATCGTCGCCTATACCCGTGATGCCATCCTGCTGGTTGTGAGCAATCCGGTTGACGTGCTGACCTATGCGGCGCTGAAGATGTCGGGCTATCCGCCCAATCGGGTCATCGGATCTGGTACAGTGCTGGACACCGCGCGGCTCAAGCATCTGGTGGGAGAGCATCTCGGCGTGGACAGCCGCAACGTGCACACCTTCATCATCGGCGAGCACGGGGACAGTGAGCTCCCCGTCTGGAGCAGTGCCAATGTATCGGGCATCGATCTGGGGCATTTCTGCGACATCTGTGCTACCTGCGGCGGTGATCCCGATGCGCTGCAGCCCCTCTTTGCGCAGGTGCGGGACAGCGCCTACCATATCATCGAAGCCAAGGGGGCGACCTACTACGCCATTGCGCTGGCCGTTACCCGCATCGCCGCATCGATCGTGCGGGATGAAAACTCGGTTCTGCCCGTCTCGACGCTGGTGGATGGCCACTATGGCCTGCAGGATGTCTGCCTGGGGCTGCCGGCCATCGTTGGCCGCGACGGCGTACGCGAGGTGCTGGAGATCCCGCTCAATGACCGCGAGTTCACCTGCCTGCGGGCATCGGCCGATAAGATGAAGCAGATCATCGCCGAACTCGGTTCTTTGGCGCTTTGCTGAGCGCAGAAAATGGGGGCGTCGCGTTGATTTGCGCGACACCCCGTCGAGTTTAATTTGGCGGCGAAAACGCCGCCATTTGGGGCTTTTTCCGCCCAAAACCATCAAACATCGTGTCATATTCCTCCGGAGTTTCTGAACGAGCGGCTTTGTTGCCGCTTGTTCAGTGGGGCTGTCGCGATCGCGACAGCCCCTTTGTTTAGCCGTTGTTGTTCGGTTTGTAGTTGGCCATGATGAAATCGATCAGCTCATGTGGGTGGTTGGTCATGATGATATCGATGCCGATGTCCTGCATAGTTTTCCAGACCGATTCAATATCGGTCTCATCGGTGATGGTCCATGCGCCGACGGTAATATCGCCGAGCGGCTTGATGACGGTGCGGTAGCTGTTGATGGTCTCGTCATCGGGCTCGAAAGCGCCGTTGATCTGCAGCAGGAAGGTGCCCGGCTGCGCGCTCTGGCGGAGGGTGTCGAGATTACCGGCCATGGCGGATTCTTTGCCGCGAATGTAGATGAGCGGGGCTATGCCCGTGCGCTCAAGGATCTGCTTCTGGATGCTGCAGCCCTCAGCCGCCGAGACGCGGTAGGAGATCAGAATCGATTCATAGTTGCCTGACTTGACCATATCGGTATAGAGATAAGCCTTGCCCGAGGCGGCCATGACCGCGTCGGTGTCGATGTATCGCCAATAATCCTGTTTGTCGGGGACGATGAACATACGCTCCCGCGCGACAAGCAATGCTTCCTCGAGGGTGGGCACGCGGAACTCGGTCAGCGCCGCAGTTTTGCCGCCCTGTCCCTCCTTCAGCCGGAGCACCTTGATCTGCTCCAGCGTCCAGTCGGCAACCTTGTCGGAATTGGGATAGCCCTCGGTGCCGATATATTTTTCAGCATCGGTCATGCGGGTCAGGGTGTCATCGTGCATGAGGATAAGGACGTTATCCTTGGTGGGCTGAATGTCCAGCTCCAGGATGTCCACACCGAGGTAGTAGCAGCTGATGATCGATTCGATGCTGTTCTCGGGGTAGTACTGGAAGTCGGCGCGGTGCGAGATTGAGAGGATGCGGCCGTCAGCGCCGTTGGTCAGTGCAGTCTTGCGCGCTTCGTAGTCCAAGAGCCAATCGGGTGCAACCTCGTCACGCAGAGCCCAGCGCATCTGCAGCAGGGAGGGGTCTTTGATATACTGTTCACGCTCGGGGAGGGTGTATTGCGTTGCAAACCGGCCCAGATCGTCCACCCGGCCGTTGTTTTTCAAAATGACATCGCGGATGTGCGCCAGTGCCATTTCGTAGGCCGCCGCATCATGCGCGTTGATGTAGATCGTTTTTCCTTCCACGAGGATCTCGTAGGTGTAGAATGGAAGTGCCGAAAAAGGCTTGCGGGGCGTGGAGCCGAGGACAATGGCGGTTTCCTTGCCGTTGTCGTTGGCTATATCGATCGCTTCCATCAAGCCGAAGGTGTGGCTGAAGGCATCCAGCGCGGCTACGGCGGCCGGTTTGGTGGTGCTAGTGTAGACGAGGGTATATGTGCCCAGCGGAATACTGTCCAGCAGAACACCGTCATACATCTTGTCGCTGCGATAATGGTAGGCATAGTCGGCGGGCAGGGTGACGCTGTTGTTCTTGAGACAGTTCTGCAGGAAATATTCGATAGCTGCGGCCGTTCCATCGCTTGAGCCGCCGAGGATGACCAGCTTGCTGCCCACCACTTCAACGGCGTAGTCCGAATAGCCCAGCTTGGCCATGACGGCCGCAGTTTCCGGACGATTGGTCTGGCCGATCAGAATCTCATACGGGCTGCCTTCGGTGCCTGCTCTGAGCCAATCGTTAGTCATGTCAAGCGAGACCGAGCCGGTTTCGCTGCGCAGGGTCTTGTAAAGTTCTCTCGCCGAATCCAGCAGAGGCCCGATGAGATGCTCGGGGTAGATGATGGTGTATGCCGGCTCATCCGCGGTGAAGGCGATCATGGGGACAGGCGCTGCGGTGCTGTCGGGGACAGTGCTGTCAGACGGCATGGGCGATGACTGCGCACAACTCGACAGAAGAAGCAGGATCAGCATAAAAACAAAACAGGTGCGTGTACGCATAGAATACCCCTTTCTCTCAATTATCTTCAGCGTTTAATGATAATTGAAGCTGACACCAGCATAACACAGAGAGAGAATAATGTCAATCAAAAAATATCTCAGCTTATACACAAAACAATAGTCCCCCGAAATTGTGTATATTGCACATGCCCAAAACAGCATATGGATCAGAACACAACGTTGAACGGGGGCCTTTTGGATAGAATCAAGCCTTGGAGAGGACTGCTTCAAGCAGAGCGAATCGGTCCGCCGCCTCGCGCAGACGGAGTGCGGCGATGCGAAAATCGGTGCGTGAGAAGGGGGCGGAATTGCCTGAAAAAAGCGGGGCCGCCGCGTCAAGCAGAGCGGGAATTGCGAGGTCAATCAGCTCTTCTAGGGCGAGCAGGTCGCACTCACCTGCGGTCAATTCGGACTCGCGCTCGGCGATGGCCGCGGCGTATGCATCGGCGGCTTGTCGATAGGCTTCCGCATCGGCCGCTCCGCACAGCCGGGCAGCGATCTGCACAAGGAGCAGATGCCGAAGAGTGTCCTGTGCCTGCACAAGCTGGCGCTGATTGGCGGCATTGACTTCCGATGCCTGCATG
>JAFWBJ010000093.1 GCA_017507145.1 Clostridia bacterium | reverse complement strand
TATGTTCTTCGAGGCTGATCGTATCGCTGCTGTGCGCGAAATGATCCTGTCCGACACCAAGGAACAGCGTGAAAAGGCTCTGGCTAAGATCCTGCCCATGCAGCAGGGTGACTTCGAGGCCATGTACGAGGCTCTGGAGGGCCGTCCCATGACCATCCGCTTCCTGGATCCCCCTCTGCACGAGTTCGTTCCCACCGAGGAGGCCGACATCCAGAAGCTGGCTGACGATATGGGCAAGACCGTTGCCGACATCAAGGCCATCATCGCCTCTCTGCACGAGTTCAACCCCATGATGGGTCACCGCGGCTGCCGTCTGGCCGTCACCTATCCCGAGATCGCTGCCATGCAGACCCGTGCCGTCATCAAGGCTGCTCTGAATATCAATGCCAAGCATCCCGATTGGAACATCGTTCCCGAGATCATGATCCCCCTGGTTGGCGAGATCAAGGAGCTGGCTTTCGTCAAGAAGACCGTCACCGACACCGCTGACGCTCTGATCGCCGCTTCCGGCACCGACATGAAGTACATGGTCGGTACCATGATCGAGATCCCCCGTGCCGCTCTGACTGCTGACGAGATCGCCAAGGAGGCTGAGTTCTTCTCCTTTGGTACCAACGACCTGACTCAGATGACCTTCGGCTTCTCTCGTGACGACGCCGGTAAGTTCATCGGCGCATACTACGACTCGAAGATCTACGAGAACGATCCCTTCGCTAAGCTCGACCAGAACGGCGTCGGCAAGCTGGTTAAGATGGCTGCTGACCTTGGCCGTTCGACCCGCCCCGACATCAAGCTCGGTATCTGCGGTGAGCACGGCGGCGACCCGTCCTCGGTTGAGTTCTGCCACAACGTCGGCCTGACCTACGTATCCTGCTCGCCTTTCCGCGTGCCGATCGCCCGTCTGGCTGCCGCTCAGGCTGCTCTGAAATAAGAACTGATTTTATCGCATGAGAAGCAGCCTGACGGCAACGGCTTCAGACTGCTGGCGTAAATCATGTGTTAACTCGAAAAAGCTCCGTTGCAAAACGGAGCTTTTTTGAAAAATATCAAATAAGGAGATTAACCATGGATATTCTGAAGAGATTTTTCCCCTTCTCGTTCAAGGCAACTGAGCTTTCTGCCTTCATTATTTCGCTGATCATTTACATTGTGATCGATGTGGTCTGTGGTTTTGTGATCGGCCTTCTGGCTGCGCTCCCCATCGTGGGCGTGATCTTTGGACTGCTCGGTTCGCTGGTCGGCCTGTATGCGCTGATCGGCATCGTTCTCAGCATCCTCGTTTTTGTCAAGGTGCTGAAATAAGCGCTGACCGATTACATAACGAAAGCATCCCCCGGAGAAATCCGGGGGATTTTTTGTGTCGGTTACATTTTATCAATCAGTGCAAACACAACTGCCTGTTGTTCCTCCGTCAGCCGAGACCAGGATTCAAGCAGCTTGCGCTGGGATTCGGTCAGGGACACAGCGGTATCTTCCTCCGCAAAAAGCTGTGACAGTGTGATGCCAAACGCAAGGCAAATTTTCTCGAGGGAGGGGATCGAGGGAATCATATTTTTCCGATACCACGAGGAAATGGTTGACTGCGGTAAACCGGAACGCTCTGCCAGCTGATATTCTGTCCAATCGCGTTCTTCGCGGTATTTGATGATTGTATTGAGAATATCTTTCACAATTCCACCCCTTTGCTTGCGTCTATCGTAAATTATACTTCAATTTGTCGTTGCATGATAATCATTTTTGTCGTATAATTATTACGATATACACAATTATAATAAGGGGATGGGAGAATGAAGGGAGAAAGCAGATGCTTTTTTATGGGACACAGGGACACACCGGACAGCGTTTATCCCAGTCTGGTGCGTGCTGTTGAGAACCATATCATGCAGTACGGTGTGATGGAATTCATAGTCGGGCGGTATGGGCGTTTTGATTATATGGCGGCGGTGGCAGTCATGGAGGCGAAGCGGCAGCATCCGGAAATACAGCTGACTCTGCTTCTGCCGTATCATCCTTCAGAGAAAAAGATTGATTTGCCCAAAGGATTTGATGGAAGCTGGTATCCGTCGGAGATGGAGGCTGTGCCGAAACGAGTGGCGATTGTTCGCGCAAACCAATGTGCGGTGGATCAAGTAGGGTATTTGATTTCGTATGTGCGACATTCGGCGAGCAATACTTGGAAACTGGTTGAGTATGCGCGGAAAAAGATTATGGTAACGGAATTGTGAAAAACATATAACATTGGTAGAATATAGGAATAAGGTGATGGTATGGGCAATACCGTGAATTCGCTTCGGACAAATTGCAGGCAAGATCCGATTCAAATGCTGTTCACCGAACAGGCTGCGATGAAGTAATACAAAGCGTAAATTTTCGCAGTTTCGCATCTGCCCGGTCCGGTTGGACGGGGCAAATTTTTCACGTCAAACTGCCCAAACTTGCGTGCGGATTCTTGACAACATCCCGCTTGGTATGGTACAATTTACCCATGCGCTCAACGTCTTCCCCGGCTGCCGAAATTTGGCTTTACCAGAGAGATTTTAGCGCTTTGCTCAGGCTGATTTGCAAAGGAGAATACATATGAAGAACACCTCTAAGAGATGGCTCGCGTGGCTGCTGACTGCGGTCATGCTGCTGACCATGATCCCGACAGTGGCGGTCACTGCATCGGCGGCATCGTCTGGCAGCTGCGGCACCGGCGTGACCTACACACTGGACGACGCCGGCCTGCTGACCATCAGCGGAGCGGGGACCGTCAGCGGAACGATCTTCCAGCACAACACCGATATCAAGCGGATTGTGATCAAATCGGGGGTTACCGGCATTGATAATCGGGTTTTCCTTGGCTGCAGCAATCTCGAAACGGTGGATATTCCCGCCTCGGTTGAGACGATCGGTTTAAGGGCGTTTGACCTGGAGGGCGGCAGCAAGCTGAAAGCGGTTAACCTCGCAGGCAACGCGAATCTGACGATTGCTGGCGCCGCTTTCGAGAATATCGCTTCGAATTATACGGTCACTTACCTCAACACACTTCAGCCTCAGTTTGTGGGGACAAATGCCTTTGGCAGTAACGCGACTGTATATCTGAGAACTGACTACGACGGGACCTCCTTCTCGGGTGCGACCGTCAAAAAGCTGGGGAAAGCCGACGCGTTGACGTATGTCAAGTTCTCCAACATGTATGTGGTCTACTATGATTCGCTGACGGCCGCCAGCGCGGCGGTTGAAGCCAGTGCGGAGAACGTAGAGGTACAGGCTGTCGCCGGCAAGGTGATTTTGGCCGCCAATGATGGCACCGGAAAGACTTCGGTGGTAACCGTTTCCGGCTCAACATATGACCTCCCTGCACCTGCCGACTGCGGCTTCACTGCGCCGGCCGGAACGCAGTTCCGGGGCTGGGCAGATGGGAGCGTGGACGGCAATGTGAGACAGGTGGGCTTTGAGCTGGCTTATCTCAATTCGAACGGCCGTATCCTGTATGCCCTTTGGAGCGCCCCTGTTCTGGCCGTTACGATGGGCGGTTCGACCACCAATTATATGTCTTTTGTTGACGCCTTCGCGGCGGTCAACGGAAAGATCGCGACCATCACGCTTCTGCAGGATAACTATAATCTGTATGATGAAAGTGAGCGGCCATACCTGACCAGTAGTGCATCGAAGATTACACTGGATCTCAACGGCAAGACGCTGACCTATGTGGATAAGGTGTCCGGCGTATGGACCAGCCGAAACCCCGCCTTTGCCGGGACTGTTTTGATCAAGAACGGCACCATCACCGCGGAAAATCGCAACATGGCGGTCAGCAATTATAGCAGTTATGCATGCACGATGACCATTGCGGGGGATGTGACCATTACCACCACCAACCAGGATGCCCGTGCAGTCGGTGTTGGAAAGAATATGACGCTGATCGTAGAGGACGGCGCGACGCTGACCTCAAACAACCGCGATTCCGGGTTCCCTGGTACGATTTGCGTGTATGAGGGCGGCAAAGTGATCCTCAATGGAGGTACGGTCATCAACAACGGCAGTACGCCCGCGATTGCTTCCTACAAAAGTCAGTCGACAGACACGACTGTTGTGATCAACGGCGGTACTGTGGCCAAGATGAAGGTGAGCGATGCCTATTTCAACGTGGCGCACACTGCCGCGGTCACCGGCAATGCCTGGTATAAGCTGACCAATGGCATTCCCGCCGCCACCGCATCGGTTGCGCTGGGCGAGAATACCACCACCTATGACGGCACGACCTACGGCAAAGCAGACAGTACCGTGAAACTGACTGTTACCCCCGCATCGGGCATGACGGTGTCGAAGGTGCTGGCGAACAGCACCGAGGCCGCCTTTGCGGAGGGCGCGTACAGCTTTACCATGCCCAAGGCGCCCGTTACCCTGACGGCCGAAGCGAGCGTGGCCACTGTCTATACGGTAACCTGGAAGATCGGCGCGACAACAGTCGCCGAAACGCAGGTGAAAGCCGGCGAAACCATCACCCCGCCGGCCAGCCTGAATGTGCCTGTTCCTGCAAATTATTACGGCTGGAAGTGGGCCGAAGCGCAGAAAGCCGGAAACGGCGACTGGGTCAGCACGATTCCTGATGTGATGCCGGCCGAGCCGATTACCGTTGCGGGTATCTGGACGGTCAAGCTGACGCTGATCGATCCGGACGGGAACGATGTTTATTTGATTGGCAAGGGCTTGACGCCCGAGATCTGCGCAGTCGGCGACACGATTTACGCAAATTATTATGCAGAATATAATAAAACAGGGCATACCTTCTGGTTGGTCAATGAAAACAACCCGACCGAGCGGTATCAGCTGACTTATTATGCCGGCATGCCCCAATGGCCGACTATCCCGATGGACCAAAATAAGACCTTCCGCGGTACCTTTATCCCGAACGAATACACCGTAACCGTTTCCAATGCGCTCGGCGGCGCAGTCACGGCGAACGGCAAGACGGGCAGTTTCTCCGCAGCATGCGGCAGCGAGGTTACCCTCGCGGCTACGCCCGCCACGGGCTACGGGTTTGTGGACTACACCGTGACCGATTCGCTGGACCAGCCCATCACCGTCACCGGCGGTAAGTTTACCATGCCGGCGGACGATGTGACGGTGACGGCAGTATTTGCGCCGAGCAGTGCGACGGCGTACAAGATTCTCACTTATACAATGGGCCTGGACGGCCAGTATGGCGCGCCGACTGTCGAGAACAAGACCGGCACGACCAACGCGCTGATCACGATCACGCCCACCGCACCGGAAGGCTTTGCGGTTGATGCCGCCAGCGTGCTCAGCGGCACGGTCGCGGCGGACGGCAGCCTGGAGCTGAAGGTCTACCTCAGCCGCCGGCAGTACGTCTTCAAGACGGTGGTGGACGGCGTTGAAACGCCTGTAACCTATTACTACGGCGCACCCGTTGCCAAGCCCGCCGATCCCGC
>JAFWBJ010000092.1 GCA_017507145.1 Clostridia bacterium | reverse complement strand
CGGGCGCCAAATTTTTGGCACAAAATTTTGGCCGTAATGCAACCTTTTCCCCCTTTGCAGGGTATTATTTTTGAACGCGCGTACAACCGGGCTCGCCCGGGAAAGAAAGTGAGGCTGACATGGAACAAGACAGACGTGAAGAGGCCGTCCGCCGGTTTGGTGAGATGGTCTGGCGGCTGGCGCTGGCGCGGATGGCCAGTGTCCCCGACGCCGAGGACGTTTTTCAAGAGGTATTTCTGCGCTACTTCCGTCACGAAGGAAAACTGAACAGCGACGAGCACCGCCGCGCCTGGCTGATCCGCTGTACGATCAACCGCACCAAGAGCGCGCTGGCCGCCCCCTGGCGCCATCGGGTTCTGCCCCTCGATGTCGCCGCCGACGCCGGCGTGCGCGAAGAAAATCGGGAGGTCTATGCCGCGGTGCTGGCGCTCCCCCCGAAATACCGGACAGTTGTTCATCTGCATTATTTCGAAGGCCTGTCGGTCGCCGAGATCGCCGCCCACCTGGGCTGCGCCGAGGGCACCGTCAAGGCTCAGCTTCACCGCGCCCGCGCACAGCTCCGCGAAGCCCTGCGGGACGTGCAGCTTTAAGTGGAGGTTTTTATGAAACGCTACCAAAACGCCAATCACGACATTGCCGTGCCCGAGGCTCTGCGCCGCCGGGTGCTGGAGAAGCCCGTACGCACCTCGCTCCGCTATGCCCTTGTGCTGGCCACCGCCGCTGTGCTGCTGGCCACCCTTGCTGCGGCCGGTGCGATCTTCTTCAGACAGACGGGCGACACGCCGCCCATTGCGCCGCTTGACACTGCGACGACCGCCGAGACAGTCACTCCCCCCGAAACCGAGATCATCACCGGCACGCTGCCCCTGCAGCTGACCCAGGTCAGCTACCCCGTGCAGGCGCAGTACCCCGAGCAGCTGTTCACGGAAGACGGCAGAGTCAACGACGGCTACGACGCATGGCGGCAGGACATCGCCGCCCGCCGCAATCAGCCGGCCGGCTACGATGCCGGGCTTGACGAGGCCGCGCAGGAGCTGATGCGCCAGTTCCTCACCGCCGATGACGCATCGGTCGGCAAGAACCGTGTCATCTCGCCCCTCAATCTCTATCTCGCGCTGGCCATGCTGACCGAGACGA
This sequence comes from Clostridia bacterium, assembly GCA_017507145.1. GTDB lineage: Bacteria > Bacillota > Clostridia > Oscillospirales > CAG-272 > SIG693. The sequence continues at coordinate 1,637 of JAFWBJ010000092.1, read as the reverse complement.
CCGACACCACCAGCCGCGCCGCCCTGCTTGATCTGCTGGGCGCCGACAGCATCGACATCCTGCGCGAGCGGGTCGCCGCCCTCTGGACGGCCAACTACTCGGATGACGGCTATCTCACCACCCGCCTGGCCGCTTCGTTCTGGCTCAACGAGGACATTTCCTACCGCGCTGACACCCTCGACCGCCTGGCGCGTCACCACTACGCCGCCACCTTCCAGGGCAAGATGGGCACCGAGGCGATGAACCTCGCCCTGCGCGACTGGCTCAACGACAACACCGGCGGGCTGCTCCGCGAGCAGGCAGACGGGCTCTCCTTTGACCCCCGGACGGTGATGGGCCTGGCCACCACCATCTACTACCAGGCCAAGTGGGACAACGAGTTCGACCCGAACAACACCGCCGACGGCATCTTCCACGCGTCATCGGGCGATATGACCCTTCCCTTCATGCACCAGTCGCGCTCGAGCAGCTACTACTGGGGTGACGGCTTCGCTGCGGTCAATCGCAGGCTGGGCGACGGCACCATGTGGCTGATCCTGCCCGATGAGGGTGTCTCGCCCGACACGCTGCTGGCGCGCGAGGACATTTTCACCCTCATGGAAGGCGGAAATTGGGAAAACTGCAAGCACCTCATCGTCAATCTCGCCATGCCGAAGTTTGATGTTGCCTCGGATATGGAGATGATCTCGGGCTTGACGGAGATGGGTTTGGGCGATCTCTTCAGCGCCGACCGTGCTGATTTCTCCCCTGTCACCGACGATGCCGCACTGGCCGACACGCTCTATCTTTCGCAGGTCAAGCACGCGGCCCGCGTCAAGGTTGACGAGGAGGGCTGCGAGGCTGCCGCTTACACCGTCATGATGATGGCCGGCGAAGGTATGCCGCCCCGCGATCAGGTGGATTTTGTGCTTGATCGGCCGTTCATTTTTGTGATTAACTCGCCCACCGGTGCGCCTCTCTTTGCCGGTGTGGTGGAGATGCCTTGAGTTTGGATTTTGCGGTTTTGCGTTAAGGGTTGGGGTGGATCGAATCCTTAGTGCGGCTAATCCGGAGGGGAGAGGGGCGGCTCAATGCCGCAGCCCCTCTCCCCTCCGGCCCTCCCCTCAGCCCTTGGGCTTACAAGCCTTAGTCTAAGGGGTGGGGTACCCCTTCCTCTCCCCTATGGGAGCGTGTCGTTTTGTTCGCAAGTTACTTTTATGCAGCCGTTATCGTTTGATTTTTCTGAAATATGACCGCCCTGGATATTGGATCCTGCAAATTTGCATTGCCCAAAATCCAGAGCGTCCCACATCAGCAAAAGTCTGACACATCTGTAAGTACAAACAAATAACAACCGAACGAAATACCCCTGCCCGACAGTTCGTGGCAGGGGTATTTCATCTTTTCAGCGAAGCAAACGCAAAATCTGCACAATCCAATATCCAAGGCGGCCTAAATCAGCAAAAGTCTGACACATCCGTAAGTACAAACAAATAATAACCGAACGAAAAAACCCCGCCCGACAGTCAGTGGCAGGGGTACCCCACCCCTTAAACTAAGGCTGGCAAGCAAGGGGACTGAGAGGGGGCGCGGGGGACGGGAAGGAACTGCGCAGCTGGTCCTTCCCTCCCCCGATCCACCCGCACATACAATCAAAT
>JAFWBJ010000091.1 GCA_017507145.1 Clostridia bacterium | reverse complement strand
TCGAACACCAAGGCAGAGGATAACATTATCTCCAACGGCTCAGGTATCGCGGTGGCCGACGGCCAGTGCATGATCATCGTCGAGCAGGGTAAGGTCGTGGAGATCTGCGCCGAGCCGGGCGAATTCACCTGGGACAGCTCGACCGAGCCGTCGATCTTCGCCGGCAGCCTGGGCGAGTCGATCCTCAACACCTTCAAGACGATCGGCAAGCGCTTCACCTACGGCGGCGATACCGCCAAGGACCAGCGGGTGTACTATTTCAACACCAAAGAGATCCTCGACAATAAATTCGGCACGCCAACGCCCATCTCTTTCCGCGTGGTCGATTCGCGCATCAACTTTGACGTCGATGTCTCCCTCCGCTGCAACGGTACATATACCTTCCGCGTCACCGACCCGATCAAGCTCTACACCAACGTGACCGGCAACGTCGCCCAGTCCTACTCCAAGGAAGAACTGCGCGACACCATGAAAACTGAGTTCATCAGCGCACTCGGCCCGGCGCTGGCAAAGCTGTCCACGCTCGAGCTACGCCCCAACCAGATTCCTGCACACACGAATGAGCTGGAGAAGTTCCTCAACGAGGAGCTTTCGGGCGAGTGGGGTGCGCGCGGCATCGGCGACGTCAAGGTGGCCATCAACCCGCCGACGCTGACCGAGGAAGACCAGGAAATGCTCAAGACCGCCCAGAAGACGGCGATGTACCGCGATCCGACGATGGCGGGTGCGACGCTGGTTGGCGCACAGGCCGACGCCATGCGTGCTGCTGCATCCAACGAAGCGGGGGCGATGACCGGCTTTATGGGAATGGGCATGGCCATGAACGCAGGCGGCGGCATGAATCCGCAGAATCTGTTCGCAATGGGCCAGCAGCAACAGGCACAGCAGGCTGCAGCACCTGCGGCTGACGGCTGGACATGCGCCTGCGGTGCACAGAACAGCGGTAAATTCTGCGCCCAGTGCGGCCAGAAGAAGCCCGAGCCGAAGCCGGCTGGCGGCTGGACCTGCACCTGCGGAGCACAGAACAGCGGCAAATTCTGTGCCCAGTGCGGCGCCCCCAAGCCGGCCGATGACGGTTGGACCTGCGCCTGCGGCTCGGTGAACAAGGGCAAATTCTGCCCCGCGTGCGGCGCGAAGAAGCCGGCCGGCGTCCCGCAGTATAAGTGCGACAAGTGCGGTTGGGAACCGGAGAAGGGAAGCACGCCCCCGAAGTTCTGCCCGGAGTGCGGGGATCCCTTCGACAACGGCGATATCGTATAAAGCAAAAGGAGGAAGACGATGGGACTGTTTGACAAAAAATACTGCGATATTTGCGGTGAGAAAATCGGTTTTCTCGGAAACCGAAAGCTTGAGGACGGAAATCTTTGCAAAAACTGTGCCCGCAAACTCTCCCCATTCTTCCATGAGCGGCGCAGCTCGACCGTAGAAGAAATCCGTGCCCAGCTGGCATACCGCGAGGCAAACGCCGAAGCGCTCAAGGATTTTCATCCGACGAATATCTTTGGCAGCGACGAGAAGATATATCTCGATGGCGAGGCCAAGAAGATGATCGTAACCTCCGCCGGTGACTGGGCCTCCGACAACCCCGATCTCATCTCCGCCGAGCAGATCATCGCAGTGGAGACCCACATCGAGGATGACAAAGAAGAGATTTTCTACACCGACCGCGAAGGCAACGAAAAGAGTTACGATCCGCCGCGCTACCGCCACGCTTACGCATTTCACGTTACCTTCAAGATCGACTCGCCCTGGTTTGACGAAATCAGCGTTGATCTCAATAACGGCGAACGCCCCGAGCGCGAGGACGATGATCTCTACCTCGAATGGCAGATGCGCATGCAGGAACTTGCTTCGCTCATCCGCCGCTGGAACTATACCCCCCGCCCCGAGGACATGCTCCTCGGCCCGGATGCCTATGTGCTGGAGCAGCGAAAACATCAAATTTCGCCGATTCATCCGGAGCAGATGGCCGCAGCAGAGCAGGTGGTCATTCCCGAGGGCAGCTGGCAATGCTTCCATTGCCGGCAGATCAACCAGGGCAAATTCTGCACAGAATGCGGACAGCCGCGCGTGACTGAGGAGGCCTGAGCATGAACACATTGCAGGAATACAAATGTCCCTGTTGCGGCGGTGCGATCGCATTTGACAGCAGACTGCAGAAGATGAAATGTCCCTTCTGCGATACCGAATACGAGATGAAAACGCTGGCGGCATATGACAGCGTACTCAAGCAGGAGCAGGCCGATGATATGTGCTGGAAAACCAATACCGGCGCAGCCTGGCAGGAGAGCGAAACCGAAGGCCTTCGGGTCTATGTCTGCCAGTCCTGCGGCGGTGAGATCGTGAGTGATGAGACCACTGCCGCAACCGCATGTCCTTACTGCGATAATCCCGTCGTCATGATGGGGCAGTTCGCCGGTGCACTGAGGCCCGATTACGTTATCCCCTTCAAGCTGGATAAGAAAGCGGCCATTGCCGCGCTGAACCGGCATTACGGTGGAAAAAAGCTTCTGCCGAAAGTCTTCCAGGCGCAGAACCATCTCGAAGAGGTCAAAGGCATTTATGTCCCCTTCTGGCTCTTTGATGCAGATGCCGAGGCGCAGATCCGCTACCGCGGGACCAAAACGCGCACCTGGGACGATGATCGCTACCACTACACCGAAACCAGCCACTACTCGATCCTGCGCGACGGCAGAATCGGCTTCGCACAGGTTCCCGTCGACGGCTCCTCCAAAATGGAGGATAAGCTGATGGAATCCATCGAGCCCTTCCGCTTTGGTGATGCGGTTGACTTTCAGACGGCGTATCTTGCCGGCTACCTGGCCGATAAGTACGATGTGGATGCCCAAGCGAGCATAGAGCGTGCCAATGCACGCATCAAGCGGACGACGGAGGAGGCCTTCGTCGCGACGGTTGATGGCTATGATTCGCTGCAGGCTGAAACTACCCACATACAGCTCAAAAACGGCGAAGCCAAATATGCGCTTTTCCCGGTGTGGCTGCTGAACACGACCTGGAAAGGGCAGAAGTACACCTTCGCCATGAACGGACAGACCGGCAAACTGGTGGGCGACCTTCCGCTGGATAAGGCCGCAGCACGCCGCATGCAGTTCGGCTGGACCGCGCTGATCGCGGCCGGTGCATTCCTGCTGTCCTGGCTTCTTTGGTTGATCTGAGGAGGGCGAACATGAAAAAATATCTTACCATTGGGTGGATTCTCCTTGCCCTGACCGCACTGGTGCTTCTGCCGGCCAGTGCCGCTGTTGGGGTGCCCCGCCTGGCCGATGAAGCGGGCGTGCTCTCGGACAGCGCGGCACAGACTCTGCTTGCACGGCTGGATTCGATCAGTGAAGCGCAGGCGGTTGACGTCGCGGTGTATATTACTCCCTCAACCGGGGGCGCTTCGGCAGAGGAATATGCAGACAGCTTGTTCGAGGCCATGCAGTACGGCATGAATGTCGACAGAAGCTGCATCCTGCTGCTGATCAATACCGAAGGCGAATGGCACATCACCACGGCTGGCTACGGTATCACAGCCGTGACCGATGTCGGATTGGACTATATGGCCGAGCAGTTCGTTCCATACCTGTCTGCCGGCGACTATGCGCAGGCGATTTCTGTTTACGCCGATCTTGCGGCAGATTTTCTTGCCCGTGCGCGAAGCGGAAACCCCTTTGATGCCGACGATCTTCCCAAAGCACCGTTCCCGGTTGTGCGTAACCTGCTGGTCAGCCTTGGCATCGGCTTTGTTGCCGGCTTGATCATCGTGGGCAAACAGAAGGCTAAGCTGTTCAGTGTGCAAAAGCAGCATACTGCGCAGAAGTATACCAAACAGGGCAGTATGGCCGTTTTGGCGGCTGAGGAGATCTTCCTTTACCAAACGGTAGAACGGCGTGAAAAATCGGAAAAAAGCAATAGCGCCTCGTCCACCCATCAAACCAGCTCCGGCACCACAGTTGGTGGTGGCGGCGGGCGGTTTTGACCCGATTATGCAAGCGAAAAGAGGAAATTCATGAAAACGCAATACCGAAAATTTTTGAGTATCATGCTCAGTCTGCTCCTGCTCTTTGGCGCGGGCACAGGTATCTTCATCGAAGAAGGGCATGTGCATGGACTTGATGCGCATGCGCATATGCATACAGAGAGTGCGGAGCATGATGATCACGACGACCATGAGGAGGAATTCAGCCTTGTGTCCGCCCTTGAATGGGCAGTAGGCGGTATCCTTTCTTTGATTTCCGCACCGGCCCATGCCGCATATGAGGACGGTGTGGAGTGCGATTACTGCGGTGCTTGGCGCTACGACGACTGGAAATGCGACAACGGTGACCACTGCGGCGAAGGCGCGGACGGCAGCTGCTATGAGGAGCATCACTGCGGCTACTGCGGTGCGTGCGAAGAAGACCACGAGCTGTGCGACGACTGCGGCAACTGCCTGGAGGATCACTGCGAGTGCGACGAAAAATGCCGCGGCTGTTATGAAACCTCCGGCGACGTCTGCGACGTGTGCGGCGAGCACTGTACCGAGTGTGTCGATTTCATCTGCGATGACTGCGGCATCTGCGCCGAATGTGCGGGTAATGAGTTGTACTGCTCCGAATGCATGCTGTGCGTCGGTTGTACGGACTGGATCTGTTACTGCGGCGAGGGGTGCTCAAACTGCGCGCTGGGATGTGAGGAATGTCTCGAAAAATGCACCAAATGCGCATCGGACGAGATCTGCCTTACCTGCACAACCTGCTGGGACTGTGTAGGCGGCGAGGGCAACTACTGCGAGGAATGTCAGAAATGTAAGAATTGCGTAGATATGGTCTGTGCCTGCGGTGCGGGCTGCTCGGAATGTGCCTATGTGTGTCCCGAATGCGGCGAATACTGCGAAAACTGTGCAGACGGATACATCTGTATAGAGTGCGGAATATGCAACGACTGTGCCGGCGGTGACAACAACTTCTGTCTTGAATGTACGCTTTGTAAAGATCATGTAGACTACATATGCATCTGCGGAGGAGGCTGCTCAAATTGTTCAGTCATCTGTAAGGAGTGCGGCGAAAAGTGCGAAAACTGCGCGGACGATATGCTCTGCAACGACTGCGAGGTCTGCTTTGACTGCGTGGGCGGCGAAGGCAATTACTGCGCCGAGTGCGGCTTGTGCAAAAACTGTGTCGAGATGGTCTGTTCCTGCGGCAACGGATGCTCAGAGTGTGCCGTAATCTGTACCGAATGTGCAGAGAAATGCGAGGCGTGCGCCGACGATCAGCTGTGCACCGAGTGCGGTACCTGTATCGATTGTGTCGGCGGTGAGAGCAATTTCTGTACGGAATGCGGTCTGTGCTATAACTGTGTGGATCAGGTCTGCGTATGCGGCGGCGGATGCTCGAACTGTACAGAGATCTGTCTCGAGTGCGGGGAAAAATGTGAGAGCTGCGCCGACGATCAGCTGTGCGGCGACTGCGGGATCTGCTTTGACTGCGTCGGCGGCGAGGGCAATTACTGCGCCGAGTGCGGGGTCTGCAAAAACTGCGTGGAGATCTGCATCTGCGGAAACGGATGTGCAGACTGTGCCACCATCTGCCCCGAATGCGGCGAAAAATGTACCAACTGCGCCGAGGAGGAAATTTGCGGCGGCTGCAATATTTGTAAAGACTGCGCCGGCGGCGACGGCAACTTCTGCGACAACTGCGAAATCTGCAAGATGTGCTCGGAATACATCTGCATCTGCGGCGCCGGATGCTCGGAGTGCGTAGAGCGGATATGTCCCGAATGTAATGAAAAATGCAGCGAATGCGCAGATGACGAGCTGTGTATGGACTGCGGCATATGCATAGATTGTGCAGGTGAAGAAAACTTCTGTTCAGACTGCAGTATCTGCTATAACTGTGTGGAGATGGTTTGCATTTGCGGCAGCGGATGCTCGAACTGTGCCGTCATTTGCCAGGAATGCGGTGAGAAATGCTCGAACTGCTCTGACGGAGAGCTTTGTACAGAATGCGGCAAATGCGTCGACTGCGCCGGCTCGGACAGTTTCTGCATCACCTGCGGACTTTGCTCTGACTGCGGCACGGTCTGTCCCTGCGGTGAGGGCTGTGAAAATTGCGCCGACCTCTGTCCCGAGTGCGGCGAGGTTTGCTCCAGCTGCTCGGAGGAATTCTGCGCATCCTGCGATATCTGCCGTAACTGTGCGGAGGACCTCTTCTGCGAGGACTGCTATCAGTGCGGCGACTGCACGGAGGTTTGCGAGGAGTGTGGCATCGTCTGCGCCGACTGCGCAGAGAGTGTATGTGAGGACTGCGGCAAATGCTCGGGCTGCATGGATGAATTCTGCCCTGACTGCGGCATTTGTATCGATTGTGCCGATGCGATGTGTACCGATTGCTATCACTGTGGCGACTGCGCCGAAGTGATGTGCGAAGAATGCGGCGAACACTGCGCCGATTGCGCGGCAGTCTGCAGCGAGTGCTCGACCTGTGAGCATTGCACTGACATCTGCAGCGACTGTGAACTGTGCAAAGCGTGCTGTGCCGAGGCGGCCCGGGCAATGGGCTGTAGCCATCAGGTGTGCCCCGAGAGCAGCGAATGGAAAACCCACTATTGCACCTCCGGCGGTCACTGTGTCGGCAGTTCCTCCAAAGTTGAGTACAACGACGAAGAGCACTGGACGCTTTGCGGCGACGGATGCAGCATCCGTCTGCATGTCGAGGGGCACTCGATGGGCCGCGGCAAGGTTGTCAAAGAGGCGACCAAGCGCGCTGAGGGCGTGATGTCCTTCTCCTGCATCATCTGCGGATTTGAGAAGCAGGAACCGATCCCCAAACTCAGCAGTGGACACACGCATGAATACACCGAGACGGTAGTCGAAGCTACCTGCTCAAGCGGCGGCTATACCACCCACACCTGCACCTGCGGTCATAGCTATGTTGACGGCGAAACACCGGTGCGCGGCCATGCGTATCAATATGAATTCAGCGAAACCGAGCATTGGCAGGCGTGCAGTTTCTGCGGCCAGACCGCCAATCACGATGCGCATAAATTCGGCGAGTGGAAGACGGTTACCAAGGCCGGCTATACCTTCGAAGGCGAGAGGGTACGCACTTGTAAACTCTGCAGCTATTCGGTCAGCGAAGCGATTCCCATGCTGACGCTGCCCGACAATAAGCTGGTCGTGGTGATTCCCGAGTATCCGGTCGATCCTTCTGTCCCCTCCAAGCAGCCGGCTGGCGGAAGCACAGAGGATCCGGCAAAGGATACCACACCGCCTCAGAGCGGCACCGGAGCACCGGATACTGAGCCCCCGCAGGGCAATCCCGGCACGCCGGATACCACACCCTCCAAGGGCGGCACCGATGCTACCGATACCCAGCCCTCTATCCCTCAAGTAACCGAGACCGCAGCGCCCATCGGCAATCCCACCTCTCCTTCCGGCGGGCAGAGCGGTGAGGATGCCGAGCCGTCGGTGACGGTTAAGGAACTGCTGACCAAGGGGCAAGAGCAAACCGTGCCCGCACTGCCCATCCTCCCGCCCACCGAAGACGGCAATCTCTTTGACGGCTGGGTGAACAAAGCAACCGGTGAGCCGGTCAGTAAGGGTGATAAGCTCACCGGCAGCATCGAGATTGAACCGGTCTGGAAGGACTGCGGCGCGGATAAGCACGCCGACGCGAACAGCGACAACGCCTGCGATGCATGCGGCTATATCCTGGTCAAGGAAGTGAAGCCGGCTGAAACTACCGCACCGGCTGAGACCCAAACTCCCGAAACACAGGATGAACAACCCAAGCCTCAAGCAAATCTGAGGATGCCGATCTGGGTCATCATCATGCTTGCTGCTTTCGGTGGTGTCGTGGTAATCTGCATTGTCATCCTGGCAGTGGCCAATCGCAAAAAGAAATAAGACCGGGTTGCTTCACCCGATAAAACAAGCAAAAGCGCACGGAATTCATTGAATTCCGTGCGCTTTACCGTTCTTATTCTTCCGTGGGTGTATCGCAGGCGGCCAGGTCGGCAAGAAGATTGTACACCCCATCCTCCGAGAGCACACCGCGCCGCAGATCCTGCGGCAGCTCACCGCGCGCGTCGGCATCATAATCGGCCAGCCAAAGCGGGCTTTCGTAGTATCGAATCAACTCTGCCAGCTGACGGCGCAGCACCGCATCGCGATGGACGCTTTGCGGATCGGCCGCCGCGGCGGCAAGCAGTGTGTTAAAGCGCAGCTCCATGCGGCGAATCCGCGCGATGCGCTGCGTGTTGTCTTTGGTACAGGGCATGATTTCCTCACTTTCTTTTGCGGAGAAGAGATGGATTTGACCTGTTTATTATAGCATATTTTTTCCTGCGCGACAATATATTCCCGCAAAAGTTCTCCGCCAAGCCTGCTTGACTGAGCAAATATCGAAGAGAACAATCTCAATGTCCGCCCGTAGTGATCGGCACGTCAAAAAATGCTTTTTTTACGCGCGCATAAACATCGTCGTCGATTGGAACAAATCCGCCTTTGTTCGAGGGGAGCAGATCTTCGCCCTGGGAAAGCGACGGATCGGTGCTTCGGTTATCGAACCGGTAGGCGTCACGCTCCTCCTTGATTCGCATGTTCGGGATGCGTACAGCGTTGCTGCCGTTCAGAATCGAATGGTAAGCCAGGGTTCCAACCGTTGACATATCCAAAGCGCGGTAAATATCGATCATATACGGTTGGGCATCCGTGTTCCCTAAGATGGATTGAATAAATATATTCAGCTGATAGACATCGGCCAACTCAAAGGCGCGCATTTGCTCGATATCTTTGGCGGTGAAGATCTCCACATGGTCGAACGTGTAGGCTTTATGGATCTCTTCAAGTGTTTTATAACTGCCGCCCGCATGGGGTCTCGAGATATGAATTTTGCCGAGCGTATACGGATTGGTTTCTACCGTGCCGCTCTCCGTGATAAATCTGTATTCAGCCGAAAACGACCGGCGGTAGTTTCCGTTGCAGCTCTTTGCCATACCGCCGTTGTCGAGCTGCATGATCTCCATTGCCGCACTAGCGCTTCTTGCCCCCAGCTCTGCCAGATACGGCATTCTGTTTGTTTCCATGCCGACCGTCATGATTGCCCGTCTCCCCGTAGAGAACATCATGGGGCCGATGGAGTGTGTGCAATAAAAGGTGGACGGTACGTGATTGCGCCAATGCGCGGCGTCTCCTCGGGTTAAAAGATGCCATTTGAGTGAGCAGTCGTTGATGAAATTGCTTTCCATATGCATAACGTCGCCGAACTCTCCCCGATCAAACATGCGTCTGATCGCCAGCATGTGGGGAAGATAGCAGTAGTTTTCGCCGTAAGCATAAAAAGTCCCGCTTTCCTCCACTGCCTCGCACAGCTCAACTGCCTCTTTCATGGTTTGCGTCGGAATCGATTCGCTGAAAACGTGAACTCCTTTTCGCAGTGCTTTGATCGCATACGGTGCATGCTGGTTTGCATAATTGGCAATCAAAACCGCATCGATCCCACTTTCGAGCATATCGTTAAAGTCTGCAAACACATGCGTCTGCGTGCCGAGATTCTTAACTTCTTCGCAAATCTTCTCTCTGACGGGAGCGAAATTGTCGCAAATTGCGCTCACTTCCGCATAGGGATGATGCAGAAAAACCCGATAAAGCGAATCAAGTCCCCGCGTTCCGCCAAGAATTCCAATTTTAATCTTTTTCATCTTTACTTACCTCATCTGCGATCGTGTTGAAGTGCTTGATTGCTCTGATATAATTCTCCTCACCTGATAAATGCTCAATGATGATCGGCATATTCTTATCCAGCGCGCGGATGTTTTTCAGATAATTACCGATATCATAGTTTCCTTCTCCCAAAGGTACCTCATGAAGCTTCAAGGTGAGATCAGAACCAAGAAGATTGTCTTTAACATGACAGCTCTTGATGTATTTTCCCAAAACCGCAAACGCATGGTCAGTAAACTCCTGATTGAAGAAATACTTTTTGGGATCGGAGATCATATTGATGATGTCCATATGAACAGCAAATGCCGTGCGATTGATGTCGTTGAGCAGTTTCAGATAACACTCGGGTGAGTCCGGAATCATCCATGGCATCGGTTCGAGTGTGTAAAAGGTTTTCGACGGCTTGGCCTGATCGATCAGCTTTTGCACAATATCCACCACGTCGCTGTATGTCTTGGCGGAATAATTCTCAAGGTAGCCTCCATCCCAGATGTCACCGGTAGAACCGGAAATATTCACAACGCAAGAAGCCCCCACATAATCAGCAAGCTCGAGCTGATGCAGGCAATATGCAAAGTGATCAGCCCGTGCTTTCGGGTCTTTGGCTAAAAGATTTTTCCATGCACCGACCTCAGCAATCTGCAGCCCATATGCACGGCAAGCTTCCACATACGCATCAATCTGTGTCAACGGTGCTTTGTGCGAGCAGGGAAAAACTACGGCAGAAAGGCCAAGATCAACATGCTTTTTTGCCCATTCTTCAGCCGAGGTGTGCGGCAGATTGATGGCAATCCCTAAGTTCATATGTTTTGCATCCATCCTTTCGGGGTGTTGATACTACCATTATACAGCTCAGCAAAATTTAAGCATAGAAAAATTCATATTTTTTCTTGTACAAAAAATAGATATGTGGTAGAATAGATGGGAGGGGGGAAGATATGAAATTTCGTATATTCAAAACTGCGGCTGGGACAAATTGCTATCCGCTGCATGAACATGGGCATTATGAACTGATTCTGTATATAAAAGGGATTGGGCAGTTGAGAACAGAAATAGGTAATATTCCTTTCTCACCCGGTACGATTGCGATTGTCCCGCCTGGTGTGAAACACGGTTCTTGTTCAAAAGATGAATTTTGCAACATATGCATTGAGGGCGATTGGGATCAGTATTTTTGCTTTAAGCACATCGCAATCGGAAAGGATAACGAACGCGCAGAATGTGCACGCCTGTTTGAGTTGATCTGCGAAAACAGAAATACTGAAGGAACATATCTGGATTCTCTGTGCATTGCGCTGGCGAATTTTGTTATGAAGCAATTAGAGAACGACAGTGATACCGGACGAGCAGTGAAGAAAATTGCCGATGAGATCATGTGCTCCGCTTTGGATGCGCATTTGAACGTTTCAAGCATTCTTGAAGCGTCCGGATATTCAAAGGATTACATTCGCGCCTGCTTTCGGCGCGAAATGGGGAAGACACCCATTGAATTCCTGACTGAGATCCGGATGCGGCACGCCTGTCATTTGATTGATATTTACAAAAACACACTCGCGCTTTCCGAAATTGCCGAGCGGTGCGGATGCTTGGATTACATCTATTTTTCCAAGAAATTCAAGGAATACATTGGTGTTTCTCCGCGCTGTTATCGAGATTCCTAAGAAAAAGCAGCATCATACCCAAACAAAAACGGGATGATGCTGCTTTTTGCAAAAGGAGACATGCAAAAACGCATTCTCAAGTTTTTTAACTTGCCATCAGCGGCAAATTCACGAGCATATTCTCAATGAAAATTCCATATCCCCGCGTCGGATCGTTGATGAGGACATGCGTCACCGCCCCAACCAGCTTTCCGTCCTGGATAATCGGCGAGCCCGACATCCCCTGCACAATTCCGCCCGTTTTTTCAATCAGTCCGGGATCGGTCACCTTGACGACAAAGCACTTTGAGCCGTCTGCATTTTTATTGATAGCAGAGAGCTCGACGGTATACTCAGCCGGTCCTTCCGCATCCAACGTACAGCGAATGGTCGCTTCGCCTGCATGGATCTCATCCTTGAGCGCGATGGGCAGCGGTTCGCAGGGTAGGGCTTCGGGCAGGGAACTGAGGACACCGTAGACTCCGCATGCCGTGTTGCGGATCAGCGCCCCAGATTTTGTGCCGCGGAAGCTGCCGCGCAGCTCGCCGGGGACCCCGGGTGTTCCGCGTACCACGCCGTCAATGCTGACATCCATCACGGTCCCGCGCTGCATCGGCATCAGTTCGCCGGTATCCGCATCGCAGATTCCGTGACCGAGACCGCCAAATTCTCCCGTCGTGGGGTGGATAAAGGTCACCGTTCCAATGCCGGCGCCGCTGTCGCGAACCCACATGCCGGTTTTGAACTTGTTATCGCTGGCCGAGCGGACCGGCGTCACGGTTGTGGTGTGCTGCGTGTTTCCGCGCACATACGTGACGGTGATTGGCGCACCGCTACCGTTTTCAATGAAAGCTGTCAGCGCGTCCACGCCGGTCATGGGCTGACCGTTGAGATGAGTAATCAGATCCTTGATGCGCAGCCCCGCATCATAGGCGGGATTCACCGCCCCGTCTGCGCTGTCAATGTCATCAAATCCCACCACCAGGATTCCCTCGGTGTAGAGCTTGACGCCAAAGGGCATGCCGCCGGGATAGAGACGGAGGTCCTCATAATTGACCAGATTAACGGTTTTCAGCGGAAGGCCAAACAGACTTGCCTGGGTGCGCTGAACGCTGCACTCACCCGCAAAGGCCGGCGTTGATTCTGCTTCAGCGGACAGGACAATAGCGGGCCCCGCCGCGACCGCTTCTCCTGCACGGCAGCTGATGTGATCGGGCAGAATATAATCGTACACGCCCATGAGTGCAACAAAACAAAAGGTCAGCGTCAGACATACGCCGACTGTATATCGCATGAATTTGTTCTGCTTCATAAAAATCCTTTCTCGCACACGCAGTCGGCGTGCGGGCCGTTGTGCTGATGCACGCCCGGCTGCTCTTATCATCCCATGCACGGTCAATTTCATGTCTAACAATTTTTTTTGCCGACGCCAAATCCCCCGATAACTGTAAAAAACATTGCTATTTTGTCATGAATGGTTGACAAATCCATGGCAAAGTTGTATAATTAGTTGGTAAACTAATTATTTGGAGGAGCGACATGGAAGAAAACTTCAAGAAATGCGCTGCGCCAAACGGGCCGATGCTGATTCATGAAATTACGCACCTGTTCCAAGAGCGTATGCGCCGCACAACCACCGAGCCCCTGCAGACACAGAACAGCTGCCGCCTGATTCTGCGCTCCCTTGCGCGAATGGAAGGCTGCACCCAGCTGGATCTGGTCAAGGCCACGCACCTTAAGCCCCCCACGGTCAGCGTTACCCTCAAAAAATTGGAAGACAACGGCTTTGTTCGCCGCGAAGCAGATGTGCGCGATATGCGTGCGATCCGCGTCTACCTGACCGAAAAGGGCAGGGATCTTCACCAGTCGACCATTGCCCGCCTGCGGGAAAATGATGCCATTTTGCTGGATGGCATTACCCCGGAGGAACAGAAGGTTCTCCTTGATATTCTGACCCGAATGCGCGACAATATTCTCCATACACTGGAAAGTGAGAGCGAATCCCAACATGAAACTGATTAAATATCTCAAGCCCTATTGGCTGTTCGCCCTGCTTTCGCCAATATTGATGATCGGCGAAGTTGTCGTCGATTTGATGCAGCCAAAACTGATGAGCCGCATCGTCGACGAGGGCATCCTTGGCGGCGATTTATCGCTGATCATCCGCACCGGCCTCTTGATGCTCGGTCTGGTCATCCTCGGCGGTGCTTCAGGCTTCCTTTGCGCCGTTACGGCAACGACCGCCTCCCAGAGTTTCGGCAATGACCTCCGCGTCGATACATACAGCCGCGTCATGTCGCTCTCGCTTGAGCAGACCGATGACTTTACTACCGGCTCTCTGGTTACCCGTCTGACCAATGACATCACCATGGTGCAGGATCTCGTTTCGATGGTGCTGCGTATGTTTGTGCGTGCCCCCATCTTTTTTGTGGGCGGCATTATTATGGCGCTCTCGCTCAATACCAGCTTCGCGCTGGCGCTTGCCATCGCATTGCCGCTGCAGCTGGTTATTGTCCTGCTGATCCTCAAGGTGGCAGGACCGCTCTACTCCAAGGTGCAGAGCAAGCTCGACCGCGTTAATTCGGTCGTGCAGGAGAATGTCAGCGGAACCCGCGTTGTCAAGGCCTATGTGCGTGAGGCGTATGAAAAAGACCGCTTTGCCCGTGCCAACGGCGACCTGCGCGATACCAACCTCCACGTTCTTCGCCTGATGGCTCTGCTTAATCCTTTCTTGATGGTGATCATGAACCTTACCGTCATTGCCATCATTCTCATTGGCGGATATCAGGCGGAAGCGCAGCGGATCCAGCCCGGCGAGATCATGGCGGCGGTTACCTATGTGACCCAGATTCTCCATTCGGTTATGATGGTCAGCATGATGTTCCAATCGATTTCCCGTGCTTCTGCATCCAGCAAGCGCATTGTGGAAGTACTGGAATCCGCTCCCGCGATCGAAAGCGGCTGCGCCGTCACCGGCAAAGCTAGCGCACCGGCCTGCATCACCTTCAAAAACGTCTCCTTTCGCTATCCCGGTACCGCCGGCCTTCCCGTTCTGTCTGGGATCAACCTGCAGATCGCCCGCGGCGAGACCGTCGCGGTGATTGGCGCGACCGGCTGCGGAAAGACCTCACTGGTCAATCTCATCCCGCGCTTCTACGATGCGACCGAGGGCACAGTCCTGATCGACGGCATCCCGGTCGGTGAGTGGGATTTGACCGCCCTGCGCCAGAAGATCGGCTTCGTCATGCAGAAGAGCGAGCTCTTCTCGGACACCATTGCCAACAACATCCGCTGGGGTAAGCCAGAAGCCACAATGGACGAGGTGAAAGCCGCTGCCCGTACTGCGCAGGCCGAATTCTTCATCGAAGGCTTCAGTGACGGCTACGATACCTTCATTGCCGAAAAGGGCGCATCGCTCTCGGGCGGCCAGAAACAGCGCATGTCGATCGCTCGAGCCCTGGTGCGCCGTCCCGAGATTCTGATCCTGGACGACGCGACTTCGGCACTTGATCTGGCGACCGAAGCACGTCTGCAGGCCGCACTTCGCGAAGAACTGCAGGACACTACGGTCATCATGATCGCGCAGCGCATCGCCAGCGTGCGCAGCGCCGACCGCATCGCCGTCATCGAAAAGGACGGCCGCATTCTCCATTGTGCGCCGCACGATGAGTTGATGCAGATCAGCCCCACCTATCAGGACATCTATCAGTCGCAGATGAAGGGAGGGGAAGACAAATGAACCAGAAACCGCAAACCAGACCTGTCATCGGCCCCGGCGGACGTCCCGGCGGCGGTGGCGGCCCGATGGGCGCGCGCATGAATGTGCAGAAGCCTAAGCACCTCTGGAAGACAATCCGACGTCTGTTCGGCTATCTCGGACACAGCAGAAATGCCCTCTTTGGTCTGCTCGGCGTTATGCTGACTGTGACCGTGCTGGATTTGGCCGGCCCCGCACTGCAGGGCGCAGCCATTGATACCATTGCCTATGATGCCGAACTCGGCAGATTTACCGTCGATTTCCCTCGCCTCTTCACCCTGCTGGTCAGTATGGCCGCCATTTTCCTCTGCTCTTCGGTTTTGACCTATTTCCAGGGCAGGCTTGCTGCGCGGCTGTCGCAGAATACGGTGCACACCCTGCGCACCGACCTGTTTGCCAAGATCACCCGCCTGCCGATTTCGTATACCGACACCCATAAGCACGGCGACCTGATGAGCCGCATGACGAACGATGTCGAAAATGTATCCAACACCGTCGCGCAGTCGATCGCATCGCTCTTTTCCAGCGTGCTGACCATCATTGGCGCTTTGATTATGATGCTCCGATACAGCTGGTTTATGACCCTGATCGCTTTCATTACCATCCCGCTGACCATTTTTGTCTCGTCCTCGCTCTCCAAGTTTATGCGCAAATATTTTGTGGAGCAGCAGAAGCTGCTGGGCGCACTCAACGGCCAGGTTGAGGAGATGGTCACCGGCTACAAAACGGTCATTGCCTACGGTCGAGAGGGAGAATCGGTTTCGCGCTTCCGCGAAATCAGCCGCCAGCTTCGCCATGTTGCCATCCGCGCCCGCATCTGGGGCGGCGTGATGGGGCCTTGTATGAACATCATCGGCAACCTCAATTACCTCTTGATCGCAACCTTTGGCGGTATCTTCATCTGCAATCCTGTGCCGTGGGTCAGAATATCGATCGGTAATATCCAATCGATTCTGCAGTATTCGAAGAAATTCTCCCGCCCGATCAATGAAATTGCCAACCAGTACGCGCAGATCCTTACCGCTATCGCCGGTGCTGAGCGAATTTTTGAGATCATCGATTCGCCCGACGAGATTGATGCGGGCAGAAGAGAACTGCCTCCTTCGGCTGTGCGCGGCAATATCGATTTCCGCCACGTCAAATTCTCCTATGTCGAGGGAGAACCCGTGCTGACCGATTTCGATCTGCGCGTGGAGGCCGGTCAGAAGATCGCCATCGTCGGCGCGACCGGTTCGGGAAAAACGACGGTAGTCAACCTGCTTACTCGATTTTATGAAATCGACGGCGGTGCAATTCTGCTTGACGGCGTGGATATTCGCGACATCCCCAAAGATGACCTGCGCCGTTCCATCGGTATCGTACTTCAGGATACCGTGCTCTTCTCGGATACCATCCGGGCCAACATCAAGTACGGCCGGCTGGAGGCAACCGATGAAGAGATGCGCGCCGCCGCAGACACAGCCAATGCCGACATTTTCATCGAACGAATCCCCACCGGATACGATACCCAGCTTGCCGAAGCCGGCTCCAACCTCAGCCAGGGTCAGCGACAGCTTTTGGCCATTGCCCGTGCGGTGCTTGCCGATCCCAAGATCTTGATTTTGGATGAAGCAACATCCTCGGTCGACACCCGCACCGAAATGCAGATCCAGCAGGCGATGGTGGCGCTGATGGAAAACCGCACCAGTTTGATCATCGCGCACCGACTCTCGACCATCCGCGATGCCGATAAGATCATCGTCCTCAAGGGCGGTGTGATCTGCGAATCGGGCAGCCATGAGGAGCTGCTGGCGATGGGCGGCGAATATGCCGCGCTCTACCGTAACCAGTTTGCGGGATTTGCAACGTGATGATCGATACCACTTATTTTTCTCGCCTCTGCTACGAAGCGGCGGTGAACAAAACCGAAAAGGACGGCGGCATCAACACCATGGGCGAGAAGACCCTGCATCAGGTACTCAAACGATACTATGCACCCGATGAAACCCGCCATGAGCAGCCGGTTGGCCGGCACATCGCTGATATTCTGCTGGAAGATGAGATCATCGAAGTGCAGACCGCCGGACTCTATCCGCTCAAAGCGAAGATCGCCGATTACCTGCTGCACACCGATTACCGCGTGACGGTTGTGCATCCCATCCTCGAGCGGAAATGGATCTGTTGGATTGACCCGGAGTCGGGCAGTATATCAAAGCGCACGCGCTCCCCCAAGAAAGCCCGTCTGATCGATGAGATGGATGAGCTGGTCTATTTCTTGGACTTCCTGCAAAACGACCGCCTGCGCTTCGTTTTCCCGCGCCTTGAGGTGCAGGATTACCGCCTGCTCAACGGCTATGGTGCCGACCGTAAGCGCCGTTCTACCCGTTACGAACGAATCCCACTTGCTCTGCTCGGTGAGAACATCCTCGATTGCAGAGCGGATTTCGCCGCTTGTGTTCCGGCAGACCTCGAGGATCCCTTTACTGCCAGGGATTTTGCTTCTGCGGCCCGAATGGCCTCCCGGCCGAGTTATGCTGCCATCAAAGTGTTGTGCGCCGCAGGCGTGCTTGCGGCCGGCGAGAAAGCAGGGCGCAGCCAGACCTGGTATAAGTGTTGAAGAAGAACGGTATGGCTTATCCATACCGTTTTTTCTCAGGTCATTGCCAGACCGGCCGAAGTGTGCTATAATGAAGAAAACTGAACAGGAGGAGATACCATGGAAATTCGCAAAACCATCCGCCCTGTTTCCCACATGGGCACACCGCTTGGCACAGATACCGAGCGGGAGTATATCTATTTTACGGTTGAATACAACCATTATCGCGATGTCAGTGATTCGCACGAAAACGCGGTGCGCGACCGCGAGGAGATGCAGACCTGCGAATGTGTGCTGGCGCTGCCCGACAGCTATACCGACGACGGCGAGGAAACCCCGCTGATCATGGCGTTCCACGGTTCGGGCGCGCGGGTCAGCGAGAAGGAGAACATGATTGGTGGCATTAGCTTTGTGACGCAGTGTGTTAATGCCGGCTATGCGGCGCTTGACGTCAACGGCTCAGAGCTTCACGGTCGGACGATCGGTTGCTTTGAACACCTGATGGCGGCATATAAAGCCTATCGGTATGCAGTCAAGCACTATAACCTGTCGCAAAATGTGCTGGTGGCAGGCGGCTCAATGGGCGGCCAGACGGCAATGAATTTTATCCATATGTTCCCGAATATCGTCATCGCTGCGGGTGTCTTTTTCCCGCAGTTGAATATCGATACCGTGGAGGTGGACGGACATTGCTGCCTCGGTGTCTGGGATAAGACTTTTGTCCAGGGCAATGATGGGACCCCGCGTGGCCGCGTTGCTCTTCTGCATCGATTTCCAACTGACGAATGGTGTGCACAGAATACCATCGGCTTCAATCCTCACCGCATCCGTTCCTTTGTGGACGGCAATGGGGAGCGGGTCATTATCCCGCCATGTCCCATCAAGATCTGGCACGGGACAGCGGACGAGAAGATCGATTATCAGATGTCCGAGGAATATGTCCGCATGGTGCGCCGATCCGGTTGCTATATCGAGCTTCACCTCATGGACGGTGTCGGGCATAAGACCACGCCCGTGATGCGGGAAGAGCTGCTGATGTGGTTTAACCGATTCAAGTAAAGCGGCTATTTATGGAATTGCACCGTATGGCGCATGTGCACGTGCAAAACATGCCTGCGCGTGCGTTTCTGTACCCGATTTTGTTCGCGAAAATACAGAATATCACCACTTGCCGACACAGCTTGTGTCGGCATTTTTGTATTTGAAGGGGAAAAGCAGTTTGATGATATTTCAAAAATACGGAAACATGAAATCTGCATACCGAAACAGGGAATTCTGGTGCTAAGGGGAATATGTAGATATTGTACTCCTACATTTTCAAAAATGAAAATATTTTGTCCGAGGAATGGCGTATATTCTTGTACAGCGCGACATATCTTGAAACAACGAGATCTTATCACTTGGAGGAGCATATGTTTATTTATTCATTTCGTGCAAGTACCTTGAAATTTTTTGGCATCATCGGCGTGGCTGTGGCAACTTTGATTGCGCTGATCGTCTTCATTCCGGGAGAACGTCCGCAGGTATCGCCAACGGCATTCTCTGAAGAAGTGGCCAGTTATCACTACGACAAAATCAAAACTCCGGAAGCGCGGGTTGATTTCCTGGCGCAGTTTGGCTGGACTGTGGATCCCACGCCGGTCGAGGAGGTTGAGGTGAAAATTCCTGCCGAATTCGACAAAGTCTTTGCCGGCTACAATGAAATCCAGAAAAACCAGGGACTTGATCTGCAAAAGTACAAGAACAAGACCGTGATGCGCTATACATATCTGGTCACAAACTATCCCGATTACGACGGACGTGTGCTGGCGAATCTTCTGATTTACCGTGGCCGTGTGATCGGCGGAGATATCTGCACAGCGGATGTCCACGGTTTCATCCACGGATTTGAAAAACAATAAAAGCAGGGGAGAGCGAAAGCTCTCCCCTTAGTTGATTTGTAGGCCAGCAGATCATCGATTGCAATTATTATTCGTTATCCTCATCATAAGCCGCAACACCATCCAGGCGGCTGAGTTCTTTGAATCCATCAACACCGGCGCGCTGGATGGCACCGAAGATGCGGTAACGCAGCCCCTTGTGTTCACGGTCAAGCGTGCGCAGAAGCTGTTTCATCGACTCACGCTCGGTGTGGCCATCCGCGGGGCAAGGTGAGGGGATCACGGGCAGAGAAACTTTGCCGGCAAAATAGCGGATATCCTTTTCCGGGCAGTAAATCAGCGGTCGGATGAGATAGAGATCACTGCGCGACAGATAAGTCACCGGCTGGAAACAGCCGATTCTTCCCTCGTGGAAGAGGTTAAGCATGAAGGTTTCCACCACATCATCGAAATGATGGCCCAGCGCGACGCGATTGCAACCCAATTCTCTGGCTGCGGCATGGAGTGAGCCGCGGCGCATCTTGGCACAGAGGGAGCAAGGATTGCTTTCCTTGCGGACATCAAAGATGATATGTGAGATCTGCGTCGGAATGACGTGATACGGCACATCCAGTTCGCGGCAAAGCTCGGCAATCGGCGAGAAGTCCATACCGGCAAAGCCCATATCGACCGTAATGGCTTTCAGCGTGAAGGGAACCGGATAGAAGCGGCGCAGCGCGGCGAGCGCATAAAGCAGGGCAAGAGAATCTTTTCCGGCCGAAACACCGACCGCGACCGTATCATGGGGGGCAATCATGTCATAATCGGCTACCGCGCGGCGGATATAGCTGAGAATGTGTTTGAGTTCTTTCATGGTCCTACCTCTGGCCAAACGGCCGAAAATGCATATACTGTGAGCAGAAATATAAGGGGGAAAAACAGATGGCGATTAAAATTTACATCGATCAAGGGCACAATCCGGTCAACCCTAATGCAGGGGCTGAGGGAAACGGTCTGCGTGAGCAGGACGTTGTTTATCGTATTGGCCAGGCGTTGGCGGCACTGCTGCGGTCTGATGCGCGGTTTGATGCACGCCTGTCGCGGCCAAGTGCGGATACGCAGCTGGGTACCAGCAACGCCAGCAGCCTTGCCGCGCGCGTTCGGGACGCGAATGCATGGGGGGCCGACTATTTTATCAGCCTGCATACCAACGCTTCGGAGAACACTGCGGCCAGCGGAAGCGAGGCCTTCGCTTTCAGCCGAGGTTCTGCTGCGTTTGTGCTGGGGGAGAATATTCTGGATTGGCTCAGCCGTATCACCGGCCTGCGCAATCGCGGAATGTCGGTGCGCACCAATCTTTATGTGCTGCGCCGTACTGCGATGCCAGCCGTTCTGGTGGAACTTGGCTTCATTACCAATCCCAGCGATGCCGCGCTGATGAACAACAGCCCCGAGCTTTTCGCGGAAGGGATTTACAACGGAATCTTAGCCTATCTCGGTCTGTTATAATTCGGAGAGCAGGGCAAGGAACGCCGCTTCGTCGAGGAGCGGAATGCCGAGTGCCTGCGCTTTGGTCAGCTTGGAGCCGGCCTCTTCGCCGGCGACAACATAGGTTGTTTTCTTGGACACCGAAGAGGAGACCTTTCCGCCGCGATCGGTAATCATGGCGGATGCTTCAGCACGAGTCAGGGTTGGCAGTGTGCCGGTCAGGACAAAGGTCATCCCGGCCAGTGTGTCGGCGCTGGGCATTTGTACCGGCGTGGTACGCAGTCCGGCATCGATCAAGCGCTGGCAAAGCACGCGATTCTGCGGATGCGAAAAATAATTTATGACGCAATCTGCGGTGATCTGGCCGAAATCATCGATCGAACACAGTTCTTCTGCGCTGAGTTCGAAGCAGGCTTCAAGTGTTCCCGCATATTGAGCCAATGCCGCCGCGGCGACCGCACCGACATTTCGGATGCCGAGCGCAAAGATCAGCCGCTCAAGCCCGGCTTCTTTGGAACGGGCAATCGCATCGATCAAATTCTGCGCGCTTTTCTCGCCCATGCGGTCGAGCGACGCAACCTGCTCTGGCTGCAGAGTGTAGAGGTCGGCTGCATCGGCGATCAGCTTGTTTTGCAAAAGCAGCTCAACGATCTGCGGGCCGAGTCCGTCAATGCTCATGGCGTTTTTGGAGGCAAAATGCTCAATTGCACGTGCAAGCTGCGCCGGGCAGGCGGCGTTGGTGCAGCGAATGGCGGCCTCACCCTCGTCGCGGAAGACCGGCTCGCCGCAGGAAGGGCAGTGAGACGGCATATCGTAGGGGCGCTCCTCTCCGGTGCGCTTCTCAGGGTGCACTGCAACAAGCTCGGGAATGATGTCACCGGCCTTCTGCACCGTAACGACATCGCCAAGCATAAGGCCCTTCTCCCGAATGAAATCCAGGTTGTGCAAGGTCGCACGCGAGACGGTTGTGCCGGCCAGGCGAACGGGATCGAGCACTGCCGTGGGGGTAAGCACGCCGGTGCGGTCGACGGCAACAGTGATGTCGCGCAGAACGGTCTGCTTCTGCTCGGGCGGGAATTTGTATGCCACGGCCCACTTCGGTGTCGTGGTGCCCATGCCCATCAGCTGGCGGTCCGCAAAACGATCAAGCTTAATCACCACGCCGTCGATGTCGCAGGGCAGGGAATCGCGCATTGCCCCGATGCGGGCAATCTCGGCGATGACGAGATCGGGATCTGCCGGCATGACGGCATGCGGGATGATCTTGAAGCCGAGCGCACGAAGCTGTGCCAGCGATGCGGAGTGCGTGTCGGGGGCAGTCATCTCTCCCCATTCTGCCGACTGCAGGTTGAAGACATAAATGTCCAGCCCGCGCTCTGCTGCAATTTTGGGATCAAGCTGACGAAGCGAACCTGCGGCAGCATTGCGAGGATTGGCCAGAAGGGCCTCGCCCGCCGCTTCGCGCGCCGCATTGAGCGCGTAGAACTTGGCACGCGGCAGAAAGACCTCCCCGCGCACGCAAAGCTGGGGAACCGATTCACGCAGCGTAAGCGGGATCGAGCCGATGGTGCGCAGATTCTGCGTCACATCCTCGCCCACCAGGCCGTCGCCGCGCGTTGCGCCGCCGGCGAACTGTCCGTTTTCATAGGTCAGCGCAACCGAGAGCCCGTCAATCTTCGGCTCAACCGAGCAAACCGCATCGGGAATCTGCGCATTGACACGCGCAAGAAAAGCCCGCAGTTCCTCCTCGTTGAAGACATCGGTCAGCGAACCCATCGGCACGCTGTGCGTTACTTTCACAAACGCATCCAGCGGTTGCCCGCCGACACGGTTGATCGGCGAATTGGGATCGGCAAACTCGGGATGCGCTGCCTCAAGCTCCTCAAGCCGGCGGAAGAGGGCATCATAGGCAAAGTCGCTGATGACCGGCGCATCTTCAACATAGTAGAGATGCGCATGGTGCGCAACCTCTGCACGCAGCGCAAGAATTTCTTCTTTGATCGATTGATTGGGCATGGTACAGCCTCGCTTTCAGAAAAACATATCCGGAAATAGTATACCAATTTTGCGGTAAAAAGTCAATCCCGTCACCCAAAGATGGCGAAGATTTGCGCAGAAAAGAGCAGAAATGATGACATCATTTCTGCTCTTGCTTTTCGGGCACACTGTGCGGCCTTAAAATCTCCCACGAGATCCGCCGTGCACACGGCCGGACGAGCTTCGGTGCACGCTGCTGCCGCCCGAGGAGGTATTTTGTTCGCGCAGACGTCTGTGGACGTTGCGGTAGAGGAAGACGTCATTCGATTCGGTCAACTGGAAGCTGCCCTCGCGGGTGTAGTTCGCGGCATTCTGCGCGGGGCGAACACTCTTGAGCTGACCCTTGAGTACGGCGGTGTAAAGGAAGGCGGCAATCACACCGACCAAAAGGCCGACCATCAGGCAGTCGAAGTAGGTAAAGTCGTCCTCATCTCCGGTCGGCGGGCCTTGCGTGATGTACCAATCGCACTCCTCCGCGAAGGTGGAGAAAGCGCCGTAATAGTCGCCGCTGCTGAGATCGTCAAGAATGGCATCGCTGATCTGCGCCTGCCGATAATCGGTGAAGATCGGGATGGCCTGGCCGCAGGTGGAGATGACCCACTCTCTCTCCGCCATGCTGATGAGCAGAAGAATCCCACTGTGATCTGCCCCCTGGCCAAAGCCGGTCCGGTCATAGAAATCGTCCGCATAGACTACAGCATCGGTACCGTTGAGCGAGGGAAGGGTGCAGATGACAACATCGCATCCCTGGCGCACACTGATTTCATCCAGCTTGTACAGAAGGCTGGAACATTCGCTTTCACTCAGGAGCCCGGCCCCGTCGGTGAGGCGAGGCGCCGTTGCTGCCGTGCAGGGCAGAAGAAGGAGGACGGTGCAGAGCAGAATGGCAAGGAGAGCAACATACCGTTTCATAATTCCACCCCCTTAAACCAGATTGAGCAGTGCCATCAGACACGCCGTGATTGCCGTGACAAGTGCCGCAGTTGAGAAGAAGCTGCGCCAATAGGCTTTCTTATCCATGGGCAGGTTGCCCACGAACTTACCGGTCTGCCCGTTCATGGCGAAGGTGTATTTCTCCCCGTTCCAATCGGTCACCAAGAGCCAGACCGGCAGCAGGGCATATTTGGCCTTGCCGTTGCTGAGCCGGATATTGCTGGAATCGGTCGTCAGACCGCTGTATCCCTGAACGGTTGCGGCAAAGGTGGATTCGACACTCTTCCGCGCACGCGCATTGATGCGGTCAACATTGTCCTCAGCCGACTGGTCGTACTTGTCAGCGAAATAGCCGCTCAGATAGACGGTGTTGAAATCGATCGCCTCGCGGTAGTCGTACGGCTCGATCGATTCCATCAGGTCGTCTGGCAGCTTCGTCGAACCGTCGGCAGGGATCATGGCAAAAGAGAGCTTTCCCGAACGGAAAATGGCGTAATAGCTGGTCTCGGTGTAGTGATATCTGCTGTCGCTCCAGCTGCGGATTCTGCTGCCCTTATAACGCATGCTGGCATCCGCATCGGCATCGAAGAGCCAGAAGGGAACATAAATTCCCTTGATTTCCTCCAGATGGTTCTCGTCCTTGAATACCTTAGGCAGCAGTTTCTTGCCGACCAGATGGCGCTTCATTGCCTCTTTTGCCGCGTTTTTGTCAAGCTTGAACGGGATGATGCAGTCGGGGCGGAGCTCACCCATGAACTTTCCCGTGACCACTACTGGGTTGCCGCAGAAGGGGCAGCTTGTCGCACCCATATGTTCGTCACCGACAATCTCTCCGCCGCAGGAATTGCAGCTGTATGTGACCATCCCGTCAGTTTCGCCGTCCTGCCATTCGTTGCCGGTCTGCGTGTCCCAGTGCATGTCTTCCTTGGTTTCCTGCGCCATGGCATTGTCCAGCGCAAAGAAGGTTTCGGGCGAAAATTCGGTGTCGCAGTAAGGACATTTGATCGCCTGCGCTGTCGCGTCAAATTCCAGCGCGCCGGCACAGCAGGGGCATTTGTATTGGAGCAATTCTGCCATTGTTGCCTCCTTAAAGCAGAAATAGCGGCAGATACCCTTATGATATCTGCCGCAAATCGGGTTATTTTACGTCAAGGTCGTCGAAGCGATCCCCACACTCGGGGCAGAACTTAGGCGGGTTGGCGGGATCTTCGGGTTCCCAACCGCACTTGTCGCACTTATACTGCGGGACGCCGGCCGGCTTCTTCGCGCCGCATGCGGGGCAGAATTTGCCCTTGTTCACTGAGCCACAGGTGCAGGTCCAACCGTCATCTGCCGGCTTGGGGGCGCCGCACTGGGCACAGAATTTGCCGCTGTTCTGGGCTCCGCAGGTGCAGGTCCAGCCGCCAGCCGGCTTCGGCTCAGGCTTCTT
This sequence comes from Clostridia bacterium, assembly GCA_017507145.1. Taxonomy (GTDB): domain Bacteria; phylum Bacillota; class Clostridia; order Oscillospirales; family CAG-272; genus SIG693. Next base: position 329 of record JAFWBJ010000091.1, on the reverse strand, counting down.
CTGGCCGCACTGGGCGCAGAATTTACCGCTGTTCTGAGCACCGCAGGCGCAGGTCCAGCCGTCAGCCGCAGGTGCTGCAGCCTGCTGTGCCTGCTGCTGGCCCATTGCGAACAGATTCTGCGGATTCACACCGCCGCCTGCGTTCATGGCCATGCCCATTCCCATAAAGCCGGTCATCGCCCCCGCTTCGTTGGACGCAGCAGCACGCATGGCGTCGGCCTGTGCGCCAACCAGCGTCGCGCCCGCCATCGTCGGATCGCGATACATCGCCGTCTTCTGGGCGGTCTTGAGCATTTCCTGGTCTTCCTCGGTCAGCGTCGGCGGGTTGA
>JAFWBJ010000090.1 GCA_017507145.1 Clostridia bacterium | reverse complement strand
GAGAGGGCGAAGGCGTCGCCGATCATGCGGTAGGCTTCCTCGGGGGAGGCGGGGTCGAAAACCGGCAGCTTGGCAAAGCCGGCGAAGGTGCGGGTGTCCTGCTCGGTCTGTGAGGAGATCGGCCCGGGATCGTCGGCCGAGACGATGACCATACCGCCCTTGACGCCGACATAAGCCAGGCTCATCAGCGGGTCGGAGGCGACATTCAGTCCGACCTGCTTCATGGTGACCAGCGTCCGCGCGCCGGCGTAGGATGCGCCTGCGGCTACCTCCAGCGCGGCCTTCTCATTGACCGACCACTCAACATAAACGTCGGGATTCTCGGCCTCTCGCCGCCGTGCGACGGTCTCGAGGATCTCGCTGGACGGGGTGCCGGGGTAACCGGCGACGAGGTTGACGCCGGCATCCAGTGCACCCAGCGCGATCGCCTCGTTGCCCATCAAAAATTCAACTGCCATGAAAGATATCCTCCTTGGCCCGCAAAATAAAACGCCCCCGTCCCATTAGGACAGGAGCAAACCTGCGGTGCCACCTAAATTCATTCTTGCGAATACGCTCAACGGCGCACAGCCATGCGCCTTCCGCAATAACGGTCGGAATCCGTCGCACCTACCTGCGCCGAAGCGCCATCGGATTGCCCTCGGAAGCCCATTCACCCACCCCGCCGACACCGTTTTGCACCATCCAACGGCTCTCTGCGCCCGGCAAAGACGCGCTACTTCTCTTCCTCATCGGTTTTGCTATACTCATATCATAGCACAACATGCGAAAAATGTCAAGAGCAGAGAAAAATTTTCTGGCGCGGCGGGGGAAGATTTGTGCGCACCGCCAGCGCCGCCCGAAAAAAGCAGGAGGTGTCGCGCAAATCAGCGCGACACCCCTGTTTGGTTTGATTGGATCAGAGCACCTTCGAGAGGAACTCGATGGCGCGGGGGCACTGCGGGTTGTCGAAGAAGGCGGCGGGGGTATTCTCCTCCATGATGATGCCTTCATCCATGAAGCAGAGGCGGGTGCCGACCTCGCGGGCAAAGCCCATCTCGTGGGTGACGATGACCATCGTCATGCCCTCGTGGGCCAGCTCCTTCATCAGGTCGAGCACTTCACCGACCATCTCGGGGTCGAGCGCCGAGGTGGGCTCGTCGAAGAGAATAACCTCAGGATTCATGGCCAGCGCACGGACGATGGCCACACGCTGCTTCTGCCCGCCCGAGAGGGTGGAGGGGTAGACGTTGGCCTTGTCCTCCAGGCCGATGCGGCAGAGCAGCGACATGGCGTTGACCTTGGCCTCGGCGATGATCTTTTTCTTATCAGCACGGGAGGGGAAGGGGTTTTTCTTCTTGAGCTCTTTCATGCCGACATAGACCGGCGCGAGCATGATGTTCTCGAGCACCGTCTTATTGTTGAAGAGGTTGAACTGTTGGAAGACCATGCCCATCTTGCGGCGGTGGATGTTGATGTCCACCGACATATCGGCGATGTCAACCCCGTTGAAGATGATCTGACCGCCGGTGGGATCCTCCATGCAGTTGAGGCAGCGAAGGAAGGTAGACTTGCCGCTGCCCGACGGGCCGATGACGCAGACGATGTCGCCCTGATTGATGGTCATATTGATGCCCTTGAGCACCTGAAGATCACCGAAACTCTTTTGCAGATCAATGACGTCGATCACTCTTGTTCAGCCCCCTTTCCATCATTTTGATGCCGAATGAGATCAGCAGGATGATGACGATATAGATGATGGCCATGGCCAGGTAGGGCACCATAAACTCATAGGCGTTGGTGCCGATGTAGTTGAAGGCGGTGTAGAGGTTGGCCGCGCCGACGAAAGAGACAACCGAGGTCTCTTTGATGAGGGCAATGAACTCGTTGCCCAGTGTCGGCAGGATGTTCTTGACGGCCTGCGGAATGACGATTTTGAGCATGGTGGTCGAGAAGGGCAGACCGACTGCGCGGCCGGCCTCCATCTGTCCGCCGTCGACCGATTGGATGCCCGCGCGCATGATCTCGGAGATATACGCGCCGCTGTTGAGACCGAAGACGGCGATGGAAACGTTCATTCCCGACATGTGCAGACCCATCAGCGGGAGCATGACGTAGTAGAAGAGCAGCAGCTGAGCGACCATCGGGGTGCCGCGGAAGAAGTCGACATAGACCGAGCAGGCGCCATTGAGCACGCGCACCGAGCGGCGGTATTTCGGCAGGACGCGGACGGTGGCGATCAGCGTACCGATGACGATACCGATCGCGAGGCCGAGCACGGCGATGATGAGGGTGTTCTGCAGGCCCTCGAGCACCTTGACATACCCGCGCCGATCGATCAGTACTTCGATAAATTTAGCGATTTTAGCGGAAAAGTTCCCCATAATTCCTCACGAAAATGCCGCTCTTCCGCCTGGCGGGGGAAGAGCGGCCTGTTTCAATTATTATTCAGCGATGTGCACCGGGGTAATCAGCCCAGCTTGTTGAAGGCGTCTGCGATGCAGGCAGCGGGAGCGGAGTCGATGATGACGTAGTTAAGACCGCCGTTGATCATATCCTGAACAGCCAGGGTGCCGTTCTGGTAGCCGACGCAGGTGACCTTGTAGCCATTGAAGCCCCAGTCAGCGTCGCCCTCAACGTAGAACTTACCGGTGGTGCCGTTCTGTACGCCGATCTTGGTGGAAGCGTCCATGCCGTTCAGGATTGCCTCGACCGATGCAGCATCGGTGCAGGCGTCGAAGGTGGTGTCATCTTCCATGCAGATGATCTTCTGGGAAGCGCTGTAGTAGGAGGTAGAGAAGGTAACATACTCCTCACGCTCGGGCTTAACAGTCAGACCAGCCATGGCGATGTCGCACTTCTGCTGGCCGACGGAGAGGCAAACTGCGTCGAAGTCCATGTTCATGATGACCAGCTCCTGGCCGAGCTCCTTGGCGAGCAGGGCAGCGATCTCCATGTCGATGCCGAGGTAGGACTCGCCATCCATGTACTCGAAGGGCTCGAAAGCGGCGTTGGTTGCAACGACCAGCTGATCCTTGCTGGAATCAAGCGCAGCAGAGACAACGGGGGTGGGAGTGCCATCGCCGAAATACTTGTTGCAGATCTCGTCGAACGTGCCGTCTTCCTGAATCTTCTTGATGAAGGCGTTGACCTTCTCAAGCAGCTCGGGCTGGGTCTTGTCGACGCCGAAGGCGTACTCTTCCTCGGTGAGGTTGATGTCGATAACCTTGACCTTGCTCGTTGCGCCGCCGCAGGCGGAAAGCGAAACGAGAAGCATCATGGCGACGAGAATCAGGGAAAGAATCTTTTTCATGATGTGTTCCTCCAAATTGTTTTGTTTGCCGGGCGAATTTTTTTCGCTCCGGTGCAAAGATGATACCGCTATTATACATCAATCCCTAAAGAAAAGCAAGACCTTTTTGCATATTTCCTGTGTTTTTCGAATTTTTATGCAGTCTGGCCAAATCGCGGGGGAAATGCAGATGCGGAATGGGCAGAGCGGGGCGCAGAGCGGAGAATTCGGAAGAAAAATGTCAAAAAATGCGAAGAAATCCTTTACAATGCTTTGCATTTGTGTTATACTAAAGGCAACCAAGGATCGGTGATGCTTGGAATCTTTACATCAACGAGGAGAACCAAACATGAAGCTTGCTGCAACCATTTTTATCATCATCGGCATGATCACCGGCTGTTTCGCCATCCTTCCCCTGATCTTCGGCATCATCGCACTGAAGCAGATGAAGACCCAGAAGCCCTCCACCGGCATGTGCGTCTGTGTTCTGCTGTTCTGCAGCCTGCTGGGCGGCATTTTCCTGCTCATCAGCGACGAGAAAGAGTACACCGTTGCTGCATAAGCCTCGGGCAAATAGCAAAGGTCGGTCGAACCGCGGTTCGACCGACCTTTTTTGTTTGTTTATTTGTTCTTGAGCAGGTCGCGGATCTCGGCCAGCAGCTCTTCCTGGGTGGGCGCCTTCGGCTTGGCGGCTTCCTCGGCGGCCTTTGCGGCAGCGGCGGCCTCCTCTTCGGCCTTCTTCTTCGCTTCCAGCTTTGCGCGGCCTGTGCTGATGAGCTTAACGAAGAGGAAAACAGAGATGGCGATGAGGAAGAAATCGACGATGTTCTGGATGAACAGACCGTACTTGATGGCATTTTCCGTGATGCCGGCAGCCTCGTTGGCCTCTCTGATGATGTACTTGAGGTCAGAGAAGCTCTTGCCGTTGGTGATCACACCGATGGCAGGCATGATGATGTCATTGACCAGCGAGGTGACGATCTTGCTGAACGCACCGCCGACGACAACACCGACGGCCATGTCCACGACATTGCCCTTGAATGCAAATTTTTTGAAGTCAGCCCAAAGTCCCATAGTAGTGGTTCCTTTCTTTTTTGTTTTGCGGGAGAGTTGTCAGGTTTGCGCTGAGCTTTTCGCGCTCCCGCACGAAGAGGGGGCGAGAACCATCTCAGACGCCGAAGTTTCTCGCTCCCCTTTTTCCGCCCTGTGGGCGGCAATTCACCCACGCTCCTTCGCTGGTCTGCCCAGCGTTCGATTGCGGCGGTGAGGGAGACAAGTTTGACCTTCCGCAAAAAATTACAGTTTTATTTTAGCACAATTTGTCGGCTGCGTCAAGGCTATGCGGGCATTTTTTTAGGATTGTGCCGCACTTTCCTCCAACTCCAGATATTTCTCGAAGAGCGCGGTGAGGGTATCGAGCGCATCTTCACTCTTGCGCAGGCGGAGGCTGATGTAGGCCTCGGTGCCGCTCATGAAGCGGAGGCGGCCGGCGTAGTCGTCGGCGAGCTCGCTCCAGAGGGCGATGTCGGCCTGCTCGGGGACGATCTGCACCTCCTCGCCCCGCTGCATCAGCTTCTTCATACCCGCCTTCTGCGCCATCGCGCGGATGAGGGCGATCTGCAGTAGGTTGTTGGCGGCGCGGGGCGGTTCGCCGAAGCGGTCGATCAGCTCATCGCCGAGGTCGTCGAGGTCGAGCTGTGTCTCGATGAGTGCGATGCGGCGGTAGAGATCCATGCGCTGTGCCGACGATTTGACGTAGCGCTCGGGCAGGTAGGCGTCGAAGCTGAGGTCGACGGTACACTCGGCCCGGGGCTTGACTTTTTCGCCGCGCTCCTCGAGAACAGCGTCATTGAGCAGCTTGAGATAGAGGTCATAGCCCACCGCGTCAAGGTGGCCGTGCTGCTCAGCTCCCAAGAGGTTGCCGGCGCCGCGGATCTCCATATCGCGCAAGGCGATGCGGAAGCCGGCGCCGAATTCGGCGTTGTCGCGGATGGCCTCAAGGCGCTTGGTCGAGATTTCGGAGAGCGTCTTGCCCTTGCGGTAGGTGAAGTAGGCGTAGGCGCGGCGGGAGGAGCGGCCGACGCGGCCGCGCAGCTGGTGCAGCTGGGAGAGGCCGAAGTGGTCGGCGTGCTCGACGATGAGGGTGTTGGCGTTGGGGACATCGACGCCGGTCTCGATGATGGTCGTGCTGACGAGGATATCGGTCTCGCCGGTCAAGAGCGATTGCCAGATGTCCTCCAGCGTCTCCTTATCCATCTTGCCGTGGGCGACGGTGATGTTGGCGTCGGGCAGCGCTTCCTGCAGACGGTTTGCCACCGCGTAGATCGACTCAATGGTGTTGTGCAGGTAGAAGACCTGTCCGCCCCGGCGCAGCTCGCGGCGCAGCGCCTCGAGGATGATCATGTCGTCGTGCTCGAGCACATAGGTTTGCACTGGCAGACGATCGCCCGGCGCTTCATCGAGGATCGAGATATCGCGCAGGCCGCCCATGGCCATGTTCAGCGTGCGCGGGATGGGGGTGGCGGTGAGGGTCAGCACGTCGACGTTGGCGGCCAGCTGCTTGAGCTTTTCCTTCTGCGCCACGCCGAAACGCTGCTCCTCGTCGATGATGACCAGCCCCAGATCGCGGAACTTGACATCCTGCGAGAGCAGGCGGTGGGTGCCGATGATGAGGTCGGTCTCGCCTCGCCCCAGCCGGCGGATCGACTGGTCAATCTGCTTGGGCGTGCGGAAGCGGGAGAGCATATCGATGCGCACCGGGAAGGCGCGCATCCGCGAGAGGGCGGTTTGGTAATGCTGGAGGGCGAGGATGGTGGTCGGCACGAGAATGGCGACCTGCTTGCCCGCGAGGATGGCCTTGAAGGCGGCACGGAGGGCCACCTCGGTCTTGCCGAAGCCGACATCGCCGCAGAGGAGGCGGTCCATCGGGATGTGGTTCTGCATATCCCCCTTGATGTCGCTGATGGCACGGAGCTGGCAGTCGGTCTCGACGTAGGCGAAGGCTTCCTCAAATTCGCGCTGGCATTCGTCGTCGGCCGGGAAGGCGTAGCCCGGGCGGCGCATCCGCGCGGCGTAGAGGGCGATGAGATCCTTGGCCATATCCTTGACGGCTGCTTTTGCTTTTGCCTTGGCGCGCTCCCACTCGCCGCCCCCGAATTTCGAGAGCTTCAGCAGGCCGTCATCGGCGTGAGCGCCGATGTATTTTGATACCATATCCAGCTGGTTGACCGGCAGAAACAGCTTATCCTTGCCGGCGTAGCGGATGTTAATATAGTCGCGGGAGACACCGTCGACGGTCAGATTCTCGATACCCATATACTGGCCGATGCCGTAGGCGGCGTGGACGACGTAGTCCCCCACCTGCAGGTCGGCGTAGGACATGATCTGCTCGCCGGCGTTTTTGTGTGCTTTGCGGCGCTTGAGCTGGCCGGGCATCCGCGCGCGGCCGCTGCGCAGCTCGGGATCGGTGGTCAGCAAGGCGATGCGGGGCGTGGGCAGCTCGTAGCCGCCGATGAAGACCCCGCGCATGAGGACGACGCGTCCCTGCGGCAGGTCGGGGACGTCCAGCTTGCTGCCGTCCCCCGCGGCGATGGCGGGGATGTCCTTTTCGGCCAGCATGGACATGAGGTTGCGCACGGCGCTGTCGTTTTCGCAGAGCAGCAGGATGCGGTAATTGGCGGCGATATACTGTGTCAAATCCTCGCAGAGCAGCGGGAAATTATCGGCGTAGGAGACGGTTTGCTTGGAGCGGAAGCCAAACAGCCCGCCCAGCTTTTTGCCGGCCATGCCGCCGCCGAAGGCATCGAAATGCACCGTGACGGTTTCGGCGCAGAAGGCATCGAATACCTCTGCCTCATGCCCGTACTCGGCATACTTCGGTGAAATCATGCCGTTCTCGATCAGATCAAGGACGTTTTGGTCGCTGTGCCAGGAGGAGGCATGCAGGCGATCGTGCACGCCGCCGGTGTCGCGGATAAAGCAAATGCCGGCTGCCCCGTCGGGCTGCGGTCGGCGCAGATAGTCGAGCAGACAGGCGCGTTCGGGGTAAACGAGGGTGATATATTTGTCGAGGAAATGCAGCTCACTCCCGCTGTCGATGGCGGCCAGTTCGGCACCAAGCGATGCCTTCGCCGCTGTATCCTTGGCTATCGCGTGAAGGGCGGCCACCGCGCGGCGGATGCGGGGACGCAGACCCTCGTCCATCAGCAGTTCGCGGGCGGGCGGGAGTTCGGCGGCAGTGACGTTTTCGGTGATGCGCTGGGTTTCGGGATCGAAGATGCCCATGCGGTCGATCTCGTCGCCGAAGAGCTCGATGCGCAGCGGATAAGCGCCGCAGATCTGCTCGCGGTCGGCATCGGTGAAGCGGCCGCGGGGCGGGAAGATGTCGAGGATGCCGCCGCGCACGGCGAACTGTCCCGCACTCTCGACCTGCTCGACGCGGGTGTAGCCCGCCGCCACCAGAGCCTCGGCCACAGCCGACGGTTCGATGACGGTGCTGAAATCCAGCCGCAGGGAGGCGCTGTCCAGCCGCTCGGGTGGGATGGTGTAGCCAATGGCGGCATCGGGCGTGGTCAGCACGACGTCGTAGTCGCCCTCGAGAATGCCGAAGAGAACGCCGATGCGCTCCTGCTCGGTTTCGTGCGAGGCGACGATATTATAGAGATTCAGATCGCGTGCACCGAAGAAGGCGGCGCGCAGGCCGGCGCCGTTGAAGAAGGGGAGCAGGCGGACAGCCTCGCGCTCATCGGCGCAGACCATCAGCACCGGCACGCCGAAGCGGTCGCGCAGGTCATGGATCAGCGAGACATAAAGCGCGCCCGCCGCGCCCTCGCAGAGGCCGGTGACGGCCACCGGAAGGGGGCGGGGCTTCCACTGCGCTTCGACGGCATCGAAGAGCTGCATGTACTCGCGGTCAGCGCGGATCAGATCATAGAGGATCATACGCTGCCCTCGGTTTCGGGCCGGAAGCCGTTGCAGCGCTGCATGGCTTCATCGAGCTTGCCCTGCAGCAGGAGGGTGATTCCGTCGCAGACGGTGGGGAAGGCCGAGAAGAGGGCCTTCTGCTCGCTCGGACTGAAGTTGGAGAGCACCCAGTCCGAGAGGTTGTAGTCAGGATGGGGCTTCTGGCCGACGCCAACCTTGATGCGCGGGAAGTTGTCGGCGCCCAGCTGGTAGATGATGTCCCGCACACCGCGCTGGCCGCCGTCACTGCCCTTGCCGCGAACGCGCAGGCGCCCGACCTCGAGGTTGGTGTCATCGCAGACGACGATGATGCGCTCGGGGGGGATTTTATAGAAATCCGCCGCATCGCGCACGGCCTGCCCCGAGGCATTCATGTAGGTTTGGGGCAGCATCAGCAAGGCGCGCACGCCGCCCAGTGTGCACTCACCGACCAGCGCGTGATACTTGGCGCGGTCGATGCGGGCGTTTTCGCGCTGGCGCAGATATTCAAGCGCAAGGAATCCCGCATTGTGGCGGGTATGCGCATATTCGGCCCCGGGATTGCCCAGCCCGACAATCAGATGCGTGATGGGAGCGGACGACGGTTCGCGGGGTGTTTCGATTTGCTTGAAGAGATCAAAAATATTGGCCATGGTTATACCTCCGGTCAGCCGATTTTGCGGCAGACAACACAAATTGACGGGAACGAAGAGGGAGGCCCCCACTTCACGCCCGCCGATGCAGATAGAATTGTCTGTATTGTACCACAAAATTCGGTCGCATGCAAGCGTTTTTTGCGGTGGAAAAGGGAATTGTGTGCAAAAAACGACGTTCAAAAAAAGTTTACGAATATTTCGATTTTTTTTGAAAAAGGTATGGCAATCGGGGGAAAAATATGGTATAATGACGTGTGACGCAAACGAGCTGTGCTTGTGTGCGCCGCTCAACATGCAAAAAATAATTTATATATTTGGAGGAAACAAGCTATGTCCAAAAAGTATTGTTACCTTTTCACCGAGGGCAACGCAAGCATGCGTGAGCTGCTCGGCGGTAAGGGCGCGAACCTGGCTGAGATGACCAATATCGGTCTGCCCGTCCCCCAGGGCTTTACCATCAGTACTGAGGCCTGCACCCAGTATTATGAGGATGGCCGTCAGATCAATCCTGAAATCCAGGCTGAGATCAACGCGTACATCGGCAAGATGGAAGCTGTCACCGGCAAGAAGTTCGGTGATCTCGAGAACCCCCTGCTGGTTTCTGTTCGTTCCGGTGCCCGTGCTTCCATGCCCGGCATGATGGACACTATTCTTAACCTTGGTCTTAACGAGGATGTTGTTGAGACAATGGCAGAGCAGTCGGGTAATG
>JAFWBJ010000089.1 GCA_017507145.1 Clostridia bacterium | reverse complement strand
TCCCCTTCATGCGGGAGTTCATCAACCACCTCACCGAGCGCAATTACAGCAACCGCACAGTTGCCCTGATCGAGAACGGAAGCTGGGCACCGATGGCGGCCAAGGTGATGCGGGGCATGTTCGAGAAGAGCAAGAACCTCACCTTCACCGAGACGACGGTCAAGATCCTCTCGGCGCTCAACGACGAGAGCTCGGCACAGCTTGATGCGCTGGTCGGCGAGCTCTGCCGCGAGTATCTGGCACAGCAGGATTCCACGGCAAATAAGAACGACCTCTCGGCCCTCTTTAAGATCGGCTACGGCCTCTATGTCGTCACCTCCAATGACGGCAAGAAGGACAACGGTCTGATCGTCAACACGGTGACGCAGGTGACCAACACCCCCAACCGTCTGGCCGTGACCATCAACAAGGAGAACTACTCGCACCATGTCATCAAGCAGACCGGCAAGATGAACATCAACTGCCTGACGGTGGATGCTCCCTTCGCGGTCTTCGAGGCCTTTGGCTTCCGCAGCGGCCGCAATGTCGATAAGTTTGCCAACTGCGAGCCTCTTCGCTCGGACAACGGCCTGGTCTTCCTGCCGCGCTATATCAACGCTTTCATGTCGCTGGCGGTCGAGCAGTATGTTGACCTGGATACGCACGGTATGTTCATCTGCTCGGTCACCGAGGCCCGCGTGATCTCGGACCACGAGACGATGACCTACGCTTATTATTACAGCCATGTCAAGCCCAAGCCCCAGACCGAGGGGAAGAAGGGCTATGTCTGCAAGATCTGCGGCTACGTCTACGAGGGCGATCCGCTGCCGGAGGACTTCATCTGCCCGCTGTGCAAGCACGGTGCCGATGATTTCGAGCCGATTCAATAATCCCAGAGTCCCATCGCGCGCGGCAGAAGCAATTCTGCCGCGCGCGTTTTTCGTGCTTGCGCACGCACAGGAAAATATTTGAAAATTATCGAAAAACTTGTTGACATTACAACAACAATGTGTTATAATACCATTTGTTGTGATTACAATTTCCCGAAAGGAAGATGCATATGGATGATCGCTTCCACACCTTTACGGTGCTGATCAATGATATCAGCCGATACATCCATCGGATCAAAACCGATGCGATGGCCGAGTTCAATCTCAAAAGCTCGCATGTTTCCTGCCTGTATTATCTGTACCAGGCCGGTACGCTGACTGCCAAGGAGTTGTGCGATATCTGCCGCGAGGATAAGGCGAATATCTCGCGGACCATCAAATATCTGGAATCCAGCGGCTATCTGATCTGCCGGACGCAGAAGCAGAAGCGCTATCAAAGCCCGATCGGGCTGACCGAGGCGGGACGGCAGGTGGGTGAACGCATCGCCCGCCGCATCGATGCGATCCTGTGCCACATGGGTGAAGACATCAGCGAAGAGCACCGCAAAATTATGTATCAGTCGCTGGCGGTTGTCCGCAAGAATCTGCAAGTCCTCTGTGAGCACTGCACCGGCCGCGCAGAGGAATCCGACGGCTCGAAAGAATGTGAGGTTTAAGATGAAAAATCAGGTTTTGCATGAGAAACGCGAATTTGCCAATGTGCGCCAGCTGATCGAATGGGCCGGCGACACCTATGCCGAACGCGCGGCATATTCTTATCGCTTCGATCCCCGCGGCGAGATTCAGACCGTGACCTTTGCCGACCTGCGGGATGACGTTCGCGGCCTGGCGAGTGAGCTGCTCGAGATGGGTTGTGCCGGTCAGCACTGCGCCGTTGTCGGCAAGTTCTGCTATGATTGGGTGGTCATCTATTTTGCGCTGCTGTCGATCGGTGCGATCATCGTTCCGCTTGACCGCGATTGGCATAAGGAGGATCTGGCGACCACTGCCGAGAAGGCCGATGTCAGCTTCCTCTTCTGCGAGGAGAGCCTGGCCGAGAAGGCCGAGTATGTCGCGGCGCACAACGTGCTCAGCGCTCCGCCGGTCTACCTGTTGGCCAAGGAGAACGAACGCTCGCTGACGGCGCTGATCGCCTCGGGCAAGCAGAAGTTCGCCGCTTCGTCCGCCCTCTACTTCTCGGCACGCATCGACCCGAATACCATGTCACTGCTCGTCTTCACCTCGGGCACGACGGGGAAGGGCAAGGGCGTTATGCTCTCCCAGAATGCCGTGCTGTCCGACCTGTCGGACATTATTCCCTACATCGATTTCTCGCAGAAGACGGTCGGCGTCCTGCCGCCCCACCATACTTACGGCTCGTCGGTCATGATGATCGGCCATGCCATCATCGGAGCCGAGATCTACATTTCCTCGGGCATTCGCTATGTTCAGAAGGAAATGAAGGAGCAGAAGCCGGGGCATCTGGTGCTGGTTCCGCTCTATCTGGAGACCTTCTACCGCAAGATCCGCGCCAACATCAAGGAGCAGGGCAAGGAGGATCTGGTCGCCAAGCTTATCCGTACCAGCAACGCACTCCGCAAGGTGGGCATCGACCTGCGCCGGAAGCTCTTCTCATCCATCCGCGCCGCGTTCGGCGGGGAGGTCACCATGATCATCTCGGGCGGCGCGCCCATCAATCCCGAAATTCTGGAGTTCTTTGAGGCCATCGGCATTTCGACCCTCAATGGCTACGGCATCACCGAGTGCGCACCGATCGTTGCGGTCAACCGCAGCCGCAATGTCGTGCCGGGCAGCGTCGGTTCGGTGCTGGATATCGATCAGGTCGTGATCAGCGATCCCAACGAGGACGGCGAGGGCGAAATCTGCGTCAAGGGCCCGAACGTGATGCTGGGCTATTACCGCGATCCCGAAGCGACCGAAGCGGCATTTGATGCCGACGGCTATTTCCGCACCGGTGACTACGGCCGTCTCGACAAGGATCGTATTCTCTACATTACCGGCCGCAAGAAGAATCTGATCATTCTCTCCAACGGCAAGAACGTATACCCCGAGGAAATCGAAAATGCGCTGATGGCAACGCCGGGGCTCTTGGAGATCATCGTCTACGAGGGCCAGAGCCGCCGCGGTGTCTCGCACAATGCCATCGTTGCCGAGATCTATCCCGATCGCGAGTTCTTCGAGAAGAACGGCATTACCGACATAGAGGGATATTTCAAACCCTACATCGCGGCCTACAACAAGACGGCCGTGCCGTACAAGAAGATCAGCATACTCAAGGTGCGCGAGGAGGAGTTCCCCAAGAACACCCTGCGCAAGATCATGCGCTTCAAGCTGGACATGACCATTGACTGATCAAAAGAGCCGTGTGACGGAAGTCACACGGCTCTTTTGGTTGGATTTATTTCTGCTTTGCCGGAGAATCGCACCAGAGGCAGCGATAAACGCGGTGCTCGCGATCGGTGAGCTTGAACACATGGGGGAGTTCCTGCTCGGTCGTCGTGATGCAGCGGGGGTTGCGGCACTTGATGACATCGGTGATGCGTTCGGGCAGCGAGAGCTGATACTTTTCGACGCGCCGGTCATCCTTGATGATGTTGATGGTGATGCCGGGATCGATGTAGCCGAGGACGTCGAGGTCGAGATCGATCAGCTCGTCGATCTTGATGATGTCCTTCTTGCCCATCTTGTTGCTGGCGGCGTTCTTGATGATGGCCACCGAGCAGGAGAGGTCATCAAGACCCAGAACCCGGTAGATCTCCATCGCACGGCCTGCGGGGATATGGTCGATCACGATGCCGTTGCGGATTGCGTCAATGATCATAACTTACGCCTCCTTTGCCGGGCGCTCGATGCCCAGCAGCATCAGAATCAGCGCCATGCGCATGTATTTGCCGTTACGCACCTGCTTGAAGTAGCAGGCGCGGGGATCCTCGTCGATTGCTACGGTGATCTCGTTGACGCGGGGCAGGGGATGGAGAATGGCCATGTTCTGCTTGGCCGCAGTCAGCTTGTCGGGGGTCAGGATGTAGCTGTCCTTGAGGCGGATGTAGTCGGCCTCGTTGAAGAAGCGTTCACGCTGGACGCGGGTCATGTAGAGGATATCCAGTTCAGGCATTGCGGCCTCAAGCGAATCGGTTTCGACGTAAGCAGCCGCGCTGTGCGCCAGCACCTCGTCGCGGATGTAAGAGGGCACGCGCAGCTCGTCGGGGGAGATCAGCACAAACTTGATGCCGGTGTGGCGGGAGAGGGCCGAGATGAGCGAGTGCACCATGCGGCCGAACTTGAGGTCGCCGCAGAAGCCGACCGTCAGATTGTCCAGCCGTCCCATCTCGCGGCGGATGGTGCAGAGATCAGCCAGGGTCTGAGTGGGGTGGTTGTGGCCGCCGTCGCCGGCGTTGATGACCGGGATGGACGCCTTCATCGAAGCCACCATGGGTGCGCCCTCCTTGGGGTGGCGCATGGCGATGATGTCGGCATAGCAGCTGATGACCTGCACGGTGTCGGACACGCTCTCGCCCTTGGAGGCGGAGGAGCTGCCGGCATCCGAGAAACCGATGACCTGTCCGCCCAGCTCGTACATGGCCGCCTCAAAGTACAGACAGCACTTGGTATTTTAGCATATAACCCAAGATACGCTTCGACTTTAATAGAGAAATTATTAAAATCTGCAATCGCAAATGCAGAGAACAACAATGGTATGGATCCGGCAAAGCTTTACATTGCTGAATGTTACGCAAACTGCGCACCAACAATGAAGAGAGTTAAGCCAAGAGCTCAGGGTAGAGCTTACAGAATCTTAAAGAGAAT
>JAFWBJ010000088.1 GCA_017507145.1 Clostridia bacterium | reverse complement strand
GCATATTGCAAGCATTGATTATGCGTCAGAGCAATCCCAAAGGGCGACTGATCGGCAGACAAAAGCTGACCTGCAAAAAAGGGCTTCATGACCGAAATGCCTACGCCCTCGCGCTCACACCGCTTGAAAAGCTCAAATCGTTCATTGATTGAGCCGATGCCGTATTCATCACCCTTTTCAAAATCGTAGGCAGGGTTGAGGGAGAACATCATCATGTCCACAAGCCCCGTGTCCATAATGCGGTTAGCCACGCTTGGTGTATGCGAGGAGAAGCCGATATGATGAACAACGCCCTGCGCTTGCAGTTCCTTCAAATAGTCAAGCACGCCGATCCCGCAAAGCGTATCGAAGTCCTCGTCATCGTCCACGCAGTGAAGAAAGCCGAAGTCCACGTAGTCTGTGCCCAGCTGTTCAAGCTCCCAAAGGAAGGTTTTTTTGATGGTGTCAAAATCACGGCACCAACCATATTCACCGTTCTCATCATAAACGGCACCGAAATGCACCTGCAAGAACACTTTTTCTCTGCAATCTTTTATTGCTCTGCCGATGGGCGCATAGGACGCGCTTGCCGTGCAAAGGTCAAAAAAGTTGATACCGTTGTCGATTGCCTTGCGTATGATCGCTTCGATCTCGTCAACGGGTGTCTTTCCAATACCGCCCATTCCAAGACCGAGCACACTGAATGTTTCGTTTTTATTTCCGTGAGGGAGTTGTCTGTATTCCATGTTGTACCTCAATAAATTCCGGATTGTCGATCAGATTGGTTTTTTAAAGCGCGTAATCTTTGATAATCTCCATAATATCGTTTTTATATACATTTCTGCTAAGAACGTCGCCATTCGGCTCGAAGGACAAACACCGCACGTCGTAAGGAGCCTCCACGTACGGATTTTCGGGGAGCTTGTCCGCGAAATACTCCGCGAGATATTTCAGCGCGTTTCCTTCGGGGAAAATGATATTCCCCTCGTTCTCACGTATCCCCATATCCGCAAAGCTGTTGAGAATCTCCCTCGTTTTTCTATTATACGGATTGCCATCCGTTGCGCTTACCAGCCACGCAGGCTGAAGGCGAATCGAGATGCCGCACGCCTTTGCTTCTGCGGCAAACTGCCTTACCACGTCCAGCGGTATCGTTTCCTGATGGAACCTGTCCACCGACAAAAGCAGATCGTTCACGCCGCACGTAGCAAGCCCCTCTGCGACCTCGCGAATCTTATCGGCATTCTTTGAAAAATAGCCGTTGGTAATAACTTGCCGCTGGGGGATATTCAGTTCCTTTGCTGTTTTCATGATCGCATAGACCGCATCCGTATACAAAAGCGGCTCACCGCCAAAGGTCATGACCGTTTGAATATCATATTCCATTGCAATCTTTCGCACCGCATCCGCTGCAATTTGTGGATCTATCCGCTCGCCGCAGGATGTGTGATCTCCCTCGGAACAGTGCTTGCATCGCCCTGTGCAGGCGTAGGTCACCACGAACTCAATCTTGTTCAGATTTCTCAGATATGGGTTTTTCACTTGATCTTCTTTCCGTCCGAAAATGCCTGTCCAACCTTCTCGCCAACATTCCAATACGCATGGGTAACGCCGTCATAGATGAGGGGATCGAGCTTCTTCGCATCAACCTTGCCGTTTTCGTCAAGAATGCTCTCGTCTGCGGAAACGTTGACGATCTCGCCGATGCAGATACCGTCCTTTTTCATTTGTACACCTCGCAAATTTTTGTGGTTTTCAGGCGACAATCGCGAGCTTCAATTACAGCCATAAAAGTTATCATCGAGTTTTTATATCATTCAACTACTATCTTATATGAGATGAATTGTATTCTTCCAAAAGTGAAACAATACCATTATTTCCATTTGAGGCAACAATCAACTGTTTTTGATAATTGAAATTGGATAAGGCAACGCCCCAAAGCGTTGCCTGGTTGTTTTATTTAACAAAAGCTTTGCCAATTACGCTGCCGCCGTCAACCAGCACGTCAACGCCAGCCAGATACCCGTTTCTTTCATCTGCCACGGTTGCAATCGCAAAGCCCAGCTCTTCGGGTTTGCCCATCCGCTTTTCTGCAGTGGTTTTCAGGAGAGCACCGCCTTCTTCCGCCTCAAGGTTGCCCATATCGGTCGCGATCAGTCCAGGGCTGAGCGAGCAGACACGAATTCCTTTTTGGCCAAGTTCAAATGCAGATTTTGCCGCATACCAGATAACGAACTTCTTGGAAAGACCATAAGCAAGTCCGGATGCCTGGTATCCTTTCAACTTGTTAGGGAGGGAAAGAATCTTCTTGATAAACTTATCCTCGTCAACATCTGCCAGGGCAAAAGTCTTTTTGCTTGCGAGAAAACTGGGCAGAATGTAAGCAGAATTGGATGAGATATCAACGATAACGCTGCCTGCATTCATCAGCTTGGAAAACTCTTCATTTACATAAACTGTTCCAAGCGCATTTACACGAATCAGCTTTTCCGGATCTGCCATTGCAGGCGAAAGACCTGCCGAGTTGATTACATTCGTGATCTCGCCGAGACCAGCCGCATATTCTGCCAGTTCGCGAACCTGTTCGCGAACGGAAGTGTCACAAGTTTTGGCATACGCTTCGTATCCCAGCGCCTCCAGCTCTTTTACCGCCCCTTCGAGCTTGGAAAGCGTTCTTCCCGTAACAACAACAATTTTATCCTTGGGCATGCACTTTGCAGCAGCGAGTCCCATTCCGCTTCCGCCGCCCGTAATGACGCACACGTTTTTTTTCATAACAATTCTCCTATTTATCAAAACTTGTAATAATATTGTGTCTCTGAATACAGTTCTCATTATATCTCCATAATGAAAAACTGTCAATGCCCATATTTTCTCCTTTTGATTGACGATTATCCCAGCAGCTGATCGAAAACCAGCATGACGGTGAAGCCGAGCAAGAGGGAATAGGTTGCCGCTCGCTCGTTGTTGTGGGCGTGGGTTTCGGGAATCATTTCATCGCTGATGACATAGAGCATAGTACCGCCGGCAAATGCGAGGGCGAAGGGAAGAACGGCGTTCGAGAGGGAAACGGCAAAATAACCGATCAAGGTGCCGACAACTTCTACAATGCCGGTCATCATCGCGGTAAAGAAGGTGCGGCCGCGCTTCATGCCTGCGGCGAGCATCGGGGCAATAATGACCATACCCTCGGGAATGTTCTGCAGAGCAATACCTCCTGCTACCGTGAAAGCTCGTCCAATATCTTCCGTGCCAAAACTGACACCTGCCGCAATTCCCTCAGGCAGATTGTGGATCGCAATGGCAATGACAAAAAGCAGAACACGGTTAAGCTGCGCAGTTTGCTGGGGGTGGTTTTCGATATCGACCCCCGTCATTTTGTGTAAGTGCGGAACGAGTTTGTCAATCAAGTTCAGGCACAGCGCACCACAGAAAAGACCGGCGATCATAATGGGCAGGCTAAACTTTCCGCCATATTCCAGCGAAGGCAGAATCAGACCGATTACTGCGGCCGAGAGCATGACTCCGGCTGCAAACGAAAGAATAATATCCGTAAAGCGTTGGCTCGGTTTTTTGAATAGAAACCCGAGCAGGGCACCGATTATCGTTGCACCGCCAACACCAAGGGCTGTGAGAAGAACAAGTTTCATGGCAGATTCCTCCAGGTAAGTTGCTTTACCGGCATTATACCATAGATTGCCCGAATTTGCAATCAATAATTTTTTGCGCTTTACTTTATGTGATTTATTGCTTGAGCATCTTGATATTCAAACAATATCGTGATACAATATCATTGAACGATATTATAAATCCGCCAAACAGGAGGTGATCAGATGCCCAAAAAGCCGATGGAACTGTTGAGTGAGCCAATGTTTTATGTATTGATGGCTTTCAGCCGAGGGGAAATGTGCGGAACGGAGATTGCATCTTATGTCGCGCAGAGGAGCGGAGGACGGGTTGTGATCGGGCCTGCCACGCTGTATACCATTTTGGCAAAATTCTGCAAAGAGAACTATATCCGTGAAATATCAGTGGACGGACGGCGCAGAACGTATGTCATCACCGATCACGGGCGACAGGCTTATGTGCGGGAAATTGACCGTCTCTGCCGTTGCTTGGGGGACGCGGCCCACGCAGAGAAGGATGGGGGGCGGTAAAAGCCTCGCCGTTCAGAGAATTGGACGAATTTTTGCGGATTTCAGCAAAAAAATGCCGAACGCCTCTTGCTATTTCACCGGAAATATGCTATACTATATGCAAATTGATATATCTTATCAAGAGTGGTGGAGGGACTGGCCCTGTGAAGCCCGGCAACCTGCATATGCAAGGTGCTAATTCCCGAGAGATGAGACGTTATATGACACGCTGTCCCTCGGCTTCGGGGGACTTTTTCTGTGCCGTCTGATCCCACTCTGCAGAAAAGAAAGAGGAAAGATTATGCTGAAAAAACGTTTGTTTACTTCTGAGTCGGTCACCGAGGGACATCCCGATAAAATTTGCGACAAGATTTCGGATGCAATTCTGGATGCCATGCTTGCGGTTGACCCGATGTCTCGTGTCGCCTGCGAGACCTGCACGACCACCGGCCTCGTGATGGTTATGGGTGAGATCACAACCAAAGCGGTTGTGGATATCCCCGCTGTTGTCCGCCGCACGGTTGAAGAAATCGGTTATGATCGCGCAAAATTCGGCTTCGATTGCCATACCTGTGCGGTGCTCAATTCGATTCATGAGCAGTCGCCCGATATCGCCATGGGCGTTGATAAGTCGCTGGAGGCTAAGCAGGGTGAGAGCGACGGCTTTGATACCGGCGCCGGTGATCAGGGCATGATGTTCGGTTACGCCTGCGACGAGACCGAAGAACTGATGCCGCTGCCGATTTCGCTTGCACACAAGCTGGCCCGCCGGCTGACCGAGATCCGCAAAACCGGTGTGGTCGATTACCTGCGTCCCGACGGAAAGACTCAGGTCACGGTTGAATATCTCGGCGACAAGCCAGTTCGCGTCGATACCATTGTCATCTCCACCCAGCACGGCCCCGACGTCGAGACTGATCAGATTCGTGCAGATCTGATTGCCCATGTGATTGAGCCGATCATCCCCGCCGCATTGATGGATGCACAGACTAAGATTTACATCAACCCGACTGGCAGATTTGTCGTGGGCGGTCCGCAGGGCGACAGCGGACTGACCGGCCGTAAGATCATCGTAGACACCTACGGCGGATATGCGCGTCATGGCGGCGGTGCCTTCTCGGGCAAGGACCCGACCAAGGTTGACCGTTCTGCCGCATACGCCGCACGCTACATTGCCAAAAACGTCGTTGCTGCCGGCCTTGCACGCCAGTGCGAGGTGCAGATCGCGTACGCAATCGGCGTCGCCCGCCCGGTTTCGGTTTTGCTTGACACCTTCGGTACCGCTTCGGTTGACGAGGATGCCATCCGCGATGCAGTGCTTGAACTGATCGATCTGCGTCCGGCTGCCATTATCAAGCGCTTTGACCTTCGCCGCCCGATCTACTCGGCCGTCGCTGCTTACGGTCATATGGGTCGCGAGGATATCGATGCTCCCTGGGAAAAGCGCGATATGGCTGACGCACTTCGCGCAAAGTTTAATTAAGCACAATACATCTGTGTGCAGCATATCCTGTACCGAGGAGGGATGGATATGCTGCGCACGATCCTTGAGATTACAGTTGCTTGCTTCGCCGTGTATGGCATATACAGCGCTCTGCGCGCTCTGGCGGAGACCTTTACGGTTCCGCGCGCATATGCGGTTTCGGTCCGCCTTCGCGCCGGCGAGACGGCTGATTCGCTTGCTGCGCGCATTGTGGAAGCCCGTCTTGCCCTCAGCGGCGGGGCAGAGCCGAGAGTGCTCCTGCTGTGTGAGCAGAATTACGTCCCTGATGACGAATTGCTCGCGCTTCTGCGTGTGCATCAGGGGGAAGTCTTGCGCGTTTCGCCGTATTTCGCGGCTGAAACGGATGATGTTTGAAAGAAAGGAAATGCAGAATGGCCGAACGCGAATGGCCCGGTGCCGCCTTGCCTGATGATGAGGGATTGATCCGCATCAGCGGCAGCATCGAGCATGTGATTTACGCAAATGAAGACAATGGCTATTGCATCAGTGATATGGGCACCGATGACGACGAGCTGATCACGATCGTCGGCACGATGCCCTTTTTGACTGAGGGTGAGCAGGTCGTTGTCTATGGCAAGTGGGTGCACAATCCGAAATTCGGACGCCAGTTTGCGGTGCAGACCTATGAGAAGATCCTGCCCGCGGATGAAAATGCGATTCTGCAATACCTCTCTGCGCGCAATATTAAAGGAATCGGCCCCAAGACGGCAGCGCGGATCGTCGAGGCGTACGGCGCCGACAGCTTTGATGTGATCGAAAACCATCCCGACTGGCTGGCCGAGATCAAGGGGATTTCCTACAAGGCAGCCTGCAAAATTCAGGAGGAGTTTCGCGCGCAGGCCGGCATGCGGTCTGTCATGCTCTTTTTTCGCACCTTTTTCGGGCCTTCCACTACCATGCGGATCTACAAAAAGTGGGGAAGTGCTGCGGTCGATATTGCGAAGCATAATCCGTATCGCCTTTGTGATGAGATTCAGGGTGTCGGATTTGATCGCGCCGATGCGATTGCAGAGCGTCTTGGCCTGGCCAAGGACAGCGAGGCCCGTATCGGCAGCGGTGTGCGCTATCTGCTGTCGACCAACGCAGCGCAGAACGGTCATGTCTGTCTGCCGCGTGAGAAGCTCGTAGGCGGAGCGGCAGCTTTGCTCGGCGTGGATACCCAGCTGACCGATGCTGCGGTTTCCCGCCTGTTGTCGCTTGAACTGCTGAAATACTCCCGCATCGCGGGGGATCAATACATCTATCTGGCCGATGCGTATGATGATGAAAAATATATCGCCGAAAAACTCCTTGAACTCAACAGAACCTGTGCCGCCCTCTCGGCGCGGGACATCGAGCGCTTCATCGAGGGAGAGGAAAACGAAAGCGGCATTACCTATGCCGCCCAGCAGAAGCAAGCCATCTATGATGCGCTGCGCTCCGGTGTAATGCTGCTGACCGGCGGTCCTGGAACGGGAAAAACCACGGTTGTGCGGGCGCTTTTGAATATTTTTGAGCGCATGGGATACAAGGTCGCATTGGCGGCCCCAACCGGCCGTGCAGCTATGCGGATGTCCTCCGCCTGCGCCAGAGAGGCGAAAACCATCCACCGTTTGCTGGAGATGGAATATGCCGAGGGGGAGCAGATGCGCTTTGTGCGCGACGAGGACAATTTGCTGGGCGAGAATGTCATCATTGTCGACGAGGCGTCAATGATCGACTCGGCGCTGATGTCAGCGCTTCTCCGTGCGGTCAAGCCCGGTGCGCGCTTGATTTTGATCGGTGATGCGGACCAGCTTCCGTCTGTTGGAGCGGGCAAGGTTCTCTGGGATCTGATCGACTGCGGGCGGTTTTCCACCGTGCGGCTGACCGAAATCTTCCGGCAGGCGCAGTCGAGTCTGATTATCACCAATGCGCACCGCATCAACGCCGGCGAATATCCCGAGCTGGGTGTGAAAAATAACGATTTCTTCTTCCTGCCGCGCAGCAGCGAGCACGAAATTGTGGCGACAATCGCCGACCTCTGGTGCAATCGCCTGCCGCGCAGTTATGGGGCTGAGATGCGCTCCCGCATCCAGGTCATTTCGCCCTCACGCAAAGGCGGTGCCGGCACGGAAGCACTAAATCGAGTGCTTCAGCAGGCGCTGAATCCGCCATCTGTCGAAAAGCGCGAGTTTGTCTTCCGTGATGTTACCTTCCGCGAAGGCGACCGCGTGATGCAGACCAAAAACAACTATGATCTCGAATGGGAACGCGACGGCAAGCAGGGGCAGGGCATCTTCAATGGTGATATCGGCGTGATCGAGACCATCGACCCGCATGACCGCGTGCTGTGGATCAATTTTGACGGCAAGCAGGTGCGCTACGACTATCAGGGCATTGAGGAGCTTGAACACGCTTATGCCGTTACCGTGCACAAAAGCCAGGGCAGCGAATATCCGGTGGTGATCCTCCCGGCCTATTCTTGTGCCCAGCTTCTGCTGACGAGAAATCTGCTCTATACTGCCGTTACCCGTGCGCAGAGTATGGTCATTATCGTTGGGCGTGCGGAGATTGTGCAGATGATGGTGGACAATAACCGCCAGTCGATGCGCTACACCGGCCTGGCCGTCCGCCTTGCGCTTGAAAAAGCGGAGGACGCACAATGAAGCAGGTGTCGGTTGGTCGCTTTCTCTGGTATCTCTTTGCCGTTCCGCATTGTGCGGCC
This sequence comes from Clostridia bacterium, assembly GCA_017507145.1. GTDB lineage: Bacteria > Bacillota > Clostridia > Oscillospirales > CAG-272 > SIG693. The sequence continues at coordinate 19,067 of JAFWBJ010000088.1, read as the reverse complement.
TGCAGAAAACTGCTGGCGCCGCAGGATGCGCTGGGGCGGTATGCCGGCTGTGATGTTCTATGCCCGAATTGCCGCGCGAATTGGGAGAATGAGAAGCTCGCGCTCTGCTCGGTCTGCGGAGAAGCACATATCGATTGTCGGTGCATGCCGGAGGTTTTGCGCCAAGCCGGCGCTGAAGGGATGATCCACTTGGGCGAATACCGTGCCGACTCTGCCATTGGCCGCACTGTCCTGCGGCTTAAAGATACTGCGCTGCACCGTGCCGCCAATTTTGCTGCCGCTCAACTGGCGCCTGCATTCCGCCGTCTGTGTGCCGATGCACTGCGCCGGCCCGAGCAAGTTATTGTCACTTATCTGCCCTGCAGAATCGATGCCAGACGCAAATGCGGTCACGATCAGGCGGAGTTGATTGCACGTGCACTTGCGCATCATCTGGGGGCGAAGTGCATGCCAATGCTGCAGCGAACCGGTGGGGCGGCTCCGCAAAAATCACTTTCGGGCAGCGCGCGAAAGGAAAATGCACAGAAGGCTTTTATGCTTGCACATCACGCAGAGCCGGCGGGGAAAACGGTAATCCTCGTTGACGATGTCATCACCACCGGCTCTACCATGGAAGCCGGCGTGCGTATCCTGCGTGAGGCCGGTGCGGCAGCGGTGTTCTGCGCAGTATTGGGCGTAACTGCCGAAAAAAAACGGTAATTTTCGGGAAAAATCAAAAAACACATTGCTTTTCAGAGCAGTATCGTGTATAATAAAAGAAAAACGTCCTAAGGGAGAACCATGTTTACAAAAGATATTGGAATTGACCTTGGCACGGCAACGGTTCTCGTTTTTGTACGAGGGAAAGGGATCGTGCTCAAGGAGCCATCGGTTGTCGCAATCGAAACCGATACCGGCGCAGTCAAGGCGGTAGGCAAGCCTGCCCAGACCATGCTTGGGCGCACGCCGGAAAATATTGCCGCCATTCGTCCGCTCAGAGACGGGGTCATCAGCCGTTATGATGTGACAATGGTTATGATTCGAGAATTTCTCAAGCGCGCGATGGGCAGTGTTCTGCTCAAGCCCCGCGCTGTGATCTGTATTCCCAGTGAAATCACCGAAGTCGAGGAGCGCGCAGTACTGGATGCTGCCAAGCAAGCCGGTGTACAGCGCGTTCACCTGATTGAGGAGCCGGTTGCGGCTGCCCTCGGGGCCGGGATTGACATCAACCGTCCGGACGGCAATATGGTCGTGGATATCGGCGGCGGAACCACCGATATTGCGGTCATTTCGCTTGGCGACGTGGTGGTGCGCGATTCGGTCAAGGTCGCCGGGGACAAATTTGATGATGCAATTATCCGCTACATGCGGCAGAAGCATAATATTCTGATCGGCGAGCGTACGGCTGAGGCGATCAAGATGCGCATCGGCGCGGTGGTTAGCCACCCCGAGCCGCAGTTTATGGATGTCAAGGGCCGCTGCCTGCTGCAGGGGCTTCCTCGCGTGGTGACTGTGAGTTCATATGAGATCATGGAGGCCCTCACACCCCCGATTAGTGAAGTGATCGACACCATATGTGACGTAATCGAGCGCACGCCACCTGCATTGATTGGCGACATCATGCGCAACGGCATTGTGATGACCGGCGGCGGAAGCCTGCTGTACGGCTTTGACCGGCTGATTCAGCATGTCACCAACATTCCAACCCGCATTGCAGATCATGCCGTGTCCTGCGTGGCAATGGGAACCGGCATCGCGCTGGAAAGCTTTGATCTTTTCAACGAAAACGAAATCTACGTCTCGGCGGTTCGTACCGTGCGAGGATAAGAAAGGGCAGAGAAGCGTGTTCCATGCGTTTTTCTGCCATTTCTTTCGGCGTCAGCCTGATCAAATGAAGATAAGGAGATAAATATGGAGTATATCGTAAACGGCTATCAGCCGGCCAGACTTTTCCGGTTTTTTGAGGATATTTGTGCCATTCCGCACGGCTCACGCAATGAGGCGGCGGTTGCGGATTATTTGGTTGCCTTCGCCGAGGCGCGGGGGCTGTCGTGGTATCGGGACGAGATCGAAAACGTGTTGATTTCCATGCCGGGCAGTGCAGGCCGGGAAAACGAGCCTCCTGTGCTTCTGCAGGGCCATACCGATATGGTGTGCGAGAAGAACAATGACGTTGCGCATAACTTTCTTACCGATCCGCTCAAGCTTGCGGTGGCGGACGGCAAGCTGTATGCCGAGGGCACCACATTGGGGGCCGACGACGGCATTGCGGTTGCCATCATGCTGACTGTGCTTGACGGTGAACTGCCGTCTCACCCGCCTATTGAATGCCTGTTTACCTCGCAGGAGGAGATCGGTCTGCACGGCGCTGCCGCCTTTGACTGCAGTCGTATCCATGCACGCCGGATGATCAATCTCGACAGCGAAGCTGACGATCATGCCATCGTGGGGTGTGCCGGCGGTATTCGCTCGGATATGACGGTCCAGTTGACCCGTGAGTCTTTCCGCGGTGAAGCGCTGGCTGTCACCGTTAAAGGACTGATGGGAGGACATTCGGGGGAGAATATCCATCTCGGCCGCGCCAATGCCAACAAAATCATGGCGCGCCTGCTCAGCCCGCTGATGGCTACGGACGATCTGCATCTCTGCACTTGCATCGGCGGCAGCAAGGACAATGCGATCCCCCGCGAATGCACCGCCTTGATCTCGGTTTCTTCTGCTGAAGCTGCTGCGAAAAAAATCCTGACCGCAGCTGAAGATATCCGCGGCGAGCTGGTGGACGATGATGCAGGCTTCAAGGTTGTGGCCGAGCCTGCCGAAGCACCCGCCGTTATGCTGGATGCTGTCTCGACGCGGGCAATGCTTCTGCCGATGCATGTGGCAGCGATCGGCGTGCTGGCTATGAACCACGCCGTGAATATGGTGGCTTACTCGCGCAATATGGGTGTTGTCGCGCTGGAAGAGAATGCCCCCACTGCGCGTATCACCTTCTCCTCCCGCTCTGCCAAGGAATCCCAGCTGACACAGTCGGTCGAGGAACTGGATGCGCTGGCCTCGCTGGTAGGTGCCAGCTTCAACCATCACAGCCATTACCCGGGCTGGGACTACGCACCGAACTCGCCGATGCGCGATCGCTACATCGCGGTGTATCGCAAGCTTTACGGCGCAGAGCCTGTAATCCAATCGATCCATGCTGGCCTTGAGTGCGGTCTGCTCAAAAATAAGATCCCGGATCTGGACATCATCTCGCTTGGCGCGAACCTGGAGAATATCCATTCGCCCGCAGAGAAGATGGACTTGGCTTCGTGCGAGAAGCTCTGGAAGATTATCGCCGAAATGCTGGCGTAATCCCTGTGTATTCATAAAAAAAGCTACTGTGCGTAATTTGCCGCACAGTAGCTTTTTTCAGTTTACAGATAGCGCTTTAATTCTTCGATGTTGTGCTCTTCTGCCGCTAAGAGACGGTTTGCCAGATCGCGGGTTTCTTCATTGGCTTCGTGATGTTCGGAGAGGCGCTTGGTGATCTCAATAATCCCATTGCTGCTTCCTTTGCACATCATTTCCGCCATGTGTGAGGTGGAATTGTCGATTATCGCGCCGGTGTTGATCATCAGATAAGAGGAGATTTTTGCCATCGCGCCGACGTCCTCAGGATGGGTTCCGTGACGTGCGAGTGCTTTTACTGCCAGATCATCGATTTCATCGTATTCGCGATACTGCGACTCGATGCTTCTGCGGAAATTTTCGTTTTCCACCACCGGAAGCAGCTGCTTGATGGAGGATTTTCCCATCTGACAGTTCTTGGCAACATAATTGAGCAGAGCCGTGTCCGGACTTTTCTGTTTGCTCATCGACTCACATCCTTTCGGCGTTATCATTCCCCGAACGTTCGAAGATATGCAGATGCTCTTGCGGTAAAATCTGGTCGTATGGCGGACAGAGCAGATATCCCGCTTCTCGCCGACAGCGAATCAAGCGCGGCGCCCCGCAGGCGGCCACCTTGCGGTTGATATTCCGCACATGGCTGGAGATGGCGGCAATGGAGTGACGGCTGCCCGGCCGCGCGAGAAAGCCGGACAAATCTTCGGCAGGCAGCGGTTCCTGTGCTGCCGCGCATACGCGGATGATGGTATATTCAGACGGCGTGAACGAAACACGGTCAGCGATAACCGTTGTCCGATGGCGGTCCTCGGTTAGGTGCAAATTGGCTCGGTGGAGACACGGCTTTGCCTGAGTTTGGCGCAGATGCGCGGTCAAAGCGAGAATATTCTCAGGCTTCAGCTGATCTCCGAAGAACTCATAGTCGGTTTCGGGGATTACGCGCCAGGTTTGAGTATCACGAACAGGATCCCCAACTGCGATAATCGGAAGCTGTGGGAAGCATTCCCTCAGTGCTTGTGGGTGAGGAAGCCCGTCTGCAGAGCGGTGAAAATGATAGATCGCCGCAGTGAAGGGAAGACCGGCCAATGCTTGCGGCGATGTATCGGAATTGGGCAGACAGAGAATTTGCCCGTTTCGGCGAATGGCTTGGCAAAATGCATCAGCTTCGGAATAATGGAGATCGGCTGAACGAAAATATAGCAGCATATTAGCCTCCGGGTTGAAAAGAGATTGAATTTTTTTGAAAAAATGTATTTTCCTCTATACAAATCAAAAGATTTGTGATATAATATATCAGTATATAATGAAATACGTATGCGCTTAAAGCAGAAGATAAGGATAATATCATGGAAGAAAAAAAGAATTCTCCTCAGGGAAGCCAAGCTCCCCGAAAGAATAGCTACCATCGGGGGAAGAATCAGAGCAAACCCTATAAAAAGCAGTCCGCACAGAACGGTAAAAATGAGTTTAACCGTTCCAAATCCGAGCATGGTGCGAAAAATGCTCAGCCCCGCCAGAACGGTGCGGCAGATAAGAAGAACAATGCAGGCGGCAATCGCCGCGGCGCGGACAACCGTTCGCGCGGAGGACGCGGCTTCCGCCGCGAGGCACAGCTGCCCGAAGACATTAAAATGCGGCATAATGACTATGAGGTCAACTATGAAGCGGATGAAGAGCTGCTTGACGAGCGCGCCGGCGAGCTTCATGCAGCCGATGAGGGCGAGACCGGTGCGGTGATTGGCCGCAACGCTGTTCGTGAGCTGCTGAAATCTGATCGGGCAATCGATAAGATTTTTGTGCGCCGCGGAGACCGCGAAGGCTCGATTGTGGTTCTGGTTGCCGAAGCGGTGAATCGCGGGATTCCGGTCATCGAGGTTGAAAAAGCCAAGCTTGACACGCTTTCCGGCTTTGCGCCCCATCAGGGAATCATTGCCATGGCGGCGGCCAAAGAGTACTGCGCTGTTGAGGACATCCTCGAAATTGCACGCGAGCGCGGCGAGAAGCCGCTGATCGTCGTGGCAGACGGGATTGTGGATCCCTATAACCTTGGTGCGCTGATTCGCTGTGCCGAGGGCGTTGGTGCACATGGCTTGATTATCCCCAAACGCCGCGCGGTCGGTCTGACGCCGCTGGTCACCAAGGCTTCCGCCGGTGCCATCGAGCATTTGGCGATTGCCAAAGTGCCCAATATTGCCCAGACCCTTACCTGGCTCAAGAAGCGCGGCGTCTGGACTTATGCGGCCGAGGCCGGCGGCAAAAGCTATCACGACACCGATTTCCGCGGTCCGGCTGCCATTGTGTTTGGCAGTGAGGGCGGCGGCGTATCCAGCTTAATTATGGATAAATGTGATTTTGTGACCTCGATTCCGATGTACGGCAAGGTGAACTCCTTTAACGTTTCCACCGCAGCGGCGGTGATTCTTGCCGAGGCTGCAAGACAGCAGCGGTTGGATTAACCCGATTCTGAAGAAAGGATGTGTATCCATGAACCAGAACAAGCCCGAGAATCATGATGCAATGTCGACCGGCGAATTGCTCGGTCGGCTGAAGAAGAATTTTCCCGAGGAAAGCAATTCTGCCAATCTGCCGGTGAACGGCAAGGCAGAGCAACCGCAGGCAGAGGACGATCTGGACATTGCCGCACTGCTCAAGCAGTATCTGCCTAACAACGCAGCGCCCGCACAGACCGAAGAGGCACCTGCGCCCGAGAAATCGGTCGCTGAGCCTGTGCCGAATGAAGCCAAGACCGGCACGCATTTTGCCTCTCTGCTTGACAGCCTTCGCCTTGAGGGGGATCAGGCGGAGCCCGCGTTTGAGACACTGGATGAACTGCCGGAGTCACCGCTCGGAGATTTTGCTCCCGAAGCCGAATCTGCTCCGGTTCAGCCGGTCGCCGGCGTGCGCAAGTACGTCTACCATTTCCGTCCATCAGCGCGCAACGCTGTCCAGACCGTTAAGGTGCATGAGACGGTTCCGCAGGAGCCGATCAGTGCGGCACCCGCCGCTGAGCCGAGTGACTATTTCAGTGGACGTGCCAAACCGGAGTTCGATTTTGACGATGAGCCGGTTATCCCCGATGCATCGGCCTTTGACGAACTGATCGGCTCGCTGACCGAGATCACGGAGAAGGATGCACAGCCCGCCGCAGAAGAGGCAGTCGAAGCACCCGCTGCAGAGACGGTTGCCGAAGAGCCTAAGGTGGAAACTGTCACGGAAGCAGAGCCCGAACCGAATGCCGAGCCGGCAGTCGATTTGGACGAGACCGACATCAATCTGATGATCGCGCTTGGCTATGAGGAGGAACTCTCCAAGACGGTCGGCATTGACAAAGTCAGTGAAATTGAAAAACAGCTGAATTCCGAGGTGGATGGGGAAGATACCAGCGAAAGTGCTGCTTTCCGCGGCTTCGAGTACACTGAAAAAGCCCAGGCCAAGGAAATCATGCAAAGCTATAAGAGCGAGTACAGCGGCATTCTGCTTCGTCTGTTCGGTACGCTGGTGCTTCTGGTTGCGCTCTTCCTCTATGAAAATGCTTCGCTCTTCGGCGTTTCGCTTCCCGGCGCGTTGAACATTGCGCATTATCCGGCGGTACATACGCTGGTTTCGCTGCAGTTGCTTGTGCTGGCCGGCGCGCTCTCCTGGCGTCAGCTGTTTGACGGCCTCAAGGGCGCGGTTACCCTGAAGCCCACTCCGCAGAGTCTTGCTTCGGTCGCGGTCGCGGTTGCGGTTATCTACGATCTGCTCATTGCTCTCATCGCACCGACTGATCCCTTTGCACTCTACAATTTTCCCGCAGCACTCTGCCTGTTTCTGCTTGTCCTCTGCGACTTAATGAACCTCAAGCGCGAGATCTACAGCTTCACCGTCGTTGCGGACCGCCGCGACAAATACGCCGTTCGGACCAAGTTCGAGCCGACGGCAGCACCCGATGAAGAGGCTTTGCTGCTGGACATCCGCCGCACCTCTTTCGTGGAGAATTATTTCGCGCGAACCAATCGTCGTGCATTTGCCAATACCCGCTTGAATTATGTGCTTCTCCCGGTTGTGGCGCTGGCGATTGCCCTTGCCATCGTATCTTTCTCTACCAGCAAGAGCTCGCTTGATGCCCTGCATATCTTTGTTCTGACGGTTCTGTTCTGCATGCCGGTTTCTACCCTGATCGCCTGCAGCTACCCCATCTTCCGGGCTTCCCAGATTGCCTTTGAGCAGGATACCGCCATCATCGGCGAGACCTCGGCCGAGGAGTACAGCGGTGCAGAGATCGTCAGCTTCACCGATAAGGATATTTTCCCCGCTTATTCGGTTAAACTGCGCAGCATTAAGCTCTACGGCAATGCTCGTCCTGACCTTGTCCTCTTCGCTGCGGCCAGCGTTTTCTCCAAGGTTGGCGGACCGCTGGACGATGTGCTTGAACTGGCAACCAAGGAGTTTGACCGTGCCGAGCAGATTACGGTGAAAGCGATTACGGATACCGGCATTGAGGCAGAGGTGGATGGCGTTGCGGTCCTGGTTGGCCGCTCGGAATTCCTCGAGGCCTACAACATCTACCCCATGCATGACGCAGAGGACGATGCCAATCTCAACAGCGGCGCCCGCATCCTCTATATCGTGATGGACGGCGTGCTGAGTGCAAAGCTTTATATCCAGTATGATATGGATGTCGACTTTGAGTTCACCCTGCGCGAGCTCGCGCGTGAGCATATCACCGCGCGGATCCGCACCTACGATCCGAACATCGACGACGCGCTGATTGCCTCCAAGCTTCGCGGCCGTCACTATGATATCGTTGTTGAGCGCCAGTACACAGAACCGACCGAGCCCGATCCGATTCCGGTGCTTGACAGTGGTCTGGTTTCGCGCGCGTCGGCAAAATCTCTGGTCCACACGGCAACGGTATGCAGCCGTCTGACTCATGTTGAGCACACCGGATCGATTATCCGTGCCATCTCGCTGGCGGTCAGCCTGCTGATCATGCTCTTCCTGACGCTGCTCAGCTCCTCCGTTGGCATTTCCTCGGTCTATGTCGCACTCTACCAGATTTTCTGGATGATCCCGGCACTGATCATCACTCGTTTGTTTGTCAAATAACACCACATGAAGATGCGCGTACACGCTGAGCAATCAGTATGTACGCGCATTTTTATCGGCGATTATTTCTTGGGCAGAATCTGCTCCATGCCGCCCATATAAGGACGAAGGGCAACGGGAATGGCCACAGAGCCGTCAGCACGGAGATTGTTTTCTAAGAAAGCGATCAGCATACGCGGAGGTGCAACAACCGTGTTGTTGAGGGTGTGAGCAAAATACTTGCCGTCCTTGGCGTTGACGCGGATCTTGAGACGGCGTGCCTGGGCATCGCCGAGGTTCGAGCAGGAACCGACCTCGAAATATTTCTTCTGGCGCGGGCTCCAAGCCTCAACGTCAACCGATTTGACCTTCAGATCGGCCAGGTCGCCCGAGCAGCACTCCAGGGTGCGCACCGGAACATCCAGCGAGCGGAAGAGATCTACCGTGTTCTGCCAGAGCTTGTCAAACCACATCGGGCTCTCCTCAGGACGACAGACGACGATCATCTCCTGCTTCTCAAACTGGTGAATGCGGTAAACGCCGCGCTCCTCGAGACCGTGCACGCCCTTCTCCTTGCGGAAGCAAGGGGAGTAGCTGGTCAGCGTGTAGGGAAGAGCCTGCTCATCGAGAATGGTGTCGATGAACTTACCGAGCATCGAGTGCTCACTCGTACCGATGATGTAGAGGTCCTCGCCCTCGATTTTGTACATCATCGCATCCATCTCAGCAAAGCTCATGACGCCGGTGACGACCTCGGAGCGGATCATGAAAGGCGGAATGCAGTAAGTGAAACCGCGGTCGATCATGAAATCGCGTGCGTAGGAAATAACAGCGGAGTGCAGACGGGCGATGTCACCCATCAGGTAGTAGAAACCATTGCCCGCGACCTTGCGCGCAGAGTCAAGGTCAATACCAGCAAAACTTTCCATGATTTCGGTGTGATAGGGAATGTCAAACGCGGGAACGACCGGCTCACCGTAGCGCTGAACCTCGACGTTTTCGCTGTCGTCCTTACCGATCGGAACGCTGGGATCGATGATGTTCGGGATGGTCATCATGATCTTCTTGATCTTTTCTTCCAGCTCGCTCTCTTTTGCCTCGGCGGCAGCGAGGGCTTCGGCCGATGCCGTAACCTTCTTTTTGGTCTCTTCAGCCTCGTCACGCTTGCCCTGAGCCATCAGCGCGCCAATTTGCTTCGAGAGCTTGTTGCGCTCAGCACGCAGGCGGTCGGCTTCCTGCTTGTTGGCGCGGTTCTCAGCGTCCAGCGCGATTACCTCGTCGACCAGGGGAAGCTTGTTGTCCTGGAACTTGTTGCGGATGTTCTGCTTGACAATTTCGGGATTTTCTCTGACAAAACGCAGGTCTAACATGGTATCCTCCAAAAAAATAATTTGACTTTCCGGGCGAAAAAGAAAAGACCACCGCCCGAATATGGGACGGAAGTCTCCGTGGTGCCACCCAAATTGCCGCCGGTCACCCCTGCGGCCGCTTGTACCGTGCGATAAAGGGCACGTCCCTTCGACTCGTCGCCGACTGCTCGGAAAGCGGAAACGCGAACCTGCCCGTCGGTTTACACCGGCCACCGACTCTCTTTGCGGCAGGGGGACGCGATAACTTTCGTCTGCGCATTGCTAATAGTATACACGATTTTTCCCGTAAATGCAAGGGGTTTCGCAAAATTTTCGCAATTTTTTCCGCTTTCTTCAGCACTCGACCGCGATAAAGGGAATATTCAGTTCTTCCGGTGTTGCTCCGGCATGGACAGCGCGCATGACAAAGTCACTCTCGTCGGGGCGCACCATATCGAGGCTGACGCTTCCGGTCGCGACCGCGAGATAATCGCCGATGAAGCCGTCGGAGAGTGGGTGCGGTGTACCGGCGCCGAACAGCTGGGATTGGAGCACCTCGTCGTGGGTGAAAAGACGGTAGCTGTCACCGAAGACGGCTTTGAATTTGCGCGCAAAATCATCCAGTTTTCCGGGCTTGATAAAAAAGGAAGCAGCGCGGGCCTCGATTGAGATTTGCCGGGCAAGACAGGATGCAAGGTCTGGATAATCGCTCAGATAACGCCACTCTGTATCGATCATGCCGTGGTCAGCTGTGACGATCAAAAGGGTGTCGCGCAATGTGGAAGCAAGTGCTTCGATCGCCGCGTTGATCGCGGTCAGCTGTGCCGTGATGCGCTCATCTGCCGTGCCGAATTCGTGCATATCATAGTCGGGCTGTGGCCAGTAGGCGTAGACATACTTCTCCTCAGGCATAGCACAGCGCGCCCGAACGGCGTCGAAGAGTTCGTCGAGGGTTTTGCAGCGGTCAGCGGCGTCAGGGGCATAGGGGGAGAGATAGGCCGCATCATAGCGGCCGCTGCGGCGAATTTCATCGGTCGTGTCGTGATAGGGCATTCTGGTTCGCGCGATGTGCACCTCTCCGGCCTTGCGTCCGCTTTGATCGGCAACGGTGTTCGGGAAGAGATTGACAGTCTGATCAAGTTCGGCGAAGTAAAGACGCCATCCGAGCCAGCCGTGGCAAATCGGTGCCAGCCCGGACTCGAGACTGATGGTTGCCGCCGTGGTGGTCGGCGGGAAGACAGAGGAAATGCTTCCGTGCAAATGCCGCCGTAGAAAGGCATCGGCAGGCAGGTGCTTTTCCAGAATTGCTGTTCCCATGCCGTCAAACAGCATCACAACCACATTGCGCGGACGCCACTCAAGCATTGTATCAAGCGCGGTGAGTGTCGAATGATGGGTATTCAGGCCAAAATGCGCGCGGATTGAACTGCCAAGGGCAAGCAGGCTGTTGGAATAGTCAGGAAACTGCATGAGTACCTCCCGGCGCGGCGAGCGGATTCCAGCGCCAGCGCAAATAGTACGCAATATACAGCGCAAACAAAAGGAGATTGTGCGCGATCATACAAGCCCAGGCGGCGACGAGACCATAGGTTAGCAGCTGGGTGCAAATGAAGGTGCCGATGATTCGCACACCCCACATGCCGATGATGTTATAGACAAAAGGAACCATCGTTTTTCCTGCACCGAAAAGCATACCTTCGATGATAATGGAAACGCCATAAAACGGCTCTGAGAGTGCGACCATGCGCAAAACTGTCGCTCCCAGCGAAATAACCGCTTCATCGCTGGCGAAGATGCGCATCATGGCGGGGGCCAGCGCGAAGAGAAGTGCGCCGGAGCAGGTCATTAGCAGGACCTCGAGCGGGAAAAGAACGCGGGTGAGCGAGTGGATTTTCTCCTTATCGCGTGCGCCGATGGCATTTCCGGTCAGTGTGGCGGCGGCAGTCTGCATACCGTAACCCGGGATATAGAAAGCCGACTCGACCGTGTTGGCGATGGTGTGTGCGGCGGTGGAAATATCGCCGAGCGAGTTGATCATTGCGGCAAAGGCAACATATCCAAGCGAGGTGCCAAAGCGCTGAAGCATATTGGGCATCGCCACGCGCAGACAGGGCGCGAGAATCGATTTGTCCGGGCGAAGTGAGAGTCCGCGCGGCGAGATCAGCGGGTGGTGCCAGAGCGCAATCGTGATGCAAACACCGCCAACGGTAAAGGCAATGGCACTGGCTATTCCCGCGCCGATTACCCCGAGCCCGGCACCCGGCATGGTAAAACGCAGGCCGAATACGTTGATGGTGCGGGTAGGGAAGATCAGCAAAAAGTTCAGTATCACATTGACGAGATTGACTAGCAATCCAACACGCATGGGGGTCTTCGTATCGCCCGCTGCGCGCAGAACTGTGCCAAAGATAATACTCGCCGCACGGGGAAGCATAGGCGTGTAAAGAATGAAGAAATACTGTCCGGCAAGGCTGCGAATTGCAGGATCAACCTGCATCCAGATCGGGACCATGCCACTCAGCGAGAGCGTGAGGAGCGTGAAAAAGCTGCCTGCAATCACCACCGCAAGAACCGCTTGTGCAGCCGTGCGCGAAGCCTTGCTGCGGTCTCCTGCACCGTATGCCTTGGCGATTTGCGAGAGGAAACCAACGCCGAGCGCAGATATCGTACTGCCGACCAGCCAGTTAACCGTCGTGGTAGCACCAACTGCGGCGGTCGCCTGCGTGCCGAGCGAGCCAACCATTGCCGTGTCGATGTACTGGACTGCGGTTTGCAGAAGCTGCTCGAGCATTGTCGGCCATGCCAGCGCAAAGACGATCGGAAGCATGGTGCAACGTCCCGCACGTTTATCAGTCGTCCTCAAGCTTGATCTCCCTCCTGATGTCAGAATGAACAAAACAATCCGAACCCATCTCCCTGCGGGATGAACCGGTTCGGATTGCTTTTTTTCGCGGCAGGCAATTCATCAAAAGCCAAACCGCAGATCGAGATATTTGGTGCCGGTGGCGGGGGTCGAACCCGCACGGTATCGCTACCAACGGATTTTGAGTCCGTCACGTCTGCCAATTCCATCACACCGGCGAACAGCAATATTATATCATACATTCGATCATTTTGCAAGGGGATTTTTTAAATTATATGATTAATTTGACAAAAGGGAAACCGCGGATGCGGTTTCCCTGATGATTATTCTTTTTCGCCCAGCGCTTGTCTGCGAGAAACGGTGATCGGCTCATCGTAGCAGGCAAAGATGCCATCCAAAAGGTCGCTGTCCATTTTGGGGGTGAGCAAGCTTACTACCGGTACGATAACAAAGGAAGCGAGGATTGCAGCGGCACCGCACATCGTAGCGTCCATCCAATGCGTAACGGCATTGATAGACACAAATCCAACGCCGAAGATCATAGCGGCCCAAACGCTGATTTTGGTGGTTTTCTTCCAGAAGAGACCGTAGAGGAAGGGGCCGAGGAAAGCACCGGCAAGTGCGCCCCAGGAGACCGACATCAAGGTTGTGATCAGGCTGTTGGGACGGATCGCAATCAGCACCGAAAGGACGATAAAGCATGCGCAGAGCAGCTTGATGCTGGTTTTTTGCATCTTTTCGGAGAGCTTATTGGGGAAAATGCCGCCGATGAAATCAATGATAAAGGTTGAAGCGGAGGTCAGAACCAGCGAAGAGAGGGTGGACATAGAAGCAGAAAGCACCAAAAGCAGGACAACACCGATAAGAGCATCCGGCAGAGCTTTGCCGAGCATCTGGGGAACGATTTCATCGAACATCACGGTATCGGCCTGGTAATAGAGTCGGCTGAAGCCACCCATGAAGTAGGAACCGCCGGCGATAATCATGGCGAAGATGGTGGAAATGACTGTACCGGTTTTGATGGATTTTTCGCTTTTTATGGCGTAAAACTTCGCAACCATCTGCGGAAGGCCCCAGGTGCCGACCGAGGTGAGGATCAATACCGAAAGCAGCTGAAGGGGCTTTGGACCAAACATAGAGGTGTAGGCGCCCTGCATCTCAGGCAAGTCGGCGGAGGGAATCTGCGAGAGCGCCGTGATAGCCGCAGTGAAACCGCCCTGACCGTTCAGCACGCCGCGCAGGATCAGAACCATACCGACGATCATAATAAAGCCTTGAATTAAATCGTTAATGGCTGTAGCCATATAGCCGCCGGCGATGACGTAGATTCCCGTAATAAACGCCATGCCGATGATGACCGCATTGAAGGGAATGTTAAACGAAAGCGCGAAAAGTCCGGACAGCCCTTTGTAAACCGATGCGGAGTAGGGAACGAGGAAAACAAAGACGATGACCGATGCAACGATCTTCAGTGCGCGGCTGTCGTAGCGTATACCGAAGAATTCCGGCATGGTTGCAGAATTCAGATGCTTGGACATGACCCGGGTACGGCGGCCGAGCACAACCCAGGCTAAGAGCGAGCCGAGCAAGGCATTACCAATGCCAATCCAAGCGGCACTGATGCCGAAGTTCCATCCGAACTGTCCTGCGTAACCGATGAAGACAACGGCGGAAAAATACGACGTTCCGTATGCAAACGCGGTCAGCCACGGGCCGACGCTGCGGCCGCCCAGGACAAAATCGCCAACGCTGACATTGCGTCTGCTGCAGACAATTCCGACCGTGACGGTGACAGCGAAGAAGACGACAAGAAGAATAATTTTGATCGCCATGATGACCTCCGAAAAAAAGAAGCCCTTCCTGCGTTTGGCGCAGAGCAAAAAACACCGCAAAAAACGCAGGAATGTGCTTAATTGACAATATTATACATCAATAAAATTCATTTGTCAAGTTTTACGGCGGAATTTTAATTTGTTTTTTTAATACATTTGCGCCGCAGCCATGTCTCGCAGATGGCTTGTGCGATTCCGCGTACCGCGGCAGAGAGCTCGGTCTCGGCCGTGCGGATCTGCGGCAGCGGGAGCATACGGTCATGATTCATTTGCTGGAGTCGGGCTTGAACGGAAGCCATGAATTCATCATCCAGCACTTGAATTCGGGATTCAAGCAAAATTTGCGCAGGATCGAAGACGGCAATCAAATTGTAAAGCGCAATGGCTAGTGCTGCGGCACGCTCGGTCTGATCGGTCAGGGAAAGCATCGCTTCGTTTAAATTGAAGCGCGTGCCGACTGTCACCTCACCAAAGCGGCCGGCACAGTTATTGGCGCCCAGCAAGGGGCGGCCGTCAACCAACAATGCGCCGCTGACTGGATGGTCAAGGGAAAGCCAAAGTGTGCTGCCATCTTCCTTCTGCTCAATGCCCTGCAGACGTGCCGACATGGCTGCGGCGCGCACGTCTTCGATGTAGATTATCTGCGGTGCAGGAATCA
Organism: Clostridia bacterium; assembly: GCA_017507145.1. Taxonomy (GTDB): domain Bacteria; phylum Bacillota; class Clostridia; order Oscillospirales; family CAG-272; genus SIG693. Next base: position 3,938 of record JAFWBJ010000088.1, on the reverse strand, counting down.
AGTGATGCAGAACTGCCTTGGGACGAAGCGGTGCGAAAGCAGGCAGTCGGCAGCCGTAAATGCGGTCTGCTGCGGCATCATACGCGCCGGGCAAAAGGACCGCCGCACCGATGCAGAACTGAATATCGATTTTTGTCCGGCGATACATGGAGATATTTTTGAAAAACATCACCAGATTCTCATCGCAGAACATCATCTCATCGTATGGGTAGGTGATCTCGTCTAAGACGCGAAGACTCAAATCCAGTATGAAAAGACGGAAATTGACCGCCGTAAGATCCAGGACCAGAATGTGCCAGTCCGGCACACAGCTGATCAAACGCGCGGTTCTTCCCGCCGTAATGCGCTCATCCTTTTGCTGGGCGACAATGCCGAGTGCATCAAGCTCATCCGCGATTTTTCCAATGGTCATCAGGCTGAGTCCGGTTTGCTCTGCGATCTGCGCGCGGCTGACGCCCCCTTCCTCCGCTGCTGCGATCGCGCGGAAAACGCTGCGCGTATTCTCCCATTTGATATGCTGCTGACTGGTTTTTTCCATAGAAAGTTCTCCTTTGGATGGTGTGGATTGGCAATCAATTCCGTGCGGAAGACTGAATAAGCCGCAGTGGGGAGCGGCAATACTTGGAATACCCTGCGATCGATGCGGGGCAGAAAGTGAGCGAGGGGATCATGTACCATAATAAAGTGGAAATTTGCGGGGTAAACACCGCAAAGCTGAAAACCCTGACAGCCGAGGAAAAGCGAACGCTCTTAGAGAAGACAAAGCAAGGAGATATGGAAGCAAGGCAGACCCTGATCGACGGGAATCTCCGTCTGGTGCTGAGTATTATCCAGCGCTTTGCGGGCCGCAAAGAAAACATGGATGACTTGTTTCAGGTGGGATGCATCGGTCTCATTAAGGCTGTGGATAATTTCAATCTCGATCTTGATGTGAAATTTTCGACCTATGCGGTCCCGATGATCATCGGGGAGGTCCGACGCTATCTGCGGGATAACAACAGCATCAGAGTGAGCCGATCGGTTCGTGATCTGGCCTACCGAGCCTTGCAAATGCGTGAACAGCTGACCAAAGAGCGGGGCAATGAGCCGCCGATCGAAGAGATCGCGGAGAAGCTTGGTGAGAAAAAAGAGAATGTTGTCCGTGCGATGGAAGCAATTATTGAGCCGATTTCGCTCTATGAGCCGGTATACAGCGACAGCGGAGATTCGATTTATGTTATGGATCAACTGAGCGATGATCGCAACACAGACGAAGCTTGGCTTGAAGATATCGCTCTGCGTGAAGCGATGAAGCGGCTTGGGGAGCGCGAGCGAAAAATTATCAATCTGCGCTTCTACCGCGGAAAGACACAGATGGAAATCGCCGAAGAAATCGGTATTTCGCAGGCGCAGGTTTCGCGGCTGGAGAAAGGCGCGCTTGAGCGGATCAAGAAACAGATTTAGTCTGTCTGTCGCGTGCCGAGAGCCGGAAGAAAAGACAGTAGAAGCCAATACCCGCCGCGACACCGATGCAATCAATGAGCACGTCGGTCACCTGTGCCGAACGGCCATCGATAAAGCGCTGAATGAATTCATCCGCCGCGCCGGCGAGCCAGCCCGACGAAACTGCGGCGAGGTAAGATCGGTGAACTGAAAAGGCCCGTGCAGTGCCGCTAAAGAGAAAACCCAAAAGCATAAACTCCGCGAAATGGGCGAGTTTACGCACGAGAAAGGAAATCTGCTCATCGCCAAAGCCGATTCGCTCCAAAGTGGGAGCATAGATCTGCGCGACCGTGTCGCTGATGGCCAGGGAATCCGCACCGGACTGCAGAGAATTTCCAAAAATAAAAGCCAGCATCGCCATCGACAAAGCCGCCCACATGATCGCGCGCCAAGAGACCTTCATCCGATACCTCCTCGAAATTTAGGCTTGCATTTTTTTCCAACATGTGCTATACTATACAGGTATTCGCGTGCTCCCATAGTTAAATGGATATAACGGCCCCCTCCTAAGGGGCAGTTACAGGTTCGATTCCTGTTGGGAGTGCCAATACCGGCCGAAAAGTGCGGTTTCCCGTTGCTTTTCGGCCTTTTTCGATTTTAAAGCTTGTTTATTATATCATACTTTGCCGAATAATGCAAGATATAGCAGCATAAAAACGTGAGACATCCAATTCGGATGCCTCACGTTTGGGGTCAGCGAAGATGTGGTCGGCAGCGTGCAGCTTGGATACGCAATGCAAGATCGCCCACGGTGCCGTAGTAACAGTGGTCTGCATTGGGCAGAGCGAGAAAATCGTCGGGATGAAGCAAAGAAGGTTCATCCAATGCGCGGCATATCCCGCTCTCTGCGAGCAGCTCGCCGATGAACTGTGAGCAAAAATATGATTGATTCTGTTGAGAAGGGATGGAGAAAGCGCAACGCAGAATGCCAAGCAGATTATACCGGTAGTCTTGGGTGTGCAGAACCATATCACACAGCCGCCCGCAAATCTGATCGTATGCAGAAGGGTCAACGGGCAAACTGAGCAGGCAGCAGGGCGTACGGGGGTGAGACTTCCAATATCCGCCGCTAAGTTCCTCGCGGACAAATCCGGCTGGAAGCGGAAAATGCGGACGCTGTCGCGCAAAGCTGTAGAATTCATCTGTGTACGTCAGGCCGATCGAAACGTGTGTGTACTGTGCCCCTGTTGCAAGCGAGATTACGCGTGAGAGCAGGGTTTTGCTTTTGGTCAGCAGGATGAAGAGTGTCGGCATATAACCTTTTCCTTGATGGTTGATAGGAAAAGTATACCGCAAATTTGTGTCACTTTGCGCGATAATTTGCTTACGGAATTCTTAATATCGGCGGAGAAAAAGCGCCCTTCGGCGATTGTGAACAAGTCCGTAAAAAACGGACAATAGACAAAAGCCCCCTTGATGTGGTAGAAGAAAAGTACCACATCAAGGGGGTAATTGTATGCCAAGAAAGTATCAACACACACAGGAATTAATGCTACAAATCAAGGAAATGTTGTCCCAAGGGATGACGCAAAGGCAAATAGAAGAGAAGCTGGGATTGACGGGCTATCGCCCTGTGCATGCACTACTAAAACGTGAACGCAAGAAGGATATATCGGGATTACCGAAACAACGAGGCCGAAAGCCAGCCAAAACATTACAAGAATACAAATACGAGAACAAACGGTTGAAGATGGAAAATGAACGATTGCGGGATTTTCTCTCGCGCACAGAAAGGAAGTGAGGACAAGCGTAAAATATATGGTGATCTATCGTCATAAAGACAAATATTCGATCAGTGAGATGTGCCGGTTCTTCGAGATTTCAAGAAGTGGCTACTATGATTATGTCAAAAGAATGGATGTACCTGCAAGAGATCTAGCGCTTGCCGAAAAGATTCGGGAGTGTCAGGAACACAGTCATAGCACCTATGGTTACCGTAGAGTGCATATATGGCTTGAAAGACAAGGAATATGTAAGGATCCCAAGACCGTGCTCCGCGTTATGCAGAAATATAATTTGTTATCGGAGGTTAGAAGAAAGAAGTATCACAACTATACGAATGGTATATATGTGTATAAAAACCATTTGGCCAGAAATTTTCATGCAGATAGACCTGATCAAAAATGGGTAACAGATATTTCGTATATCAAGACGGGACAAGGGTTTCTGTATCTTTCGATCATCAAGGATCTGTACGACAACAGTATAGTTGCATACAAAACGGGTACTGAACAGAACATCAACCTCGTTCCCTCTACCATCAGAGCAGCCAAGAGAAAAGAAAAGGTCACTGCAGAGCTGCAACTCCACAGTGACCAAGGCTTTCAATACACATCACAAGCATATTTTAAGCTAACACAATCTTATCACATAACGCCACCCATGTCAAGTAGGGGAAATCCTTATGACAATGCTATGGCCGAAAATTTCTTTTCTATTCTCAAAACCGAATGTAT
>JAFWBJ010000087.1 GCA_017507145.1 Clostridia bacterium | reverse complement strand
GCTTTTTTGTGGCGATATCTTTTTTGTCGCCCTTGATGGCTGGGGCACTAGGATTCGAACCTAGGTAATGACGGAGTCAGAGTCCGTTGCCTTACCGCTTGGCGATGCCCCATCGAACAGGCAATATTATAACAGATGCGGAGATGTTTGTCAATAGGTTTTTGCAAAAAAATGAAAATATTTTTCTGCAGGTGAAGAGCGCCCCGACAAAGGGACGCTCTCAGTCTGCCCGGGGTGGGCGAGTTTTATTCATCGGCGAACATGGCGGCCACGTCAGGGCGCAAAAAGCGCTCTTTGCGGTCGCAGAAGCGGCAACAGACCTCGATCTGCTCGATGCCGTCCTCGACACGGGCCTCGTCCAGCATGCGTTCCAACTCGCGGCGGCCGAGCGATTTCAGCGCGGCGGTGGTGCGCTCGCGGCTGCAGGTGCAGCGGTATTCGACCTCAAGGGTATCGAAGACATCGTAAGGGATGCCCGCGAGGGCGAGGTCGGCGATGGCTTCATTGGAAGCGCCCTCGCCGATGAGGGCGGAGAGCCGGCGCAGTTCGCCTGCGTTTTTCTCAAGCTGATCGATGATGGCGGGATCGGCGAAGGGAAGGAGCTGGACGAAGACGCCGCCGGCACCGCGGCAAGTATAGTCGCGGTCGATGAGGACACCGAGTGCGCAGACGGTGGGCACCTGCTCGCTGATGGCATAGTAAGCGGCGATATCCTCGGCGATCTCGCCGGTCTCAAGCGGGATTGAGCCGATATATGGCTCTTCACCGCCACAGTCGCGGATGACGCGGAGCATACCACGGCCGACCGCGCCGCCGACGTCCAGCTTGCCGTTCGACTTGAGCGGCAGGTCGACCTCGGGGTGCTCGATATAGCCGCGGACATTGCCGATATAGTCGGACACGGCCAGCAGGCGGCCGGCAGGACCGTCACCCTCCAGGGCTACGGTGAGGCTGTCGGTTTCCTCGCCCAGCATGCTGCCCATGACCGAAGCGGCGGTCAGCAGGCGGCCGAGGGCTGCGGCACCGGTGGGCATCGGCTGGTGATAGCGGATGGCGGTGTTGACGATTTCGGTGGAATTGATGACGTGAAGCCGCGCACTGCCGTCCTGGGTCATGGCGCGGAGAATGGTGGATTTGGGCATGATGGATTCCTTAATTTTTTTGTATTTGGGGCGCTGCCCCAGGCCCCGGTTAAGCCCCTTTTTGAAAAAAGGGGCTTAACAATCCCCAAAAACTTTGGGGCAAGGGGGCTTGGCGGTTGGTCAGTGCTTGATTGCGCGGGCGGCGATGTACCAGCGCTCGGTGCGCTCGCCGGGGGCGGTGAAGGCATAGTCGGCGTAGGTGCCGAGGTGGGCGAAGCCTGCTGTAGTCAGAGCCGAGAGCAGGGTGTCGTGGGTGAAGCAGCGCTCATGCTGCGTTTCCTCGGTGCGGCGATATCGGCCGGAGGCATCTTCTTCGAAGAGGGTGAGGTAGAAGTCGCAGAGACCGGTTGCGGCATCATAACTGTTCTGCCAGCCGCACCAGACGGCCCGGCCGTCGATCTCGTCCTCGAGGATGTAGGCATTGTCGCCGTAGACATGGGCGAATTTATAGGGGGTGTTGACGTCGAAGAGGAAGAGCCCGTCGGGGTCAAGATAGTTGTGCACGGTGGCAAAGCAGGCGGCAAGGTCGCCGTCGCCGGTGAGGTAGTTGATGCTGTCCAGACAGCAAACGGCGGCGCCGACAGTGCCGTACAGCTCGAAGCTGCGCATATCCTGACAAAGGAAAAGCGGCATAGCTTCCCCTGCGCGGGCGTAGGCTTCAGTGAGCATCTCGGGCGAGCGGTCGACGCCGATCATATCGTAGCCGCGTGCGGCGAGGGCATGGGTCATGCTTCCGGTGCCGCAGGCGAGGTCAAGAACAAGAGAAGGGCGCACGGACAGATGACGGTCGAAACAGGCTTCGACAAAGTCGGCCCATGCGTGATAATCGAGCTCGGCATTCAGTCGGTCGTAAACATGCGCAATGGCGTCATACTGGGCCATGATGTCAGTTTCCGCGGCGCTTTTCGATGCGTTCCAGCACGTTGAGGTAGCCGTCAGAGCCGTATTTGAGGCAGCGGTTAACGCGGCTGATGGTAGCGGTGCTCAGTCCGGTCTGCGCGGCGATCTCGGAATAGATATAGTTCTCGCGCAGCATTTTTGCGGCCAGCATGCGGCGGGACATTTCCTTCAGCTCGGAAACGGTGCAGAGGTCTTCAAAAAAGTTGTAGCACTCCTCCATCGAATTGAGCGTGAGAATTCCCCGGAAGAGATAGTCGATTTTTTCGTCGCGAATCTTACTTTTCATCATGGCTTCCTTCCTTGCGGTGATTTAATAATGCTGTCTGTATTGTACTCGATTTTTGATGTGTTGTAAAGTGTTTTGGCGAAAATAATCAAAAAAATCTTTTTTGTTAGCGCGGTAATACGAGAAAAGCGGTTATTTTTCGAGGGGAAGGTGATCGTAGAGCCGGAAAATATCGCCTGCGCCCATGATGATGACAATGTCCCCGTCGAACACACTTTCCCGCAGTTCTTCGGCGATGGCTTCGAAGCTATCGTAGTAGCTGGCTTTGTCACCGATGCGCTCGGCCAGCTTTGCTGAGCTGACCTCGGTGGAATTGACCTCATCGCCCCGCGCGCGGTAGATATCGGCAAAGAGAATGTGATCGGCATTCTCGAAGGAGACGGCGAAATCGTCAAACAGCTCGGCCGTGCGCGAGTAGGTATGGGGCTGGAAGACACACCAGATGCGGTCGTAGCCCAGTTTGGAGACGCCGTCCAGCGTGGCGCGCACCTCGGTGGGATGGTGGCCGTAATCGTCAAAGACATCGGCACCGTTCAGCTTGCCCTTGTACTCCATGCGGCGTTTGGCGCCCGAGAAGGTGGAGAGTCCGCTGCCGATTTGCTCGGGAGGAATGCCGCAGAAATTGGCGGCGGCAGCTGCGGCGAGGGCGTTGTAGATGTTGTGCGCACCCGAGACAGCGAGGTGAACATGGCAGAGGAAGCTGCCGCGGCAGAGGATATCGAACTCCGGCCGGCCTGCGGTGTAGTGTACATTGGTAGCGGTGTAATCGGTGGAGGGGTTGGAGATACCGAAGGTGATGATCTGGCTGGTGCAGTATTCGAGCGCGGCGCGCTCATCGGCATCGTCATAGTTGGCGATGACGTGACCGGCGGGGCCGGTTTTGGCGGCAAAGGCACCGAAGGAGGTGCGGATCTGCTCCATGCTGGTGAAATAGTCGGTGTGGTCCATCTCAATGTTGAGGATCACGGCGACGGTGGGGCTGAAATCAAGGAAAGAGTCCATATACTCGCAGGCTTCAAAGAGGAAATGCTCCTCACTGCCGACGTGATACGCGCCCCCCATCTCTTCCAGTTCAGCGCCCGAGAGGATGGTGGGGTTGGCACCGGCGGCCAGGAAGGTGTGCGCGCACATGGAAGTACAGGTGCTCTTGCCGTGCATGCCGGCGATGCCGACGCGGGTTCGGTAAGCTTCCATAATATAGCCGAGATAATCTGCGCGGGAGATGCAGGGCAGGCCCAGCTCTTTGGCACGGAGATATTCGGGGTTGTCGGGCGAGATGGCGACGGTGTAGACGACGATATCGTAGCCGTCAAGGTGTGCGGGATCAAGCGCGTAGTGGATGGTGATCCCTTCGTCTTCCAGACGGCGGGTCAGGGCCGATGCGGCGCGGTCATAGCCGCCGACACGGTAGCCGCGCACCTGGGTAATGTGTGCAAGCGACGACATATGGATGCCGCCGACGCCGATGAAATATACGCTTTTGGCTCCGGCAAGAAGACGGCCGATTTCAGCCGCGCCGAGATGAGTATTGGGCGTTGACATGAATTAACCTTCCTTAAAATCGGTATTTTGCGGAAATGCAATCGGTAGATGCAAAATCTGTTGACGAATGGTTCATAAAAATATTTCTTTTTTGCTGAATAATCGTCACAAAGATATTATATACTATATTCAGAAACGGTGCAAATTATCAGCAACGGAGGAAAGAAAATGAATATCACAGATATCAAAATCAGAAAGCTCTTTGACGATGGGCCGATGAAGGCGATCGTGTCGGTCACCTTTGACGGCCAGTTGGCCGTTCACGACATCAAGGTCATCCATGCGCGTGACAAGTTTTTCATTGTCATGCCCAGCCGAAAGAACCCTGATGATACCTACCGTGACATCGTGCATCCCATCAATGCGCAGTTCCGCAGTGCACTGGAAGCCGCGGTGATCAGCGCATATCAGACCGCGCTGGCCGAGGCAGCGCAGCAAGCCGCAGAGGCGACAGCAGAGGAAGCTGCCCTGCAGCTTTAACCAAATGAACATCAGCCGAAACGGGTCGGGGCGCGCGCCCCGGTCCGCAACGGCAACGACTGCCGCGCCGAGAGGCGCGCTTTTTTTATGCTTACAGTTGGCCGTGCGAGAGCAGGATGCCGCCCGGCCGCAGCTCGATCAGACCAAATCGGCCATCCAGAAGTGCGCCGGGATTGAAGAGGTAGAGCGGGCGGGCCAGCGGCTGTCCGAAGAAGGTCTCGCCGGCCGGGATATACTGCTCGTGCGGCGCGTGGGTGTGGCCGAAGCAGACGATGTCGGCATTCTGCTCGACCCCGAGGGCCAGCAGGCGGCCGAACCCGGCCTTGGCCGCTCGGGTGTGGCCGTGCAGGGCCGCAATGCGGCGTCCGCCCAGGCAAAGTGTCTGCTCATCGGGGGCGGAGGGGAGATCAAATATGGCGCTGTCGCAGTTGCCGCGCACGGCATGGAGAGGCATGGGCAATGCATCGGGCAGATCACGCAGACCGTCGCCTAAGAAGATCAGCGCATCGGCATCGGCGTGCAGATCCAGCACGCGGCGTACCGCATCGCGGCGGCCGTGCGAATCAGAGAGAACAAGCAGTTTCATGTGCGGCCTCCTCCGGGCAGACGGCACCGCGGGGCAGAATAAAGCGCATGGCACGGGGGAGCGCTTCAACGTCCAGATGGTCGGTTTCGATCAGCTCGCCGTCGATGCACACCGTGCGGATGGCAGGGAATTTCAGCGAGAGCTTCTCACCCTGGCAATAGCGAATGATGCGCTTGGCAATGTTCAAGTCAAGATAGGTTCCGTCATGATAGGCCTTGACCAGCGACAGAAAACGCGTCCTGCTGACATTGTTGACCATGCAGACGTCCATCTTGCCGTCAGCGAGCTGGCTGTTGGGGGCGGCACGGAAGCCGCCGCCGCAGAAAGCGCCGTTGGCGATGGCGATGAGCAGAAGCTTATGTTCACTGGCCGCTTCGGATTCAAGTGCGGCCGTCAGGGTGACGCCGGGCTTGCGGATGAGGGTGAGCAGCACGCCGCTGATGTAGGCCATTTTTTCGCCGAAGAAGCGCCGGCGGCGCAGTTTCCCGGCTTCCTTTGCCACCTCGCAGTCGAAGCCGATGTTGACCATGTTCGCGCAGAGCCTGTCGTTGCAGCGCAGCAGATCAAGGCGAACCTCGCTGCCGTCAAGCTGTGCGGTGGGATCAAGAAAATTGGCCTTGCTGCCGAAATTGCGCACGAAGTCGTTGCCCGTACCGAGCGGGATCAGACCGATCGCCGCGCCGGGATAACGTGCGGCCGCATTGACCACGCCGCCGAAGGTACCGTCACCGCCGCAGGCAAAGACGCGGGTCTCGCCCGGCGCGGAGCATTCGCGGTGGATAATGGCCTCGGCCTCCTCGTGCGATTCGGTTCGGCAAAGCAGGTATTCGGTACCGCGCGCCTGGCAAAGGGCGGTCAGCTCAGCCTCAAGACGGGCATGGTCGCTTGTTTTGCCGGCCTGCTGATTGAGAATAAACAAATGCTTCACGGGCTACTTCTCCCTTTCTGCGTCCTGTTTCGGCAACAGCCTGCCGAAACTCATACAGAATTTATTATATCACAACATGACTGAAATGTCAAGAGCGGCCGATTTGCGTCGAAAAGCATCGGCGTGCCGGCGTGAAGCAAAGCCGATTTGCCTGCCGCAAATCAAAAGGCGCATGAACATCGGTTCGTGCGCCTTTGGGTATGCGATTGGCGGATCTGCCGCAAAGGGGGATCTCGCCGTTTAGATCAAAGCTGCGAGGGGGTAACTGCGAGAGGGAAGCGCTGTGCGTTTTGGACCGCCTCGATTGCGACCTGTCTTGCGTATTCGTCCACTCCGCACGGCGTCCAGGTGATCCCGTTTGCCGAAATCCCCGTGATTGTGCTGATAAAGGCCAATCCAGCGATGTATCTCCCCTTATCCACACTCAAATGATAACAATCCCGTGTTAGCAAACCAATGTGAGAGGTGCGGGCATTCTCGATTGCCGTTCCGGTGGGAACCAGGAGATCTACCTTGGGGTTGTTGACGATGATTTGCTTCGTCACCTCCACCAGCTTTTCTCGCATCAGCGCCATATTGCCGCCATAGGAAAGAATCTCATGATGCTGACGCGTGGATTCGCCAAGCCAGGTCAAATTAAAGGCAATCTTCGTATGCGCGGGAGCCAATGCTTTCAGATAGTCGATCAGGGCATCCAGCCGCTCATAGCACGCCGGAGAGGTATATCGGCTTGTGCCGTGTGTGCCGTGCTGAATGGCGATCCAGTCCCAATCGTCGCTCTTTACCGCATCACTGATCCGATAGCCGGGGGTGGAGCTCCACCCCTCCCCTTCATTGATGTAATAGGTGTATACGCCCGCATCCTCCATGGCATGCTCGTAGTGCATCTGAATCGAGCATCCGCCCACGAATAAGGTCCCAAACTTGACATGGGCGATCCCAAGTGCGTGTGCAATGTTTGCGGCATGCTCCATCGTATCGACCGCAAAGCTGTTTCCTACAAATAAAACTTTCAAAGAATCCATCTGTTTTCTCCTTTTTGCATTACGATAATCCTTGTAACATCCAGAGCCAGAACATCAGCGTCGGCAGGGCAAACAAGTGGGAGATCAGGGTCAGACGCGCACTCAGCCCGCAATCCTCCCCGACGAGCCTGGGGAAGACAATGGTATTGAGTCCGCAAGGCATACAGGTGATCATCACCATCATCGGCAAAACCGAATCCAGGCGCAGCAGCCGGCAAATCAGAAAGGCCGTGGCTGGGATCAAAAGCAGACGCAGTGCAGAGAATAAGTACGGCTTAGGATCAAAGAACATATCTTTGAGCGCAAAGGCCGAGAGGGTAAGGCCGGTCAAAAGCATACTGACGGGGCCAACGCAGGAAGAAGCCATGGAGATCGCCTCGGCGAGCACCCGGGGCAGCGAAACTCCGGACAACCCGAACACCATGCCAAGTACGATCGCAACGGTGATCGGATTCAACAACCGCTTCCACGGTTTTTTGCCTCCCGTCAGTAAAGCGTAGCCAAACGTATAGGTATACACAATAAACGGAATGGCAAAGAAAACAAAATCGGTCAGCATCGCTTCCCCGAATACCGATTCGATCAGAACATAACCGAGATACGCGTAGTTGGTTACCACCAGGGAATAGCGGAAAATTTTTCTTTCGTACGGATGCTTGGTCATCAGCCGAGCCCCGAAGTACCCCGCAACAATCAGAACCGCAAGCAGGATCAGGGACGAGAACAGATACGTGTACCGTTCCTTGAAATAGGCAACGGTAAAGTTGGCAGCGAAAGATCGGAAAACCTTGCAGGGAAGCAAAAGATTGACCAGCAGGACGGACAGAATCTCGCTATGCGATGCCTTCTCTCTGTTCTTCTTTCCAATCAGCCAACCCGCTACAACAAACAGGTATAAAATGAAAAGTTGTTGAATAATAAGTTCCATTGCGATCCTCTTTTCTGTTTTGCGGTGCTATGTTGGTTTTTCACCGCTTAACGCAACCTTCTTTGCCGGGGGGCTGTCACCAACGCGGGTAGATATGTGCGATGCATAGGGCAGAGAATCCTTCGGCATCCCGGATTTTCAGGGTATAGCAAAGCGCTTCTTTGCCGTTATACAGCCCCGGTGCCCAATCGGTGATCGTGACAGTGACGGGCTCACGGAAGCTGGGCAGATACCGGCGCACCGTGCGGGCGATCAGTCTGTCCCGGTGGGCATCGTCGATGAAAGGGGTGAATGCGATGGAATCGGGGAGCGGCTCGATGCGCACATCGTCTGCGGGGATCCGGCAGACATAGCGGTTGGCGCAGAGGATGCACAGGGCGGCCAGGACCAGCAGGACACACAGGCTGATCAGGAGGACGGTTTTCTTTTTCATCGTGCAAGCTCCTTTTGCAGCAAAGGCCGGTCAGCCGAACAGAGGCAGAGGACATAGCCCGCCGCGAAGGGCAGATGGCGCAGTACGGTATCGGGGCAGGGGGATTGCCAGCTGCCGCCGCGAATGACCGAAAAGCGGGAGAACTCGCCGTCGATGCCCCGGCCGGTCAGCTTGACACAACTCTCCTTTGCCGTCCAGAGGGAGAAGAATCCGTCGGGATGGGCATCCAGCCAGGCGATTTCATCGGGATGGAAGAAGCGGCGGGCGAGGGCGGCGGTGCGTGTCGGCTGGATGCGCTGAAGATCGATGCCGATCGGCGCATCGGTGCAGGCGCAGATCCAGTACGCTCCGCTGTGCGAGACCGAGACATGCAGCCACGGAGCGGCCGCGAAAAAGGGCTTGCCGCCGGGCTGGCGGCTGACCGTCAGATCGGGGCAGGGGCGGCCGATGGCGGCACAGTATTCCGCCGCGGCGCGGGGCAGCAGGACGGCAGTGTCGGTACGGTCGGCGTGCGTATGGAAAAGATGGATCATGACTGCCCTCCTTGCGTGATGTCGTGCATTTATGATATCACATTCCGTGCGTAAAATCAAGACCATTTTGCGTGCGGTTTCTCTTGAAACGAAAAATGAAAAAATTGCGGATTTCTCTTGCATAGAGGGCAGTTTTGTGGTATACTATGAGAAAATCACAGAGTAGGCGAATGTGCGTCAAGTGCTGCACGGACGGGGAGTTGCCGGGCAGACGAAGGGGAAACCCGCGGTACATGCGCCGCATCCCGCTGTATCATACGGTGCATTCCTCCCGCATGTTACACAGGATACCTGTCCAAACTTCGGGAGGTATTTTTATGAAACAACGCAATCTGATCACATTCCGCACACCCCTGTCCCCTGCCTATTGGAGGCTGGCCTGGGGGGAATGCCGCTCGCTGAAATCGCTCTGTCTGACCGCCATTTTGGTGGCCATCTGCGGGATTTTGGATATTTTCTTCATTCCCATCGTGAACGCGCAGGTGCTGCAGATCAAATTCAGCTTTTTTGCCATCGCGCTTTGCGCCATGGTCTGCGGACCGGTGCTGGCTGTGCCGGCCGGATTCCTGATTGACACCATCGGTTTTATGCTGGGGGGCAATGTGGCGGGCGGCTATTTCTTCGGGTATGCCATTTCCTCTATCTGCTCCTGCCTGATTTTTGCGCTCTTCTTTTATCGGGCGCGGAAAATCACGCTCTGGCGGACGGCGATGGCGAAGTTTTTGGTGAGCCTGCTTGTCAATGTCCTGCTGGGCTCGGTCTGGCGCTGGGTCATGGTGGGCAAGGGATATTGGTATTATGTCGGCCTGGCGGCGGTCAAGAATGTCGCGCTCCTGCCGCTGGAGGTCGTGGTGCTGGTCATCTTCCTGCAGCGGATGGTGCCGCTGCTCAAGCGGGCGAAGATCATCTCGCCTGAGGCTGAATTCACCATGACACGCACCGATGTGATCGCAACCGTGATGACCGGAATCGTGGGGCTGGCGGCGCTGGGGCTGTATGTGGCCTGGAAGCTGGGTTAATGCAAGCAAAGAGGGGATCGTTGATCCTCTCTTTTGCTTTTGGGGTCTTTTTCTCGTTTTTTTCCATATGATGTAGGGGAGGGATGTGCATGGAGATCACGATCGAATATATCCGGACTTCGGCGGCGGGGGAGCAGCTGCGGGCCGAAGCCGTAGTGCCCCGGCTGGCGGGGGAGAGCAAAGGGATTGTACGCTTCAACCGCTTTTACGACCGGGCGGCGGAAGCTTTTCTGGCGCGGGCGGTATCGCTCTGTCTGCCCGAGGGACGCTATACGGCGCGGCTCTGCGCAGATGTACAACCAACCGACGAAGGCGGACTTGACGTCACCCTGGAATGGCGGCTTTTTCGCCGCGGGCGGGTGCTTGAGGAGCAGGGAATGACCCATCACTGGCAATTTCCCTGCGGCTGGATGCAACTCTGAGTTGCAATGGGGGATATTTTGGCAGAAATATGCAAAAAACTGCTTCATCCTCTTGCGAAAAAAACAAAAGTATGGTATGATTTAATATGGTAAATCCTATGGAGTAGCCGACCGCCGACTTTGACTTGGCGGTCAGAAATGGAGAGAACATGGCAAAACAAGCACTTGAACAGATCCGCGCGGCCGAAGCCGAGGCACAGCGGATCCAGGATGCCATCCCAACCCGGGTCAAGGCGCTGCTGGATGAGGCCGAGCGCCGAAGCCGCCTGCTCTGCATCCGTGCGGAGGAGGAAGCCACTGCCGAAACCGATGCACAGCTTGCGCTTCTTCGTGAGCGTGCCGACAATCTGCTGGCGCGCAGCACCGCCGCGGCTGAGGAAGAAGCAGAGCAGCTGCGCAAGGCTGTACGCGGCCGGATGCCCGATGCGGTGAAGCTGGTCGTTTGGGGGATTATGGCGAAATGTCAATAAGCAAAATGAAAAAGCTGACCGTTTTTGCTCACGCCGCCGATGCCGATCGCGTGGTGCGCCGCCTGATGCGCTGCCGCTGCGTGGATGTTGCGGTGCCGGAGAATGAGGAGAACGGTCTGCGCTTGAATCTGTGCGAGGCCGAGCGCGCGGCGCAGGAGGAGAAACTCTCCCGCATCAACGCGGCGCTGGCTTTCCTGCACAAGCACAGCGGCAAGGCACCGCTGGTCAAGCTCAGGCAAACGGTCGACCGGGCCGCGTTCTGTGCCGACGGCTCGGCGAAGGAAGCGTGGTTTACGGTTGAACGGGTCGAGGAGATCACCGACCGGTTGGCGGAGATCCGTGCCGAGCGCGGGCGCGCTGAGCTTTTGATGGAACAGCTTCTGCCCTGGCGCGGGTACGATCTGCCCCTCGGGGTCACCGGAACCGGCCGGACAAGAGTGGTGCTGGGCACCTTCCCCGCATCGGCTGACCGGGAGTATGTCCACGACAGCCTGGCCATCGACGGCGTACACTGCGAGCTGATCGGGACGGATGAGCGGGTGCATTACGCCGTGCTGATCTTCCACCGTGCCGATGAGGACAAGCTGGGCGGACGCCTGGCAGAGTTGGGCTTTCTGCGGGTATCGCTCAAGGACGAGGGCGCTGAACCGGCGGCTGAGTTCGATGCCGCACGCCGCGCTTTGCGTTGGCTGGGGGATGAGGCGGGCGCGCTCGAGAAAGAACTGAACACGCTTGCCGAGAAGACTCCGCTGGTGGAGGTTCTGGCCGATATCGAGCAGACGACGCTGACCGCCATCAAGACCCGTGAGCGGATGGCGCGTACCGAAAACTGCGTGATGCTGACCGGCTGGCTTCCGGCTGATGCCGAGAAGAAAGTCACGGCGGTGCTTGAACGCTTCGCCTGCGCGTGGGAGATCACCGAGCCGGAGGAGGGGGACGACGTGCCGATCCTGCTCCGCAACAACGGCTTTGCCGCGAACTTCGAGTGGGTGCTGGGCATGTATGCCTATCCCAAATACGGCACCTACGACCCGACCTTTGTGATGAGTATTTTCTATTTCATCATCTTCGGCATTATGTTCGCCGACGTGGGCTACGGGCTGATGCTGGTGCTGGGGTGCTTCGGTGCCATCAAACTCCTGAAGCCGCGCGAGGGGATGAAACGCTTCCTTTCCATGTTCGGCTACTGCGGTATTTCGAGCATTGTCTGGGGTGTGGTTCTCGGCTCTTATTTCGGGGATCTGCCGAAAATGTTCATGACCAAGATGCTCGGCATTGCCCCGCCTGAGAAGATTGCGCTCTGGTTTGACCCGATTGAAGAACCGATGACCTTTCTGATTTTCTCGCTTGCCGTCGGTGCTGTGCACCTGCTGGGCGGCATGGCGGTGCAGTTCTATCTGCTCTGCCGGGAGGGAAAGCCGCTTGACGCGCTGATGGATGTCGGCAGCTGGTGGCTGCTCTTCGCGGGGATTGCGCTGGTTGTCATCAAGCCCGACATCGGTCTTTGGGTGCTGATTGCCGGCCTGGCCAGCATTATCCTGACCCAGGGACGCCACAAAAAGGGCGTGATCGGCCGGCTGTTCGGCGGAATCGGCAAGCTGTATGATCTGGTCAGTTATATGTCCGACCTGCTGTCCTATTCGCGCATTCTGGCGCTGGGACTCGCCGCGGCGGTCATTGCGCAGGTCATCAATATCCTGGGCACGCTCAAGGGCGGAACGGTGGTCGGATATATCATGTTCGTCCTGGTCTTCCTTGTGGGCCATGGCCTGAATCTGGTGATCAATGTGCTGGGTACCTTTGTGCACGCCAGCCGATTGCAGTATATCGAGTTTTTCAACAAGTTCTACGTCGACGGCGGCCGCCCCTTCAAGCCGGCCCTTCCCGCCGATACCTACACCCTTGAGCCCGAGCCGTCGGCGGTCGGGCAACATGAAAACGAATCAATTTAAAGGAGAATATAACCATGACTTTCATCGATTTTCTTTCTACCCTTCTGACCGGTCAGAATCTGGCGCTGCTGGGCGCTGCCGTTGCCGTTTTTGTTGCAGGCATGGGCTCTGCCAAGGGCGTTGGTATGGTGGGTGAGGCTGCCGCAGGTCTTCTGACCGAGGACCCGAGCAAGTTCGGTAAGGTGCTGATTCTGCAGGCGCTTCCCGGCACGCAGGGCATCTACGGCCTGATCACCGCTTTCCTGATCGTCTTCAAGATCGGTATCCTGGGTGATCCGGTTGAGCTGACGGTTGCACAGGGCACCTATTTCATCATGGCCGCACTGCCCATCGCCGTGGTTGGTTATTTCTCGGCCATCAAGCAGGCGCGTGTTGCCGTATCCGGCGTAAATCTGGTTGCCAAGCGTCCCGATGAGGTCGGTAAGGCCATCACTTCGGCCGCGCTGGTTGAGACCTACGCCATCTTCGCTGTTCTCGTTTCGCTGCTGCTCGTCCTGTTCGCACAGGTGGGCTGATTCCCGCTGAGGGTGACCGATAACGATGAACGGAATCGATAAAATTACCGAGAAAATCCTCGCCGAAGCCAAGGCCGCCGAGCGTGCGGCGCTGGAAAAAGCCGCCGAACGTGCGGACGAGATCCTGCAGGCCGGCGAGGAAGAGGCTGAGCTGATCCGCGAGCGCATCGAGGACCGTGCGGCGCGCGAGGGCGAGGCCATTGTTACCCGGGCAAAATCGACAGCTGCCATGGTGCGCCGCAATGCCGATCTGGCTGTGCGCGGTGCGCTGATCGATGAGGTCTTTGAGAAGGCTTTCGCCGAGATTGCTGCTCTGCCGGTCGAGGAATACCGTGCGCTGCTGTGCAAAATGGTCTGCGAGGCCATGCTCGAACAGCAGCGGACGGCCGCTGAGAGCCGCGCTCTGCACGGCGACGAGGTCGAGACGGTTGAAGCGTATGAGATCCGTCTCAAGGACAGCGATCAGCGTACGCTGGGCGATGCCCTTCTGCGCGATGTGCGCGATGCTCTGCGCGGCAAAGTTGATGCTGCGGTGCTTGAGAGGCTGGTGCTGTCGGATACGCCGGCGCGCATTTCGGGCGGTGTTCTGCTTCGCTATGGCGATGTCGAGACCAACTGCTCGTTTGAGGCGGTCTTTGCCCAGGCGCGTGCTGTCCGCGAAGCCGAGGTCAGCCGGATCCTCTTTGCTTGAGGTGATACGATGAGTCTGCAACCGAATGATTACCTATACAGCTCAGCGCGGATCCACGCCATGGAGGGCCGGATGATCGGCCGGGAAAAGCTGGAGCGCATGCTGGAGGCACCGACGGCGGCCGAAGCGATGGCCCTTGTCGGTGCGCCCGAGATGACTGCGCCCGCGGCGCGTGAGGCTTGGTTCTCTGCCCAGCTGGCCGATGCTTATCGCGAAATTCTGGCCATTCTTCCCGCGCCCGATGCGGTGCGGTTCCTGCAGTATCCGTATGACTGCAACAATATCAAGGCGGTGCTGAAGTGCGCGGTGCGGGGCATTGATCCGGCATCGATGCTCAGCAGCTGCGCCACCCTGCCGGTCGAGGCATATGCGGCCATGGCCGAAACGAAGGATTACTCCGCGCTGCCCACAAACATGGCGGCGGCTGCCGAAGCGGCTTACGCTGCCTACGCGCATACCGCTGACCCCCAGCAGATCGATTTGATCCTTGACCGGGCCTGCTATGCCGATATGTGTGCGGCGGCGAAGTCGCCCTTCACCGCACAGCTGGTGCGCGTGAAGATTGATTTGACCAACCTGATGATTTTCCTGCGCGTGCTGCGAATGGGGCTGACCGAGTCCAATCGCGCCATGCTGGAGGCGGCATTGCTGCCCGGCGGCGATGTGCCGGTTGAGCGTTTCCGTGCAGCTGTCGCGGGCGGGGAATCTGGCCTGCGGGAGGCCCTGGCTTCCTCGGTCTGCGCGCGTGTGCTCGACCGCGCGGACGGGGAAGCGGAGCCGACGCTGGCCGCGCTCGAGTGCGCCTGCGACGACGTCTGGATGGCCTATGTGCGCGAAGCACGGTACGTTTCGTTCGGCGAGGCGGTGCCGGTGGCCTATCTGATCGCGTGGGAGACGGCTGTCAAGAACATGCGCATCATCTGCGCCGGCAAGGACGCCGGGCTGCCCCGCGACATCATCAGAGAAAGGATGCGTGCCTGCTATGCCTAAAATCTGTATGATCGGCGACCGCGACAGCGTGCTCGGGTTCATGGCAGTCGGCTTTTCGGTGCATGAAGCGCCGGATGCAGAGTCGGCCGCAGCCTGCCTGCACCGCCTGGCACGCGATCCCGACAACGCCGTGATCTTTATCACCGAACAGTACGCGGCCCAGATTGAGGCCGATATTGCCCGCTATAAAGATGCCCCCCTGCCCGCCGTGGTAACGGTTCCCGGTGCGGTCGGCTCGTCCGGCTACGGGATGCGCGCCATCAAGAGCGCCGTCGAGCGTGCGGTGGGTGCGGATATTTTGTTTAAAGAGTAAGACCGTGGGGCGCTGCCCCACACCCCGCCTAAGGGACTTTTTGAAAAAAGTCCCTTAGGAATCCCCAAAAACTTTCATCAAGGGCGTTGCCGGAAAGTTTTCGCGGGGGTGTGGGGGAGCCTTTTTCAAAAGGCTTCCCCACGTCATTCTAAAGAAAGGCCAAAACATGATGATAGAAGGAAAAATCCTAAAGGTCTCCGGTCCGCTGGTGATTGCGGAGGGGATGCGCCAGGCAAACATGTTTGACGTTGTGCGCGTCGGCGAGAAGCGGCTGATCGGTGAGATCATCGAGATGCACGGCGACCGCGCATCGATTCAGGTTTACGAGGAGACGGCCGGCATCGGCCGCGGTGACATTGTGGTTTCGACCGGCGCACCGCTGTCGGTTGAACTTGGCCCCGGCCTGATTACCAACATCTATGACGGCATTCAGCGTCCGCTGGAGGCCATGCGTCTGCAGGTCGGCGCTAACATTACCAAGGGCATTGACGTACCCGCCCTTGACCGCGACCGCATCTGGCATTTTGAGGCGGCTGTCGAGAAGGGCAGTGCGGTCGGCCCCGGCGACGTGCTGGGCTATGTGGCCGAGACCGATGTCATCCGCCACAAGATTATGGTGCCCCCGAAGGTGCAGGGAACGGTGCTTGAACTGCGCTCGGGCGACTACCGGGTGACCGATCCCATCGGCCGCCTGCGCATGGCGAACGGGGAGAGTATGCCGCTGACGCTGATGCAGAAGTGGCCGGTGCGCGTGGCGCGTCCCTATGCCGAAAAGCTTCCGCCCGTTGAGCCGATGATCACCGGCCAGCGCGTCATCGATGCGCTCTTCCCGATCGCCAAGGGCGGTACGGCCTGTGTGCCCGGTCCCTTCGGCTCGGGCAAAACGGTGGTGCAGCATCAGCTGGCTAAGTGGTCGGACGTTGACCTGGTTGTCTACATCGGCTGCGGCGAGCGCGGCAACGAGATGACCGACGTGCTGCGCGAGTTTCCCGAGCTGCGCGACCCCCGCACCGGCAAGTCGCTGATGGAGCGCACGGTGCTGATCGCCAACACGTCCGATATGCCGGTTGCCGCCCGCGAGGCGTCGATCTACACCGGCATTACCATCGCCGAATACTACCGCGATATGGGCTACTCGGTCGCGGTTATCGCCGACTCGACTTCCCGCTGGGCTGAGGCGCTGCGTGAGATGTCGGGGCGTCTTGAGGAGATGCCGGGTGAGGAGGGCTATCCCGCTTACCTGACCTCCCGTCTGGCGCAGTTCTACGAGCGCGCGGGCAAGGTCGTCTGCCTCGGCAGCGACGGCCGCCAGGGTGCGCTGTCGGCCATCGGTGCTGTCTCGCCGCAGGGCGGTGACATCTCTGAGCCGGTCACCCAGGCAACGCTGCGCATTGTCAAGGTCTTCTGGGGCTTGGATTCCCAGCTGGCCTACCGCCGTCACTTCCCGGCCATCAACTGGCTCAACTCCTATTCGCTCTACCGCGACCGTCTCGCGCCCTGGTTTGCCGAGAACGTATCGAAGGAATGGATGGAGATGACCGGCCGCTGCATGAAGCTTCTGCAGATTGAGGCAGAGCTGGAGGAGATCGTCAAGCTGGTCGGCGTGGACGCGCTGTCGTCCGAGGACCGGCTTACCCTTGAGGTGGCACGCTCGCTGCGCGAGGACTTCATGCAGCAGAACGCCTTCGAGGAAGACGACAGCTACACCCAGCTCGACAAGCAGTACGCGCTGATGTCGCTGGTCTTTGATTTCTACGAGCAGGCACGCCGCGCGGTGTCCGACGGCGCCGATGTGCAGAAGGTGACCGACCTGCCCATCCGCGAGCGCATCGGCCGTGCCAAGGCAGTGCCTTATGCCGAGTGCGAACGCGAATACGCAGCCATCCGCCGTGCGGTCAGCGAGCAGCTGAATGCGCTGGTGGCCGCCGCGCAGGCCGAGATCTAAGGGGGAGACGAGCATGATCAAAGAATATAAAACCATAGAAGAAGTCGCTGGCCCCTTGATGCTGGTACGTCAGGTTGACGGGGTCAAGTATGACGAGCTGGGCGAGATCGAACTGCCGAACGGCGAGGTCCGCCGCTGCCGTGTGCTCGAGGTGAACGGCCGCAATGTGCTGGTGCAGCTCTTTGAGAGCTCGGCCGGCATCAACCTGGCCGACAGCAAGGTGCGCTTCACCGGCCATGGCGTTGAACTGCCCGTCTCGCCGAATATGCTCGGTCGTGTCTTCAACGGCATGGGGGAGCCGATCGACGGTGGTGTGCGGCTGATTCCCGAGAAGTCGCTCGACATCAACGGCACGCCGATCAATCCGGCAGCACGCTACTATCCGTCTGAATTCATCCAGACCGGTGTGTCGACCATCGATGGGCTCAATACCCTGGTGCGCGGCCAGAAGCTGCCCATTTTTTCGGGCTCTGGTCTGCCGCATGCCGACCTCGCCGCGCAGATCGCCCGTCAGGCCAAGGTGCGGGGCACCGACAGCAAGTTTGCCGTCGTTTTTGCTGCGGTTGGCATCACCTTTGAAGAGGCCGATTTCTTCATTTCTGACTTCAAGAAGACCGGCGCGATCGACCGCACCGTGCTCTTCATCAATCTCGCCTCCGACCCCGCCATCGAGCGTATCTCAACCCCGCGCATGGCGCTGACAGCGGCTGAATATCTGGCCTTCGAGTGCGATATGCACGTGCTGGTTATCCTGACCGACATCACCAACTACGCCGAGGCGCTCCGTGAGGTGTCGGCCGCGCGCAAAGAGGTGCCCGGCCGCCGCGGCTATCCCGGCTACCTCTATACCGACCTGGCCACCATGTATGAGCGCGCCGGCCGTAAGATGGGCAGTGAGGGCTCGATTACGATGATTCCCATCCGCACCATGCCCGAGGATGACAAAACGCACCCCATCCCCGACCTGACCGGATACATCACCGAGGGGCAG
>JAFWBJ010000086.1 GCA_017507145.1 Clostridia bacterium | reverse complement strand
TCATTCTCGAACTTGTAGTCGTATTCGAAGAAGGAAGAGCCAATGTAACTCATGATCTGAGTATCATTGTTGTCCGCATAGGTGAACTCGTTCCAGTTGCTGGGCATTACGGAAGTGGTCGTATTGTACTCGGCCTGCTTGAGGTCAGCATCTTTAACCTTTCCGCCGCCGCAACTAACCAACGTAGTCACAACAAGCACCAAACACAAAACCGCCGAGAGGATAGACCTGAGGTTTCTGTTCATGATGTTTTTTCCTCCACATTGTGAAAAAAATATTTTGTCTTATTTATGCGCAAGACATTTTTCTGCAATTCCTATGCCAGAACCCGCATAATTGCACAAAAAGGCCATGCGTATACATAGACATACTGATTATATCACATAAACTTATATTTGTCAACCAACTTTCACAATTAATTGCTAACTTTTAGATTATCGATAAGAAAATGTCAACAAATATTATATAAATATTATATAAAGAATTCTTTTCGGATTTTTGAATTTTTGCGTCCATGGCAAGGTGCCAGTGCTCGGTTTTCTCGAGTTGAGATGCGTTTTTCTTTCGGATTTTTGTGGAAGAATCCGATTTGCCGTTCCTGCTGGCAAAACAAGAACACCCGGAAGGCATAAGCCTTCCGGGCATAATTGAAAATCATATTCTGTTCGGGTACCGAGAGTATTCGGGAGTATTTTTTCTTGATGTCAGGCGATGAATGCCTTCAGATCGGCAAAAAGCGCATCGGTGTCATCCGCATGTGCGGTAAGGGTGATCGGCTTGAGCAGATCAAGGCTGAAAATGCCCATGATCGACTTTGCGTCGACAATATAGCGGCCAGAGGAGAGATCAACATCGATGTCATAACGGTTGACGATGTTTACAAAGTTCTGAACATCCTGAATAGTAGAGAGACGGATATCAATGGTTTTCATACAGCAGTATCTCCTTTTTTCAATATGGATATAGAATACAACATTTTTTTTGATTTGTCAAGAATTTTTCAAAAAAATTCCGTCCGTCTTAATCACAAGTCCCCGTTCCTCCCTTCCGGGGAGAAACGGGGACTTGTCACTTCAGGCGAACTGTAAATTAGCCCTCGCCTTCGGCATCCTCAAACTTGTCAGCCTGCTCGAACCAGACGTCTTCCTCTGCCTCATAGCTAAACTGATAATAATCGATGACATCACCGGTCTTGATTACGGTGTTGTAGGAGCGGGTCTCGATGTCCTCATTGCTGGTACCGTTGAGCGACCAAGCCCAGCCAATGGCCATTTTCTTACCGGTTGCTTCGTCAACATAAGTGCTGGAACCGTACTCACCGATTTTGGAAACAATGCCGGTAGCAGTATCAGCTTCCAGCGAAGTTTCGCGGGCAATACACATCTGCTGCAGTGCCTCAAGAACGGTAGGATTTTCACTGGTAAACGTAACATTACCAAGAACAATTGCCTCGCCGTTGATATCGCGCGCATTCACCTCAACCGTAATTTCCGTGCCGACAGGCTCGGTGGTATTGCAGCCGGCAAGCGCTGCGGTGAGCATGACTGCAAGGAGCAGAAGAGCAATCTTACTAAGGGTTTTCATGGATGATTTTTTCCTCCTAAACGTTGTGGTGATACAAGTTTACTATAAAAACAAGATTTTGTCAAGGGATTATCTGCAAATTCTTGTGCGAAGATTTCGTGACGAAACGATGAACAATCGCTCGAAAGAGGGTTTAATTCAAAACCAGCACGGCAAGCGTTACCGCAGCGAGCAGGAGCGTCCAGACAAGTTCAATCAAAAGAAGCATAACCGCGATATGGGTATTCCCGCGAAACAGTCGGCAGGCGCAGAGGCAACAGAAGACCGAGAGCAAAAGCGAAATCAAAGCCAGCGCAGGTGCGCAAGCACCAAAGAAAAGCGGATACCACAGCAAACGAAACAGCGCAGTCGGCACAAGTAAAGTCAACCCCTTGAATCTCGCGCGCATCAAGGCTGCACTGCGCGTAATGCAAAGCCCGCCGAAGAGCGCGCCGAGCAGAAAATATAGCAAGAGGCCAACTGCATACAGGACAACCGTCGGCGGCATAAAATATGGCATGCGCAAAAGGTGCCGGGTATAATATGGGCTGCCAATGGCAATACGGCACAAAACTGCGGCCAGAACCAACAGCACTCCGCCCACGCACAGACCGCCGCGATTCAGCTGTTCCCACTCGTTGCGCAGAATCGCCGACAGCGGAATACAGTATCTCTTCCCTTTTTTCTTCTTTCTCCGTGCCATAAAAATCACCTCACTGCAAACGTATGCAGTGAGGTGAAGGGTTTATTCCTGATTCGGGTCATTGCGGTTGGGTGGGTCGCCCGATTCATTCTCCTTGGTCGGATTGTCGGTGACACCTTCAGGGGCCGGCGGGACTGGAATCCGATTCTCCATTTCCTGGATGCGTGCATCAAATGCAAGGAAATCGAAGTGGAGCCAGCAGAAAGCATTGGCCTGACCGATACCGCCGTTTGAAGTGATGCCGCAGTAGGTGTCTTCCTCCAGCATATTAATGAAGAAGGGGACGCCGTTCCAGCCGCCAGGTCTTACGTTCGGATCGAGCGGACGATAGACATACTGTGCATCAACCACATAGACCTGCGTGGGGAAGGTGCGGTTTTCAACACGGATCATGCCAACCTCGACCACCGACTCGCGCGGGCAGCCATCGCAGGCAACCGCGCCGGTCGACTTGTCATAAGGCACCATCACGTGCGTTGTGCACTGCTTGGTCGGCTCGGTTCCGCGCGCAAAATAGCAAACCTCTCCGCGATATCCGCGCAGATCGGCGCGGCAAGCATCTGACATCAGCATACCGGAGTCCTGACATACCTCCAGCTGAATCACTGTCGAGGGCATCTCAAAGGTCTTCAGCGGTGCGGTTCCGGCGGCCGCTTCAGCAAGGTGTTTTTCATGCAGGCGTGTCATCACCGTATCCCAGATGGCATTGGGCGGGCTGGTATAGCCGCGCAGCGGAGTGGTCAGCGACTTCGGATACTCATAGCCGTACCAAACACCGCCGAGATAGTAAGGTGTATAACCGATGAACCAGCGGTCAAAGTCGTTGGTGGTCGTACCGGTTTTGCCGGCGACATTGACCTGGTTGCGCAGCGTAATACTGGTAGCAGTACCGCGGCTGACGACATTGGAGAGCATTTTGGTCATGATCGCCGCATTGGCTTCGCTGATGATTACCTCTCCGGCAGAATCGTTGGACAGAAGCACCTGGCCGTCGCTGTCCAGTACCTTTACATAGGAGCGCGCCTCGTTAAAGACACCCTTGTTGGCAAAGATCGAGTAGGCTGCCGTAATTTCGCGCACGGTGACGCCGTAGTTGAACTGGCCGAGTGCCAGCGCGGCGACATCTTTATCGGTCAGGCGAACGCCGTTTTCGAGCGTTTTAGTCTCAATCAAGCTGTGCATTTTCAGCTTGTTTTTGACAAAATCAAAGGATTTGTCCAGGGTCAGCTTCTGCAGAACGCGAACAGCAATGGTGTTGACCGAACGCTCAATTGCACTGTTGACGTTGGTCAGGCCGCGGAATACGTCCGGGTAGTTATTCGGCCAGGCGTCGGGATAGATAATATCACCGGCTTCAGGATCGAGGTTATACTGACCGAAATTAACGGGCACATCATCGAAGACCGATGCGTAGGTGATCAGCCCCTCTTCCAATGCGGGAGCGTAAACCGAAAGGGGCTTGATGGACGATCCGGCGGGACGTACCGATTTCGTGGCAAAGTTCGTGCCGCGATTGATCGTTTTCTCGCCGCGTGCACCGGCTACGGCAAGAATATCGCAGGTGTAGGGATCAAGAACAATCATCGACGACTGAGCGGGGAGACCGCTCTTATTCTCGGGAAAATTCGCATCATCTTGGAAAACCTCGTCCACAATCGCCTGCGCCTCAGGATCCATGACGGTGTAAATTTCCAGGCCGCCGCTCCAGAGCATCTGGGTGGCCATTTGTCTGGAATAATTGTGCTGTTCCATCAGGTCTGCCAGGACATCCTCATACACCATGTCGGTGTAATAGGAGTAGATGGTCGACTCGGTCGTCGAAACCTGAAGATTCAGCTCCAACTCGCGGTTGAAGTTTTCGTCGTATTCGCTTTGCGTGATCATACCTTCTTCAAGCATGACAAACAGGATGCCGTTTCGGCGAATGGTATTGTTGCGCGGATTGCTGACCGGGTCGTAGATCGACGGGTTATTGGTAATGGCAATGATGGCACAGGATTCCAAAAGGGTCAGATCCTCGACCTCTTTGCCGAAATAGGTGTAAGCCGCCGATTTCACGCCGTAACAGTTTCGGGAGAGCGGAATAATATTGAGATACATCGTCAGAATATCTTCTTTGCTTCGCTTCTGCTCAAGGTCAAGCGCCCAGAAGATCTCCTGCACTTTTCGCTGGATCTTATAATCCTTTTCGCCGGTCACATTTTTGATCAGCTGCTGGGTCAGCGTGGAGGCGCCGAACTCATCTTCAAAGCCGAGCGCAAAGTTCGCCGCTGCCTTCACCGTGCGCAGCCAGTCCACACCGTCATGGCTCCAGAAGCGCTTGTCCTCACCTGCGATGCAGGCATTGATCAGATGCTGAGGAAACTCATTGAACGATGCAATCAGGTTATTGGATTCGCCGTAAAGGCGCTGGTCGACCAGCTCGACCGGATATCCCACGCGATTCAGACGGTCCTCGTACTCCATATAATAGATCTTAGTCGTCTGATTGGTCTGCGAAAGGACAAACTTAGTCTCATCCACCTCGGTATCGACAAAGTTCTTGATATAGATGGCAAATGCACTGCCGACGATGATTCCGGTAATCGCCGCGATCAGCAGAACGGTGATGAGAATATTCAAAACCCAGCGCAGTGCAGTTAAAATAACCTTGAGGATGATGCCGAAGGCACGCGCGATTTCCCGCGCCCATCCTGTTTTTCTTCGCTTTGGTGATTGATTCATGCGAACGTTGCGCCCGGCTCTGACCCGAACGCTCCCCCTTTGGTTGGTGATGTATCCTTATTATACCAGCAATTATACAGAATATTATACAATGTTTTTTTGAATACAGTATGAATTTTGGGAAAGAATAAGGAGCAAATGGAAAAAAGTAAAGGAATGAATATACATGTGGAACTGGATCAGCGTCAACCGGATACGGCTGGCAGGCATCGTCCTGACACTTGCCCTGCTGCTGTCCGCAATCGGCATGTGGCTTGGTATTTCCGCGCGAAAACAAAGCCAAGCGCTGCAAGAAGAAGTGCAGAACATGGAGCGCAGATATTTGGCCCTGCAGGAACCCCATGCCGACACCGTGGAGCAGAGCTATCTTTTCCTTGCCTATGAAGGAAAAATCGGCATCTTCAATCAAACGGGTGACGTTCTGTTTGCCGTGCTTGAGGTCGATCTGCGCACACTACCCTCGGCCGACCGCGCAATGCTCGCCGAAGGAATCGTCGTGCATAGTGAAGCCGAGATGCGCGCACTCAGCGAAGACTACACCAGTTAGGGTATTTATTCCGCCTCGCCGTCATCGGCACTTTCAACCGCAAGTGAAGGCACAGGAATCTGCGCACTTTCACACCCATAGACAAATCCGGCAAGCAAAAGGAGAAAACCGATGCCAATGGCATACCAATCGGGCTGAAATACGTATTTCAGCAGAACATCGGATGCGGAAAAACCCGACTGCAGGCGATAAGAGAAGTAGCCGGAGACTGCTGACATCACGGGCGATCCGACAAGCAGAGTCAGCGCACAAAAGCAAACCATATCGGGATTGCGCTTGTCGCCGTAGCGGCCGTCTGCCAGATTTTTGAGCAAATTGGAGACAAAACGGCAGATCGGCGCTAGGATCAGGCAGCCAAGGCAAAGCTTGCACAGCAGCGACATAAACACCGTTTTGATAAAGGGAACCGTAACGCATTCTTCCGCAACCGTCATACGCACGCTGTTTCCGACCATAACATGGTAGACAGTGTTCCCTGCACCGGCCGTTTCTGCGTAAAAATACGGGGCAAGCGTCATATCCCTCAGCGCGGCACGCATGGGCATGACGATCAGCATGCATACAACCGAAACAGCCGCGATCCCAATGAAGAAATAGAACATGACATGCAAAAAACAGGCCAACGGCCTTGCGACTCGGCCGATTGCGCGGTAAGCCATCCGTCCGTTTTGCACTTTGCGCTTGAACATAACATTCGCTCCTTTTATTGGTATTTTACATTTTCCTCGCCGAGCAGGCGGCAGAATTCCGCGAAAACGCGGTCACTGAGAGCAACTCCGCCGATGCGGGTGTATTTTCCGCTTGAGCGGTCGAAAATCAGCGTTTCCACCTGACCCTCGAAAATTCCGGCAAGATTGACGGCTTTTCGGTACGGCAGCGAATTGCAGTCGTCCACACGCAGATAGAGCCGGCGCGGCTTTGACTGAGCGGGCGGCTTCGGCGCGGGCGAGGGTGGTGCGGCATGCTCCGGCACTTCCTTGTACTGCACGTTGGGGATCAGCGGTGAGGCTTCCATCAAAATCAGCTTAGGCAGCTCGTCCTCGCGGGCCGAGATATTGGCGCGCAGGCAGACGGCACTGTCGGAATAAAGCAAATCGGCGAACTGCGCATACTGCCGCGGGAATGCCAGAACCTCAATCTCGCCAAGTCGGTCCTCGAGGGTAAAGAAGAGCATCGTCTCGCCCTTTTTGGTCGTTTTTCGCGTACAGGCATTGATGATACCCGCTGCACGGATGATCTTTTTGTCTGCCATCTGCGCGGCTTGCTCCGGCGTAGCATCTTCGCCGTATGCGGCCAGCACCACTGCCAGCGGAGTCGGCGCCAGCTTGTCCAGGTGCCGGCTGTACTCATCCAGAAGGTGTCCGGAGAAATACATGCCCGAGCACTCTTTTTCCATCATCAGCTTTTCGCGCAGGGTAAGCTCCGGCCGCTCGGGGTAAACATACCCCTGCGGCTTTTCCGCTGCGCCCGGGATGGCTGAGAACAGGTCAAGCTGACCCATGAGGTTTGTTCGGCTCTTTTGCAGCGCACTGTCGACAATCGACTCGTACGCAGCAAGGAGACGGCTTCGGCCGACACCGAGCCGGTCAAAGCAGCCGGCCTTGATGAGCGCTTCGATCTGCCGCTTATTGAGATCCTGCCCGACCATGCGATCGATGAAATCGTCAAAGGAATCGAATTTACCCTTCTCACGCTCGGCAAGGATAGCATCGATAAACTGTCTGCCGACATTTTTGAGCGCAAGCAAAGCAAATCGAATCCCATCCTCAGCAACATGGAAGACCATGCGGCTTTCATTAATATCGGGCGGGAGAACGGGGATTGCCCGCTTGGTGCACTCGGCAATGTATTCGGCAATCTTTGTGCTGCTGCCGAGTACGGAGGTCAGCAGAGTCGCAAAGAAGGCGCGCGGGTGATGCGCCTTGAGGTACGCGGTGCGATAGGAGATCACCGCGTAGGCTGCAGCGTGGGATTTATTAAAGGCGTAGTTGGCAAAGCTGGCCATGTCTGCGAACAGTTCTGATGCGATATTCGCCGGAATCCCGCGCTCAGCCGTACCGCGGAGGAAGGACTCGCGCTCCGCCTCCATGACATCACCCTTCTTCTTCGACATGGCACGGCGTACGATATCTGCATGTCCATAGGTGTAGCCGGCCAATTCGCGGAAGATACGCATGACCTGCTCTTGATAGACAATACAGCCATAGGTATCGCGCAGGATCGGCTCAAGCTGCGGGATCGCATAGACAACCTTGGACGGATCGTGCCGCCGCTCGATATAAAGCGGGATCGATTCCATTGGTCCCGGGCGGTAGAGGGCGATAGCCGCAAGAATGTCATTGATATTCTGCGGTTTGAGATTGGACAGCATTTGTCGCATGCCGCCCGACTCCAGCTGAAATACACCGCCGGTGTCACCGCGGCCGATCAGCGCGTATGCAGCCGGGTCATCCAGCGGGATCGCGGTGAGCCGGAAATCGGGCTGCTTTTCCTTGACCTGCGCTTCGGCTTCCGCCAGAATGGTCAGATAGCGAAGGGCCAGGAAGTCAAACTTGATCAAACCAAGTGCGGCAATTGTGTCCATATCATACTGGGTCACAATGGTATCGTTGCTTTTCGCCAGGGGAACATAGTGCCAAAGCGGCTGCTCAGTGATGACAACGCCGGCTGCGTGTACCGAAATATTGCGCGGCATTCCTTCGATGGCTGAGGCCAGGTCGAGCAGCGTGCGCACTTGTGCACTCCCCTCCATCTGTGCCTGCAGTTCGGGTGTCTGCATTGCTTCGGCCAGTGTAATGCCGAGGTCGCGCGGGATCGCCCCCGCGACTGCGTCCACCTCAGGGATGGGCATCCCCAACACCCGGCCGACATCGCGCACCGCCGCGCGGGCGGCCAACGTACCGAAGGTCACAATCTGCGCGACGTGCTTGCGGCCGTAACGCGAGATGACATAATCGATAACCTCGTCACGGCGGTCATAGCAAAAGTCAATATCAATATCGGGCATACTGACACGCTCGGGATTGAGAAAGCGCTCAAAGAGCAGATCATAGCGGATCGAGTCGACATCCGTGATGCCCAAAAGAAAGGCAACTAAACTGCCCGCACCCGAACCGCGGCCAGGGCCTACCGGAATTCCAGAACGCTTGGCAAAGCCGACATAATCCTGCACAATCAGGAAATAATCGGAGAATCCCATCTGCTCAATCACCGACAGCTCATACTCGATTCGGTCGAGATATTCCTTCTCGGGATGCGCCTCACAAAAGACCAGTTCGTCTGCCGCAAGGCGGCGGGAGAGTCCAGCAAAGGTAAGCTGGCGCAGATACTCAGCCGGGGAGAGCCCGTCGGGCGGCGAGAAGGTCGGCAACTCGTAGCGGTCAAAATGAAATTCTAGCTGGCAGCGATCCGCGATGCGCACCGTATTCTCGATTGCGCCATCGTACGCGCCGAAAAGCGCCTGCATTTCTTCGGTAGTCTTATAGTAAAACTCGTTTGTTTCAAATCCGACCGGCTTGCCGTCGTCGAACGTGCGGTTGGTTTGAATGCACATCAGCACAGCCTGGGTGCGTGCATCCGATTTGCGCAGATAATGCACGTCATTGGTCGCGACCAGCGGCAGGCCGCATTCTTGAGCCAACGAAACCAGCTGAGGCAGAATCGCCTTCTGGTCAGCAAGGTTATGGTTCTGCAGTTCTATATAATAGTGTTCCTCGCCGAAGATGTCGGCCATCTCCCGCGCATGCCGGCAGGCAAGATCATACTCCCCGCGCATCAGAGCGCGCGGAATGTAGCCGGAGAGGCAGGCGGAAAGGGCAATCAGGCCATCGTGATGCGCACGGAGCAGTTCCATATCCACGCGCGGACGGCTGTAAAAGCCCTCGGTAAAGCCGGCAGAAACCAAATTCAGCAGATTGCGGTATCCGGTTTCGTTTTCGCAGAGCAGGACGAGATGGTGGTAATTCCCCTCCCCGCTTCCGCTTTTTTCAAAGCGGGATCGCGGCGCGACATACACCTCACAGCCGATGATCGGCTTGATCCCCGCTTCTCGGCAGGCGCGCCAGAAAGCGACTGCACCGTACATAACGCCGTGATCGGTCAGCGCGACGGCACGGTGACCGCACTCGGCCGCACGCGCCGGAATATCCTTGATGCGGCACGCGCCGTCAAGCAGACTGTATTCACTGTGCAGATGCAGGTGAACGAAATCGGTCACCGTCCTCACTCCTTTCATTCCGCCTCAGCGCAGACGGCTTCGGCGATTTCGATAATTTTATTCATTCGGTGGTACATACCGGATTTTGAAATGGGGGGAGACATGCGCAGACCAAGCTCACTCAAGGTCAGCTCCGGGTGCGCCTCACGCAGTTCTGCGGTCCGGTACTGCTCATCGTCGAGCCGATCCATCCGGCCGAGTCTGCGAAGCGCGGCGATGGCTTCAAGCTGCTTGCGGTTCGCAGACACCGCCTTCTGAATATTTCCGGCATCACAGTTGGCAACACGATTCTCGTGATTGCGTATCTCACGAACGATCTTTGCATTGATAAAATCAAACACCGTTTTGGTTGCGCCGATTTCGGCCAAAACCGCTTCGATGGCATCGCTTTTCTTGTAGTATAAGCCAACCCCGTTTTTTCGATGTGCCAGCTTGGGCTCGGTGCCCAGCTGAGCGAGCATATTTGCGGCAATCGTCAGGCTCTGTTCCGCCCGGATGTTAAACTCAAGATGCAGGCTTTTTTCGGGATCGGAAAGCGTTCCGCCGGCAACAAACATCCCACGCGCAAAGTGCGAGGCGCAGGCAGAACATGGGTTCTGCAGACAGCCCTCCCAGCGGATTCGATCGAGCCACTCCGCCGCCTTGCGCGAGCGGAAAGTAAAGAGATTGCTCTTGTGCGCTCCCCGTCGGATCGCCGCAACCTCCCCCTGCACCGACCAGCACTGCCGTATCAGGCGCAGAATTCCATCGGCGCCAACAACATCATCCAGTACAAAGCGAACCGTTTCACCGTCAAGCTCCGCGTTGATCAGCAAGCCGCCAAGCATCGCCCGGCGGCAGCAAGGCGATTTGATATTTCCTTCAGCCAGCTCAATTCGGCACGCCGACGCGATGCCGATAGCTTGATTTTCCATGGTTTCACCCCAAATAGATCAGTTCGCATTCCAGCGAAACGCCAAATGCAGAGAGAACGGTGGCCTGAATGACCTCGATCAGCTTTCGCACATCGTCGGCAGTTGCATTGCTGCGGTTGATGATAAAGCCGGCGTGCTTCTCGGAAACCTGTGCGCCTCCAATCTGTCTGCCCTTCAGGCCGCAGTCTTCAATCAACTTCCCTGCAAAATAGCCAACCGGGCGTTTGAAGACACTGCCTGCGTTGGGCCATTCAAGAGGCTGCTTGTCGCGGCGCCGCTGCATAAAGTCCTGCATCTGCGCGGCAATCGCAGCTGCATCTCCCTCTCGCAGCGCGAGATCGACCGATAGAATCACACGTTCGGGATGTGCTGCATAAATGCTCTGCCGATAAGCAAAAGCATGGTCGGTGATCGTATGCACAGTACGGGTTTGGAGATCATAGCAGGTGCTCGTACAAACCACATCGGCCATCTCGCCGCCGTAAGCCCCCGCATTCATGCGCACCGCACCGCCCATGCTTCCGGGGATGCCATATCCAAATGCAAGGCCGTCCAAGCCGTGGCGCTGTGCTTCAGCAGAAAATGCCGTGAGCGGAACGCCGGCATCAACGTGCGCTGTTGTACCGGAAAAACCCATCTGCTTCATGTGGCCGGTAAAGAGAGCCACCCCATCAAATCCCGCATCCGCGCAGAGCAAATTGCTGCCATTACCGATCAGAGCAAGCGGAGCATCGACATCTGCGATGACGGCAAGCGCGGCCAGGGCCGCCTCCCGGTGAGCAGGAAAAATTGCGACTGCCGCAGGCCCACCGATGCGAAAGGTGGTGTGCTGTGCGAGGATTAAATCTCGCCGGATGTCAAGACCGTCTATTTCAGCCAAACGCCGAACAAGCCGATCGAAATTCATGCTGTTCCTCCTCAAATCTGCAGCAAGGTGCGCAGGTCGTTGTAATTGCGGACAGTATATGTGGGCATGCGATCTGCGGGCGCCGCTTTACCGTGCGGATTGTACCAGCAGGTATCGATGCCGGCTGCAATCCCGCCGGCAATATCCGAAGTAAGCGAATCGCCGATGACCAGGGCGCGGCTGCGGTCGAAATCAGGGATTGCAGCCGCAACCACGTCGAAAAAGGCAGGAGAAGGCTTCTCTGCCCCGACCTCCTGGGAAATAAACAAATGCTGCATGCAGGCAAGCAGGGGCGTATTATCCAGTCGGCTGTGCTGGATGAAAGCCGTTCCGTTGGTAATGATCGCAAGCGAATAGAATTCCTGTAGCGCACGGCAAAGCTCAAGTGCGCCGTCGATCAGCTGGTTCTGTCTGGCCATATGTGCAAAGTAGGTTTCGCCGACCTGCTCGGGATCATAGACAAAGCCGTATTCTGCGGCAAAGCGCGAGAAGCGGACCTGATTGAGCTGATCGCGGTCAAACGTACCCACCTCAATCTGCTTCCAGATGGCATCGTTGATGCGGCTGTAAACGGCCAGCATCGATTCGTCAGCCGTGATTCCATATTCGGCAAGGGTTTCCGTGAGCGCTGTGCGTTCGGCAAGGTCAAAATCAAGCAGAGTGCCGTCTGCATCAAAAAGCAGCCAGGTATACGGTTTCATACGGTGTCCTTTCTGTCGCATTAAATGACAATCCCGCCGTTGGGACTGAGAATCTGCCCGGTAACAAAAGGGGCATCGGCAAAGTACAGAACGGCTTTTGCAATATCTTCCGGCGTACCGATACAGCCGAGCGGTGTTTCTTCGCAGAGCGCAGCTCGGGTTTGGTCATCCAGTGCGGCATTCATTTCGGTTTCGATCACACCGGGGGCAACACAATTGACAGTGATACCGGACGGTCCAAGCTCCTTAGCCAATGCCCGCGTCAGTCCGATCACGCCTGCCTTTGCTGCTGAATAATGTACCTCACAGGATGCCCCCGTCAGCCCCCAAATGGAAGAAATATTGATAATCCTGCCGTATTTTTCACGGATCATTCCGGGAAGAGCGGCTTGCGTACAATAGAAAACGCCGCTTAAATTCACGCCGATCATCCGTGACCAATCTGCCTCGGTAATATCGGTAAAGAGCGAAAATTGAGCAATGCCGGCATTATTGACCAGGCAGGAAATCGCCCCCCATTCGCCAACGAGCGCTTCGACAGCTGCAAAGACAGCGGCGCGGTCCGCGATATCCACGCAAATGGCGCGTGCCCCGGTGTCGGCGGCCAACGCATTAGCCAATTCATGAGATTTTTCATAGAAAAAGGCAACTTGGCATCCCCGCTCAGTAAATGTGCGCACACAGGCCGCACCGATACCGCGGCTGCCACCCGTGATCAACACGGTGCGGGGAAACTGTGCAGAAGAAGAATACAATTGATTCACCGTCCTATGGAAAAAGTATCGGCATGGATGGGAATGAGGCAGGTGATTCTGCCGCATACTAAGAAAAATCAGTACAAAGCGCATAATCATCCAATTATATGATTATGATACCACATTCAGCGCAAAAATTCAAGCAATTTTTGTCAGATGGGCGTCTTTGCACCGAAAATTTTCCATGTAACGGAGAGAAGAATGAAAAGCAGACATCCTGCCGCCTGGGCTTATTTCGCCCTGCTGCTTGCCACACTGATCTGGGGCGCAAGCTTTGTGATGATGAAGCAGGCGCTTATGTATGTTGACACCTATTATTTGCTTGCCATTCGCTTCGGAAGCGCCGCGCTGATTCTGGGTGCCCTCTTCCATCACCGACTGCTCCGGTGCCAAAACGCCGGCCTTTGGCAGAGCCTGCTGTGCGGCGTCTTTCTCTTTGTGGCGTATGCCTTTCAAACCGAGGGGCTGAAAGGTACGACGCCGGGGAAAAACGCATTTTTGACGGCGGTTGACTGCATTTTGGTGCCATTTTTGGTTTGGTTTGTTTACGGACGTCGGCCAACGATTTTCAATCTTCTGGCCGGTCTCTTTGGGCTTTGTGGCATCGGCTGCATTTCGCTGGACGCCCGCCTAACCATAGGGACCGGTGATTTGCTGACCATTCTCGGCGGTTTCTTCTTTGCAGTGCATATCATTGCTGTCGCGAAGCTGTCGGCAAAATATGATATTCTGGCACTGACCGCCGTGCAATTCACAGCGGTCGGCGTGCTATCCTTTTTGTTCGCGCTCATGTTTAATCGGCCGCCCCGGGTATTGGGCTTCGACACAGCGTTCAGTCTGGTTTACCTTTGCCTGTTTGCAACGGCTGTCGCCTTTCTCTGTCAGAGCTTTGGCCAGACAAAAATCTCCCCCGCCTCTACTTCCCTTATTTTATGCCTCGAGGCAATTTTCAGTGTTTTTTTCTCCTTTCTTTTCTCCTTGGAACCATTGAACCTGCGTATGATTGCCGGATTTGCTTTGATTCTTTGCGGCGTGGTTGTCTCAGAAATCCTGCCAAGATGGCGTACTGTATCATCCCCAAAGGCCGATCAAAACCGTCTCCCCTAACGCCGGTGGAATTTTGACGGAATTGTAAGAGATTATTTGCAGAAAACCGTTTACAATTTGCGGGAATTTTGGTATAATATTTTTATCTATCGTATTTATTCTTCGACCAAACTGCTGACGAATCATCCGTGCATTTCTTAAATCGGGTGGTTCCGAAAGGGATTTTCATGAAAAAACACATCTCTCCTCAGCGCTGGGGTGACCTGGCTGCATGTGCGATTAGCGCATGGTGTTTCATCGCCTATAATCTTGCCGTCGGGACACCGGGGGCGGCTGCTTTAAAAAATTTCGCCAAAGATATCCCCCTGCTTCCGGTTGTTCTCATCGCCTTTCTTCTGGCCTTCGCAATTACGGCATTGATCACCAAGGTAATACCGGTCGCCCACTGGCTTCTCCTGGGCACACTGACCCTTTACGGTTCCACAGTTCTATATTCTGCCGGCAATCAGTATTTTTATCTCAGTATCCTCGCTGTCTTCGCCCTCGCCTGCGCCTACTTCATCAATCGCGCGGGGGACGATCTGAACAAAGTTTCCCGCTTCACGGCCAGGTATGCACCAATTGTGATCACGGTCATCGGGCTTCTGGCACTGGCTTATCTTGTTACGCTGACCCTCTGCCGGCTCTTCAGTTACTCCTCTCCCTGCTTTGATTTCGGCATCTTTGCGCAGATGTTCCACAACATGCTTGACTCTTTTCAGCCTCTGACCACCTGCGAACGGGACAAGCTTCTGTCGCACTTCGCCGTGCATATCTCCCCCATCTTCTATCTCTATTTGCCCTTCTATGCGCTGGTCCCGCACCCGGCAACCCTGCTGGTCATGCAGGCGGTCTTTCTTTTCTCGGGCATCATTCCCCTGCTTCTGCTGGCTCGGAAATTCTCCCTCTCGCGCCCCCTGACCGTCATCGTTTCTGCACTGTATTTTACTTATCCGGCCATGATCGGCGGATGCTTCTATGACCTGCATGAAAACAAGCTTCTTCTTCCGCTTCTGCTCTGGCTGCTCTGCTTGCTTGAACATAAGCGTTATGGGCTGGTTTATCTCTTTGCCTTTCTCGTCTTCTTCGTCAAAGAAGATGCCCCCATTTATGTGGCATTTATCGCCATATACTGGATCTTCGCCAAGCCGCGCAAGCGCCACGGCATTGCCTTGCTGGTTTTGTCCGGGCTCTATTTCGCCGGCGCCGTCTACCTGCTGGAGCGCTTTGGTGAGG
This sequence comes from Clostridia bacterium, assembly GCA_017507145.1. GTDB lineage: Bacteria > Bacillota > Clostridia > Oscillospirales > CAG-272 > SIG693. The sequence continues at coordinate 16,854 of JAFWBJ010000086.1, read as the reverse complement.
GGGCCATGTTTGGCCGATACAACAATTTCATCGACAGCAAGGACTCGCCGCTGGAATTGGTCAAGACCGTTTTGATCAACCCTGCTCTCGTGCTATATGAATCGCTGACCGAGGACAAGCTTGGGTTCCTTGCCTACATGCTTCTGCCGCTCGGCCTGCTGCCCTTGCTCACTCGCCGCTGGAGCCGGCTGATCTTAATTCTGCCTATGGTGCTGGTCAACCTCATGCCCGACTATCACTATCAGCACAATATCGGCTATCAGTATACCTACGGGGTTGCAGCGCTGCTTTTTTATCTGCTTCTGCTGAACCTACCCGAGTTGAACGCCAAGACCCGACGCGGACTTCTGCTGTTTGCCATTTCCGCAACCGTCTTGCTCACCGCCATGCGCATGCCGGGCCAGATCAACTATCTTCGCCGCGTGACTGCACATGCCGAAGACAATCAACGCATCGCCGCCGCGCTTGAGCTGATTCCCGATGAGGCAGCCGTCCGCAGTTCTACGATGTTTGTGCCACAGCTCAGCCAGCGAAGCACGTTGTATGAGATCGGTACCTACCACCCGACCGAATATGCCGTTCTGGATCTTCGCCCCTACATCAACGCCAAGGTAGAGGGCTATGATATAGACTTCTTTGAGCGGAACGGCTGGAATCTGGTTGTTTACGAAGAGAATGTCATCGCAATTTTTTCCGCTCCTTCGTAAAATTTGCAAATTCCCCTTGTCAAAGATGCACTTTGTGTGATATAATAGTAAAGATAAAATAACAGCACATGCCCGCAGCGCGGGACAGGAGGATTCACTTGATTATTGCACTGGAAGACGCAAAATATAAATTGCAGAACATGCGCGCAGATATGGCCGAGCTTGCTTCGTCCCTGCGCATTGACGAGCTGCGCGAAAATGTGGCAAAGCTTGAAGAGCAGACAATGGCTGCTGATTTCTGGGGAGACCAGGAAAATTCCAGCAAGGTCCTGCAGACCATCAAACAGACCAAGGATAAAATCGAGGCCTATGAAGCCCTTTCTGCCAAACTTGAGGATGCAATTACGCTGGCCGAAGTTGCCATTGAGGAGCAGGACGAGAGTTATATTGAAGAGGTCGAAAACGAGCTGAAGGAAATCGTCGAGGCCGAGGAGAAGATGCGCATTGAGATTCTTCTCTCGGGCGAGTATGACCGCAACAACGCAATCGTATCCTTCCACCCCGGTGCCGGCGGTACCGAGGCGCAGGACTGGGCGCAGATGCTCTACCGCATGTATACCCGCTGGTGCGAGCGCCGAGGCTTCAAGTACAAGCTCATCGACTGGCTCGACGGCGAGGAAGCAGGCCTTAAGAGTGCGACCATCATGGTCGAAGGCGTAAATGCATATGGCTATCTTAAGAGCGAAAACGGCGTTCACCGCCTGGTTCGTGTCTCACCTTTTGATGCTTCGGGCCGCCGCCAGACTTCCTTTGCTTCGGTTGAGGTTATGCCAGAGTTTGAGGACGACGGCAAGATCGTCATCAACGAGGATGAGCTTGAGATCACCGCACACCGTTCCAGCGGCGCCGGTGGTCAGCACATCAACAAGACCGACTCGGCAATCCGCATCCTGCACATCCCGACCGGCATCGTCGTCGGCTGCCAGACTGAGCGCAGCCAGCTCCAGAACAAGGAAACGGCACTGAAGATGCTCAAATCCAAGCTGATGGAGATCAAGGCGCAGGAAAAGCTGGAGAAAATCGAGGACATTAAGGGTGTCAAGACGAAGATTGAGTGGGGCTCCCAGATTCGCTCCTACGTCTTCATGCCCTATACCCTTGCCAAAGACACCCGTACCGGCTATGAAGACGGCAACATCAACGCCGTTATGGACGGGGAGATCGATGGCTTTATCAACGCATATCTGAAAATGAACGCGAAATAAGCCGTACATTTCTGTTGTTCGAAAGGAGTATCACCATGTTCAACAAGAAACAGTCCAAGCAGGTTCTTGCCATTTCGCTGATCGTTGCCGCCTTCTCGATGGTTGCCGTCTTTCTGTCGGTCTGCATCCGCAAGAAGAGCTTGACAAAGGCGCTTTTGGCCATCGCCGCCATGGAAGGTGCCCTTGGCACTTTGCTGCTCTGGCAGCAGTCACTGGAAGACCGCCGCGCAGCTACTCCCCGCTTTTCGTTCGACGGCCCCAACGAGGAGCTCTTCGACGAGGCTGAGGTCGATGCAGTCGAAGATCAGATGGGCGATCTTCTCGGCTCCCACACCGCGACCGACCGCGAAGCCGCCGGAAAGCAGCTCTTCACCATTCCGGTTGATGAAGATACAACGGTTGCCGATTTTATGTAAGACCAAGACAAAAGAGCGTACACATCGCTGATGTGTACGCTCTTTTTCAGAACTTTCTCTCGATTTTGCATTTATTTCTTCCGGCGAAGAACTACGATTACGACCAGGGCAAGGATAACTACTGCGACAACTGCCACACCGATCGAAATCACAACGCTGGGCGATGCACTGTCGCCAGTATCTGTATCTGGATCTGTATCGGGAGCGGTATCTGGAGCTGTGTCGGGTAGATCGGCGGGCTGACTTTCCTCTGTGGTATCAACGTCGGGAACAGTCGTTTCCTCAACCGCCGGGGCTTCGGTCCCGGGGCGGTAATCCGGTGCAATGACCGACTCAATTTCCCGCAGGACATAGGGCGTCAGAATATCATAGCCGTCGGCATTGAGGTGAAGCGTATCGGGAAGATACTTCGTCGTTTTCGTCTCAAGCTTATCGTTCAGCTCGGCATTGTTATAGAGGTCGATCACATGGATACCGTACATTTCGCAAAGCTCCTTCGCTGCATCGAAATACGGCCTCATGTCCCTTGCCCGACCTTTGCTATGTCCATCAAGTCTGTGGTTGGCGATAAAGAAAAGCGTGGAGGTCGGGAATTTCTCCTTAATATTGTGGAAAAGCCACTGCAGTCCGCCAATGTAAGTGGTCAGCGTTGCCTTAAGTTCATCCGCAGGGGTATCTATGGGTTTGGGTGTTCCGACAGTTCTGGTGTATCTTGCATCGTTAACACCGCCCTGCATCACAATAATATCAAACTCTCTGCCAACATATGCGGTGTGCTGATTGAAGAGCCACTTTGCCGTGTCATCACCTGATATATAGCTGGCCTTAGCACCGCCGACCGAAGCGTTTGTCGCGATAAGCCCTGTCATCGCAGCAATTCTGCCTGCCCAGGCTTTTCCTTCGTACGGATCGGTGTAGCTGATTGTATCGCCCGAGCCGTAGCTGATAGAATCACCCATGAAAAGTCCAGTAAGTCCGTTCAGCGGGCTGGTTTCATCAAGAATATTTTCGTCAAGGTTAATGTTGAACATATTCCGGTATGTTTCACCCGTGAAAGGCTGATTGAGGGTTGCAAGCGCGATGCCGTCTTCATAAACACCGGTGCTCGTCACAACGGTAGCCTTTGCCGTACCCGGGCGCATTCTGTAAGCGTAGATCGCATAACCTCTGCCAAGATCTTCATAGAGCACCATATAGGGTGCTTTTACGTTTGTGGTTCCGATACCGGATGCATTCGCAAGGCTGAGATGATATCCCTGGCTCTGTGCCGCGGCTGCAAAATACAGAACGTCGCCGTGCTGGACAGAGAAAAATTCGCAGGCACGATAAACCGAGCTTTCAACGTACTCAAGCTTGTTTGAAGTTGCTGTGCTGTTGCCGATTCTTCCAGCGAAGGTTTTGTCGGACACGGGGAAAAGGTTAACGAGCGGTTCCGTCGTATTCATCGGTCTGAGATAATCTACATTGATGCTTTTGCTGTCCATATAAGCAAAATACTCATCCTTTGTGAAGGTACGATTCTTTGTAATCAGCGTGGAATCGTAAAACATCTGGGAGGTTGTTACCCGGATATACGAAACTCCCTTCGGTACTGTGTAGGTGAGAATAACCGCGTTGTTGCAAATCGTATCTGCCTTTACGCACGCGGCAGGAACGACCGAACCGGTGGCCAGTGCACCGGACGCATTGTAGCCTTTAAGAAACCACGACTGCCCTTCAAGAATAGGGCCAACCGTAATCTTGTCTCCGGCACTTACCTCGATTGCGTGCGAACTGTGATAGTTCTCGTTCCGTGCAATCGCCGCATCCTTTGTGTTGGGCGCAGTACCGATACCGGATTTGCTCTCATCATAAAGATTGATAATTTCTGCAGTGTTTTCGGCCGCGTTGGCGGGACAAACAAGCAGTGTACTCAGAACTGCTGCAATCAAAAAAACACTGATCAGTGACCTGCACAATTGATTCATCATGATTCTCCTTCTGTTTGGTATCACTCAGTCAATAAAATATCCAACAGCTTAACCCGCTGTGTGGAATAGCGGTATGCGCGCTCGAAATCACCGGTTTCGCGACAGCAAATCTCAAGATCCCCATAAAGCAAATACGCCATGGGTTTACTCGGCGGCAAACCGCGCTCCGGTGTGAGGACCCGTTCAATCAGCTGCACTGCGCCGGAATAGTCGCAGCTGGCCATTGCCATGCGCGCACGGATGTGCACCGCGAAGGCCGGCTCGGCAAAATCGATGAGGGCCAGCAAATGTTCGGGTGTGGAAAGATCTCCGGCGTGCACGCTGGCCAGGGCCTGCAAATAAGCGCTGAACCAAGGCTGTTCTGCATTATCCCCGTATTTCTGCGGGCGAATGAAAGAGGGGATCTCCAGCGCCGAGTCGAACTGTGCCAGATATGTGAGATAATCGTATGCCGTCCGACTCAGGGAAGACGTATCGTAAATGGTCTGTGATGCATACTCGAGCGTCTGCACAAATCCACTGTGTGCCGCGCACAGTCTGCCTTCGGCAAATGCACGGAGAGCCAACTGATAGGCACATCGGCAAAGGATAAAGGTCACCTCGTCGTCACTGCCATTTAGGTTATCCTGGCAGAGCGCCATGCACCGCTGCCATGCACCTGCCGCAAAAGCCTGTTTGATTTTGTCGATTCTCTGCATTTTGCGGTAGAGGAACTCATCCTCGTCCTCAGCAAAAAAATAACCCGGTGCGATATCCAGCTTATCGGCCAGATAGAGAATGGTCGCCAGCGAAGGCTGGGCATTGCCGTTTTCGATTTGGCTGAGCATGTTGCGCGTGATCTGATCCCCCGCAAGCTCTGCCTGGGTCATTTGCTGCGCAACGCGCAGCCGGCGGATCTTCTGCCCGAGTGCAATCATGCCCGGCGCTCCTGACCGTCAATCGGCTTTGCACCGATTGCGGCGATGGCATCCTGCGTCTGATTGAGCATGCTCGAAATCTGCTCATCGGCGATCCGTCTGGTATCGGCATCGGACTGCTTGAGCATCAGTTCGATCTGCGCGCACCGCGAGGAAAGCTCCTCTAAGAAGACCGACATCGTGCGCTGTGTCTGCTGCATCGCCGTGCTGATTTCACTCATTACGCGCGTGTTGGTGTTGCGATAGAGTGTGTCCAGCTTGCCCGAGAGCGTATTGGCGCTTTGGGCAATATTGGACTTGACATTGGCCAGCGACTGCTCTGCATCTTTGCGCGCATGGGCAATGATCTTGTCGGCATTATGGTTGGCCGAAATCATCATATCGCCGAGTTGAAGACTCATCTGGTCATACAAAAGCGCCTTTTTGCGCAGGCCCTCCAGCTCTTTGCGCATGGCTTCCATATCTGCCGCAGCGGTCTCACAGACGGTCGAAGCGGCCAGCTTCTCGCGCAGTTCCTCCACCTCATGGCGAAGCGCCAGCAATTCCGCTTCGGCGGCATCATCGTGCGCCTGCGTGCCCGAGCAAGCCTCAAGCTGTTTTTTCAGCGATGCAATCTCACGGCGATAGTCTTCCTCCGCCGCAGAGAATTTCGCATTGAGCATCGCAATAAACTGGTTGACATCCTGCTTTTTATACCCGTTCAGCGCGGTTGAAAATGCGACGTTGTTCTTTTTTTCCTCCATGATACGCTCCTTTTCACAGCATAACATAAGATTGTAATCTTTATATATGATACCACACATTTCGAACGGAAGCAAGTTTTTTTCCGTTTTTTCGTGAAAAAGCTTTACTTTTCCGCGTGAACGCAGTATAATACTAATAACCCAATCAATGATGCTCGACACGGAGGACAGATATGGAGCTGCTCAAGGCACGTATTCAGCAGGACGGTGTATTCAAGCAAGGCGGTATTTTGAAGGTTGACAGCTTTCTCAACCATCAAATGGACATTGCGCTGATCAACGAGATCGGCCGCGAGTTTGCACGGCGTTTTGCCGGGACCAAGGTAACGAAAATCCTGACCATCGAAGCATCCGGCATCGGCATTGCCTGCATCGCGGCGCAGTATTTCAATGTCCCCGTTGTTTTTGCCAAGAAGGTAAAATCCAAAAATCTCGACGGTGATGTTTACACCGCCAACGTGCACTCCTACACCAAAGGCACCGATTACATCATCCGCGTCGCGCAGCGCTTCATCACCCCGCAGGACCATGTTCTGCTCATCGACGATTTTCTGGCCAACGGACGCGCACTGCTCGGCTTGATCGAAATCACCAAACAGGCAGGAGCAAAAGTCGCCGGCGCCGGTATCTGCATTGAAAAGGGCTTCCAGGAGGGCGGAAAGATCATCCGCCAGATGGGCATCAATCTGCAGTCGCTGGCCATCGTGGGCGAAGATGCCGACGGCGGCTTGATGTTTTACGAATAAGTTCTGCCAATGCCAAGCGCCGCAAGCCTGCGGCGCTTTTTTGCTCCTGCATCTTGGCAAAACAAAAAGCACCGCCCGCGGGCGGTGCTTTTGTCACATCGGATAAACTTAGTCGGCGTAAACGCTGACCTGCTTCTTATCCTTATTCTTGCGCTCGAACTTGACCTTGCCGTCGATGAGCGCAAACAGGGTGTCATCCTTGCCGATACCGACATTGTTGCCGGGATGGATAGCGGTGCCGCGCTGTCTGACAATGATATTGCCGGCAACGACGGGCTGACCGTCAGCCTTCTTTACGCCAAGACGCTTCGACTCACTGTCGCGGCCGTTCTTAGTGGAACCGACACCTTTTTTATGTGCGAAAAACTGTAAGCTGATTCTGAGCATCGTGTGCACCTCCGTTCTCAAAAAACAAATTTGGAGAGATCGTTTTGATCTCATTCGTCGACGACGTCGATCTCCAGAAAGTCGTAATACTCCTCCAGCAGGTCATTGAGCTGGTAATAATAGGCGAGGAAAAGTCCAGACACGGCATATCGTTTACGCTCATCTTCCTCAAATTCGGGAAGCGCTGAGCGGCAGACAACCGAGATATTGGTGGTTTCCTCGTCGATGGTGTACTCGACATCTGAGGCATACGCAACCTCCGCTGCATTGATGATGAGCATGGTCATGGCCGACAGTGCAGCACACAGGACATCGTCCCCTGCCTCACCGTAGCCGGTATGTCCCTGCTCGCGGAAGCCGTAATACACGCCGTCTCTGCGAAGAAAAACAACTTTTGTCATAACGACAGGCTAAATTTTAGCCGCAGATCTTATCGATCTGAACCTTGGTGTAGGGCTGTCTGTGACCGATCTTCTTCTTCTCGTTCTTCTTTGCCTTGTACTTGATGACGTAGATCTTCTTGCCCTTGCCGTTCTTAACGACATTCGCGGTAACAGTAGCGCCGGCAACGGTGGGGTTGCCAACGACAAACTTGTTGTCAGCACCGGACATAGCGAGCACACGATCGAACGTGACCGTATCGCCCTCGGCAGCATCCAGCTTCTCGATGAAGAGGATGTCGCCCTCGTTAACCTTATACTGCTTTCCGCCCGTTTCAATAATTGCGAACACGAAAAGCACCTCTCTTTCTTTGATGACTCGCTAAAGCAGGCGGCGGGAAAAGCCCGCACTTAAAAAGCCCGATTTTATGCGGCTATTTATTATACCATGGTCATGGACGGTTTGTCAAGCGTTTTTGGGAAAATATTTCAAGTTTTTTCTTGAAATTCCGCTTATTTTTTTGCCGCAGCGAGGCGGGCTGCGGTAAGCGTGTTTTTCATGAGCATGGTGATGGTCATGGGGCCGACACCGCCGGGGACGGGCGTGATATAAGAGGCCTTCGGCTCAACCGAGGCAAAATCGACGTCACCTGTCAGCTTACCGTCCGCGCGGCGGTTCATGCCGACGTCAATGACAACAGCGCCTTCCTTGATATACTCCGCAGTAAAGAAATCGGCCTTGCCGATGGCGGCGACGAGAATATCCGCACGGCGGCAGACAGCGGGCAAATCGACGGTGCGCGAGTGGCAGACGGTGACAGTCGCATTCTGGTGGAGCATCAGCATCGCCTGCGGCTTGCCGACAATATTAGAACGGCCGACAACCACAACCTCCTTGCCGGCCGGCGAGATGCCGCTCTTCTCGAGCAGTGCCATAACACCTGCGGGGGTGCAGGGGAGGTAGGCATAGTCACCGATCATAATATGGCCGACATTGGTGGGATGGAAGGCATCGACGTCCTTCTTAGGATCAATCGCCAGCAGGACTTCATGCTCGTCCAGATGCTTGGGCAGCGGAAGCTGGACCAGGATACCATGGATCTTCTCTTCCCCGTTAAGGCGGCGGACGAGGGCCATCAGCTCCTCCTGCGTAGTCTCGGTAGGCAGTTCATAGGCTTCCGAATAATAGCCGATCTCCTCGCAGGCGCGGCGCTTGTTGCGCACATAAACCTGAGATGCGGGGTTATCTCCGACGATAATGACCGCCAGGCCGGGAGTAATGCCGGTCTCGGCGATAAATGCTTTGGTTTCTTCTGCCAGTTCAGCGCGGATCTGCGCCGAAATTTCTTTGCCGTTAATCAGCTTTGCCATTTGTTTGATTCTCCTTTGTCTCTGTTGCTTGATTTTCGCTGCTTTCTTTCGCTGGGCGTTCTTCCTCTTGCTTCTGTACATCCGCTGCCGTCTCGGTGACCTTAGCATAGACAGCCGTGTAATCTCCGCCGGCCAATTTGCGGCGGTGCGCATGGCAAAATCCCGCAATCAAAAGTGCCGTGCAGGCAACAAACGAAATGCCCGCAACTAGCTGCGATACACGGAACTGCCCCAGATAAAGGCTGTCGGTACGCAGACCCTCGATAAACATACGGCCAAAGCCATACCAGCCAAAATACATCAGCACAATCTGCCCGTCGAATTTTTTCTTGCGGTAGACCAGATTGATCAGGGCAAACCCGAGCAGATTCCAGAGCGACTCATAGAGGAAGGTGGGGTGGTAGTAGTGCATACTCATCCAGTTGTAGTGCTGGAGCCCCATACGGCAGAAGATCTCGGTCTCAGCGCCGTAAGCTTCGCCGTTGAAGAAGTTCCCCCAGCGGCCGAGCGCCTGTGCCACCATCACACCGGGGCCGGCACAGTCAAGCAGACGGAGCAGGTTAATCTTTTTGATCTTTGAACCAATGATCAGCGTCAGGCAGCCGGCAATAATGCCGCCGTAAATGGCCAGGCCGCCGCCCGGAATGTTAATCACCTCAAGGAATGAATCGAATTCCTCGGGCTTCATCAGCACATAGTAGGCCCGCGCGCCGATGATGCCGAAAATGACCGCAAACATGGCCAGATCGAGAATATCCTCATCTCCGATCCCCTCCTGTTTGCCGCGCCAGCAGGCATAGAGGTACGCGAGGATGATGCCGCAGGTAATCAGGATGCCGTACCAGCGGACCTCAAGGCCAAAGAGCGAGAAGGCAACCTTATCGACGGTAAAGGTCTCGATCCCAAGCCCCGGGAAAGCAATTTTGACTAAAGTATCACTGTTCATCGCACTTATCCTTCCTTGATTGGGTTAATGACCGACATGGCAAATCGCTCGGGACAGAACGCCTCTTTCAGCAAGGCTTCCACCTCAGCAAACGTAATGCTGTCCAGCACCTCAGCGTAGGAGAGGGGCTCGACATCGGCAAAGACAAAATCCAGCATCATATCAGCGATATCCGCAGTCGAGTCAAAATCTCTGACAAACTCAGCGTACATCACCCGCTTGCAGCGCGCAAATGCCGTCGCAGAAAGTCCATTCTGCTGTGCGTCGGCAATCGCAGCCTTAATGCGTGCCAGAACGGCATCCGGATCGTGCGAATTGCCGTTCAGGCTAACGTAAGCATAGCCGGGATTGCTCTCATACCCGTAGCCGAGCCCACCAAGCAAAAGGCCTTCCCGATAGAGCGTGTTGTAAAGATCGCCGGACTTGTTGAAGAGCATCTCACAAAGGATGGAGAATGCCGCCTCTCGCCGCAGACGGTCCGCCGGTTCGTGATTCGCACAGGGATCTTTGATGCCAATGGAAAACATCGGCTGTGCGACCGACATCTCGGCCGTAATCTTCGGCATATAGACCGACTCCGGCTCAGGCGGATATTCCCGGATGATCTCGACCGGCTCGCGCATCGGCAGATGCTGATCGGCAATGGTGAGCACTTCCTCCACCGTAACATCGCCGCAGACGACCAGCGCCATGTTGCAGGGATGGTAGAAGACCCGGCAGCAGTCATACAGAATCTGATCGGTGATCTGGGCAATCGACTCGACTGTACCGCAGATATTGGTATAAATCTGCTTCCCATGGAAAAGCGCGCGAAGCAGATTATAATAGCGCCGGTGGGCCGGATTGTCATCCCCCATGCGAATTTCCTGGCCGATAATCCCCTGCTCTTTTGCAACCGACTCCGGTGTGAAATAGGGGTGCGTGACATAGGTCAGCAGCTCGGCCAGCGATTCGGAAAAATTCTCGGTACAGCTAAAGAGATATGCGGTACGGTGATGCGAGGTATAGGCATTGGCATCGGCGCCGTAAGCGCTGAAGCGCGCAAAAGAATCGACGCCGTCTTCGTTGTCAAACATCTTATGCTCAAGGAAATGCGCCACACCGTCGGGAACCTCGGAAAAGTCAGCATCTCCCGCCAGCTTGAAGCGGGTATCCACTGAACCGTAGCGCGTTGCGAAGATAGCATAGGTTGTGGTCAGCTTTTTGGGGAAGACATAGATGTCCAGCCCGCTTTTATGTTTGATTTTGGTATATGTCTCACGCAGAGATGCACTGCGGAAAACGGTGCACTCACTCATCGTCATCCTCCTCATCGTCGGGGCAGGCTCCGCATGCGGGGCCGCGCATAAAATAGACGGTATCCAGCGAAACACGGCGGGCTGCCGCGATGACGTCATCGGCAGTGACCTTGCCGAAGCCGCGGACCATATCCTCTGCAGTCAAATTAACGCCGAAGAGCATACGGCCAAGCGAATAGCTCTCCAGTGCGCCGGGGCTGTCGCCCAGCTGGCGGTACGCACTTTGCAGGCCGCGGACCGCATTGGACAGATCCTGCTCGGTAAAATCGCCCCCCCGAACGGCTTCAAGCTGGCGCATGATCTCCTCGTATGCCCGATCGCGGTTTTCGGCCGCAACGCCGGAGGAGACAAACATCAGGCCTTTATACGAATCCATATCCGCCGAGCAATAATAGCAAAGGCTGAGCTTTTCACGCACATTGAGAAATAGCTTTGAAGCGGCGGAGCCGCCGAACAGCTCGCAGAAAACCATAAAATGCAGATAATCCGGATCAGCCACGGCATACCCCGAGCGGAAGCCCATAACCAGCTTGCCCTGTGCGACATCCTGCTCTTCCGTGATCTCGCGCACCAACTCCGCGCGGCGAACGACCTGGGTTTGAACCTCAGCCACGCTGTGCGCCGGGTAGGCAGCAAAGGCATGCTCAAGACGTGGCAGGAGTACATCGGTTGGTGTGCTCCCGATAAAGAAGAACTCCACACGCGCCGTACGAAGCAAAGCATAATATCGGTCTGTGAGCATCTTCGGCGTGATCGCATCTACCTCTTCGACCGTGCCGGTCAACGGCAGGGCAAAACGCTCACCGCGGCACATCTCTTCGATACAGCGTCGCTGTGCATAGGCACGCTTATTGTTGATCTGCGCGCGGATCGCGTCACAGAGCATGGTTTTCTCGCGGGCGACCAGATCAGCGCGGAAGCAGCCGCTCTCATCCAACAGCGGATGGAGAAGCAGCTCCCCCAGCATGTCCGCCGAGCCGCCAAGCACGTCGGTCCCGTCCGGAATATAACAATTATCCAGGAAATCCACCGCAAAACCGAGGATTTGCATATCCCCGCGCTTATAGTTTCGGGTAGAAAGCTCGGCTGCGTAGAGGTCATCCAGGCGGGTATTGATTGCAGCCTGAGAGGGATAATTTGCACTTCCCTGCTTGAGCACGCAAAACAAAAGGGTATTCAGCGCCGCCGTTTCAGCCTTGATCGGCACTGCCAGATTGATCGAAAGCAGGGACGATTTGAAGCGATCCGTCTCGATGACGTTTACCGCAGCACCGTTTGCCAGCTCATATCGTTTCATGTTTCCTCCATACGCATCCCAAAAATCAATAACAGGTTTATTATACACGATTTGCCGGCAGATTTCAAGTCTTCCCGGAAAATATCCCCCTTGTTTCGGCTGTGCACGGTGTTTTTCTCCGGTTTTGTAAAATAATCCGCCAATCCCCTTGATTTGGCGGAGCAAACATGCTATAATGGCGGCAGTGCGATTGTCACACATGTTCAATTCAAGAAAAGAGGTATTTCATCATGGCACATACCAAATGGGTCTGCGGTTGGAGCACGCCGAGCACGATTCTTCCGCAGCATGTCTGTGAATATTTTAAGGACATGACCTTCCGTTATGAAATTTTCCCCACCGTTGACGGATCCGCTCTCCGGATTCATCTGAGCAATCTTCACGGTCACGAGCCAATGACGGTCAATGAAGCAACCGCCGCACTTCAGGACGGGCCGATGTGCATTGACACCGATACGCTCTGCCCCATCACCTTCGGCGGCTCTGCATCGGTCACCCTCCAGCCCGGCGAAGAGATTATCAGCGACCCTGCCGAGATCAAGTTCAGCGCCGGACAGACCATTTCGATCAGCACCTATTTCGCCGGTCTGACCGAATATTACTGCGGCCACAGCAACAACAGCAAGTATCTCAAGAAATACATGAGCCACGGCAACTATGCCGCCGCCCAGACCTTCCCCTGGGAAACCTACGGTGATCTCACCGCTTATCTCTATTTCTGCGCCGTTGATTTCCTCACCGATGAGTCTGTCTCGGCCATCGTCGCTTACGGCGACTCGATCACGTCACAGCCCTGGCCCGACTGCCTGGCGCACCGTCTCTTCGACCTTGGCATCCGCAACCGCACCGTCTGCCGCGAGGGTATCGGCGGCAACCGCGTCTTGCGCGATTATACACATCGCATCAAGAAGCACTGGGGTGTCCGCGGCGTTGAGCGTTTTGCCCACGACATTGACCGTACCGGCGCTGACCGTGTCATCATCCTGCACGGCATCAACGACATCATCCATCCCGGCATCAACAACCCGCTCTGCCCCATGAGCGAACTGCCCACCCCCGAAGAGTTGATCGAGGGCTACAAGACTTACATCCGCATTGCCCGTGAGCAGGGGAAGAAGGTCTACATGGCCACACTGCTTCCCTGCCCGCGCTGCATGGCAGATGACGGCATCCGTGAGCAGATCCGCTGTGCCGCCAACGATTGGATCCGCTCGACCGATCTCCTTGACGGCGTCGTTGACTTCGAAGCCGCCGTGTGGGATCCAGGCGATCACAAGCAGATGTTTGCCGAATATGATTCGGGTGACCATCTGCATCCCAGCTTTGCCGGCGCACAGCACATGGCTGAGTCGGTTCCGCTTGAATTTATCACTGAGTAATCCAAAGAAATCGGACGGACACATGTGTCCGTCCGATTTCTTTATTGCGACGTCCCCGCCCCGCGCTGCGCGGCGCGATAGGCCTTCGGCGTCATGCCGCGATGCTGTTTAAAAATCACGTTGAACTGCGGCACAGAGGCAAACCCGACGGTGCGGGCGATCGACTCAATCTTATCATTCGTATTGCGCAGCAGTGACTCTGCCAGTTCCATTCGTTTGGCCAGCACCATTTTTTTCGGGGAGACATGATAGCGCGCCTTGAAGAGGTGGCGGAAGCGGTCGTAGCTGTATCCGATGGATTGCGCAAGCTCGGAGAAGTCAATGTCAGTATGGAAATAATCTTGAATGTAATAAAAGACGCTCTCAAGTCTGTCAGCCGAGGGCTGGCGGCGATTGTCCTGATTGGGCACCGAACGTGCCATCAGGCGGAGAATGATCTCCAGGTAATTGCAGGAAATCTCATCGCGATAGAAGCGGTTTTCCTGCTGCTCGGCAAACAGTGCGGAAAGCAGGCGAAAAATCTCGCCGTCGGGATCGGGATAGACCCCCTCGGGAAGCAGTGCTGCATCGTCGATTTGAAAAATCACACACCAAACATGCGTATCTTCGCTCCAGCGCTCGGTATGGAGAGTTTCGGGATAGGCAAGGCTGATCATTCCGCCCGAAAAGGGGTGCTCTTTCCCGCCCAGACTGAGGACGCCCTCGCCGCTGGAGTAATAGACCAGCTCGTAACCGCGATGCGCATGGAGCGGCACTTCGCTGTCCGGACGGCGAAGATGGTGGAAACAGTATTGAAAAGACAAAACGTGCATCTGATTCATGGCATCGCATCCTTTCCATGCAGCATTGCGCATCGGTTTCTTCTGTTGATACGTTCAGATTTTAACACAGTTACCGACCGCTGTCAAGCGGATTTGCATCTTTTCCGCGTGCCGATTCCGATTTCGGAGCGCTTGGACACAGCGCGAAGAAAAATGTAAACTTATTTCACGCAAACGGTTAAAATATCCGCATGTCTCTTGAGCGCAGGCCGTTTATATGCTATAATAATCGTATATATTTCCGGGGATTCCCCCGTTGATTGCACACGGAGTCGACACAACCATGGCAAATTTCAAAGAAAAACTGATTCGTTTTATGTCAGGCAGATATGGCGTTGACCAGTTGGGCTTTGCGCTGGTCATCCTGTATTGCGCGCTGACGTTGATGCAAAATCTCCTGCACTGGCCCCTGTTCGTGATTCTCTCGCTCGCCGACAGCCTCTGGCTTTGCTACCGGATTTTCTCCCGCAATATTCCGGCAAGGCAGCGCGAAAATATGGTCTTTCTCAAGTTCTGGCATCCGGTGCGCGATTGGTTCAAGCTTTCTTTGAACCGCATCAGAGAATGCCGCACACATGTATACCGCAAGTGTCCGCACTGCAAGGCTGTTCTTCGTCTTCCCCGGCGGCGCGGGGAGCACACAGTATGCTGTCCGCGCTGCCGGGAGCGTTTTTCTATGCATGTCATCTTTGGAGGAAAATAAATCATGACCGAACGACTTTATGACAACGGAAGCTGTCTGACTTTTACCGCCACCGTTCTTTCCTGCACACCTGATGGCGATGCATGGGCAATTGAGCTGGACCGCACCGCCTTCTTCCCCGGCGGCGGAGGCCAGGCCGCCGACAGTGGTTGGCTGGGTGAGAATCCGGTCATCGGCATGCGCGAGGTTGGCGGTACGATTCTCCACCTGCTCGGCCGTCCGCTGACCGTCGGCGAAACGGTGCGGGGGGAGATTGAGGCTGAGCCCCGTCTGCGCCGCATGCAGAGCCATTCGGGCGAGCACATTCTCTCCGGTCTGTTCTGGCGCGAGCACGGGCTTTCCAACATCGGCTTTCATATGGGCAGCGAGGATGTCACCCTTGATCTGGACGGTCAGCTTGACCGCGAACAGCTTCTCCGCATTGAAAAAATGGCCAATTTGATTATCGCCCGCAATCTGCCCATCACGGTCAGCTATCCCACCCCCGATGCGCTTGCCGCGTTGGATTATCGCAGCAAGCTGGATCTGACCGAAAATGTCCGCATCGTTTCGATTGGTGAAGCAGGAGAAATCGACCGATGTGCATGCTGTGCCCCCCACGTTACCCGCACCGGCGAGATCGGCATGATCAAAATGCTCGATTTTATTCACTACAAAGGCGGACTGCGTATCCATATGCTCTGCGGGTTGGATGCGCTGGAGGATTACCACCGAAAATACTGCGCGGTTTCTTCCATCGCAAACGCTTTGTCGGTCAAGCCCGGACAGGTTGTAGATGCCGTTGCACGTCTGGAGGAGGAGATTTCGGTTGGCAAAGCTGAACGCTCCGCTCTCTGCGGCCGATTGATCGATCTGCACACCGCTGCGCTGCCCGGGCAGGATAACGTCATTCTGTGCGAGCCGCTCTTCACACCGAACGAACTGCGCCGTCTGGCCAATGCCGCGCTTGAGCGTGTCAAGACGGTGCTCGCGATCGCGGGCAACGATGCCGGCGGGTATTTC
Organism: Clostridia bacterium; assembly: GCA_017507145.1. Taxonomy (GTDB): domain Bacteria; phylum Bacillota; class Clostridia; order Oscillospirales; family CAG-272; genus SIG693. The sequence goes on along the minus strand of JAFWBJ010000086.1, from coordinate 566 downwards.
TACATTCTCGGCAGTTCTGCGATTGATTGCCGGGCGATGAGCCGGGAATTACATGCCGCACTCGGTGGAAAAGGCGGCGGTTCGAGTACGATGACGCAGGGCCATATTCCTGCTGCGCAAAGCGCAATTACCGCCTGGTGGGCAGGCACACATTAATTGCATCAACTGCATGACTTTTCGCGCAATTCGGGAAAATCTCTTGCAAACTGCAAGTGAATTTGCTATAATATTGGTAATCAAAGCCGCAGCTTAACCGCTGCGCATCAACAAGATATTACAGGAGGCAAACAATGGGACTGATCAAAGCAATCACCGGAGCGGCCGGTGGCGTATTGGCCGATCAGTGGAAGGAATTCTTCTACTGCGATGCCATCGCAAACGATATTCTGATGGTCAAGGGACAGAAGCGGATCAGCGGACGTTCATCGAACACCAAGGCAGAGGATAACATTATCTCCAACGGCTCAGGTATCGCGGTGGCCGACGGCCAGTGCATGATCATCGTCGAGCAGGGTAAGGTCGTGGAGATCTGCGCCGAGCCGGGCGAATTCACCTGGGACAGCTCG
>JAFWBJ010000085.1 GCA_017507145.1 Clostridia bacterium | reverse complement strand
ACGCCCTCCAGCTTGCCCAGATCGTCTTTCATAGGGAACTTTACATAGACGGAGGTACAGGGATCATCCTTGTACTCAATATCCGCTTCGGCCACGGCAGTGGCGCAGAAGGGGCACCAGGTGACGGGCTTCAGACCCTTGTAGATATAGCCCTTGTCGAACATCCGGCCAAAGACCTTGACTTCCTGGGCTTCAAAGTGCTTATCCATCGTGCGGTAGGGATTCTCCCAATCGCCCACAACGCCCAGGCGCTTGAAGCCCTCGCGCTGCTTATTGATGAAGTCCTGCGCAAAGTCCTCGCAGGCCGTGCGGAACTCGGGCACGGTCATATCCTTGTTGAGCTTTTTCTTTGAGGTCTCGATGGCACGCTCGATGGGGAGACCGTGGTTGTCCCAGCCGGGCACGTAGGGTACGCGGAAGCCGGCCATCGACTTATACTTGTTGATAAAATCCTTGAGAATCTTGTTCAGCGCGTGGCCCATATGGATGGTGCCGTTGGAGAAGGGAGGGCCGTCATGCAGAACGAAGGGCGGGCAATCGGCGTTCTTCTCAAGCATCGCATGATAAAGATCAATATCCTCCCAGTACTTGAGCGTATCGGGCTCGCGATTGGGAAGATTGCCGCGCATCGGAAATTCGGTTGCGGGCAGGTTAAGCGTATTGGTATAATCCTGTGCCATTTGACATGGTCTCCTTTATTGAGGCATTTCTGCCGATAATATTTATTCCTGATCCAGCCGTGCGCCGATTTCCTCCAGCGACCGCCGGACGGCGGCAAAGCTGTGGCTCGAGGCAGCAGCGGACGGAGCTTTTTCACGGGTTATCTTGAGTGCGGTAGGGGAAGCCGTGCGGTAAACGGCCGACAGATTCACGCCATCGGTATGCGCTTCCTCGGGCCGGAGTGAAGCCTGAGCGATCGGCGCTTCGGACACGGACGGCGCTTCGACCGGCTCTGGCTCCGGTTCGGGCTCGGGCTGCTTTGGCTCGGGAGCGAACGTCGGCTCAGGACGACGGGCGGTCGTCCGGCTGGGCAGCTCAACCGTATCAGGTTCAATCGCGGCGGCGGCCATTGCGGCGCGACGCACGCGGGGCGGTGCCGCTTTTTTGAGGGGCGGCACGAACGTCGGCTCGGCCGGCTCATCCGCCGGCAGTGCCGCGGGCACGTCAACACCCATCGACTCGGCAACGGCATCCAGGGCGGCCATATGCTCGGCATAAAGAGCGCGAACCGCTTCGGTCAGCGTCTTCACCTGACGGCAAAGGGCGGCATAACGCTTTTGCTCGGCCGCCGCGCTGGCGGTATAGCTGCGCACATCCTGCTCAAGCTCGGCAAGACGGGCGGCTCTGATCTGTTCGGCCTCGGCTTCCGCTTCGGCGACCAGCTGATCGGCCGCACGGCGCGCCTCGGCAAGCATATCTTTGGCATCGCCAAGCTTCTCGCGGAAGGCGGCCAGCTCGGTCTTTGCGGCAGCCAGCTCTCCGGAGAGCCGCTCATTCTCAGCGGCCAGCGCATCGTTTTGCGCGGTAATCTGATCGTTGACCTCGGCGAACTCGGCATTGGCCGACTCCAGCTCAGCGCCGTAGGACACCAGCATATCAACCGCCGCATCAACCTCGTCCGGGTGATATCCCCGCATCACGCGCGGAAACTCGCGCTTGAATTCCGTAATGCTGTTCAAAGGAACACCTTCCTTTCGGCAAACTCAAACAAATTGTTCGGCCGACAGCCGCAGTCTCCCGCGCTTGGTCGTGCCGTCAAAATCGCGAATCCGGAAGCGTCCGTACCCGCGCAGCGAGAGCATATCTCCCGCACATATTTCCACATCGGTCCGGCATTCGGACAGAAAATTCACCTCAACCTCACCCGAGCGGATCATCGTCTGCGCCTTTTCCCGGCTGAGATTGAGCAGAGCCGCCACCACGCAGTCAAGACGCGGGGAAGCGACGGTATCATGGATCGGCCGCGTGGCGCGGGGCGGCAGCGGGGCATCCTTTGCCGCTCGGCTAACCCGAACCCGGTCAGCGCCGATTCGTTCCAGCGCAGTTTCCAAGAACTGCGCGATTTTTTCATCACAAAAGACGGCCGCGGCATTATCCCCGCAGACCACAACATCGCCCAGCGCCGCGCGCTCGAGTCCAAGGCCCAGAATCGCGCCGAGGTAGTCCCGATGCGCCAGGGTGCGGAAGCCGCTGCCCTGAATCTGCACACGCACGGTTGCCTCGTCCAGCTCCTCGCCAAAGAGGGGTGCCAGCAAATCCAGCCAGCCTTCGGCCGTATTCTCTTCGGGCTCGCCGGCGTAATCGGGAACAAAAAAGATGCGCTTTCGTTCAGCCTCTGCCCATCCGCCCCACGCAAAGCGCGCCGAGTGAGCAGGCTGCCGAAAGGCAACGGCCAATTCGTGCGGCGTCAGATAGCGGGTATAGCAGAAGGTCCCCTTCTCTGCTCTGCCGTCAAGCTCGGTCAGGCGGGCACACAGCAGGGCTTCATCACGGCTGTCCATCACTGGAAGATGCCGAGCAGTGCCTGCAGCAGCATCAAGAGGATCATCGCAAAGAAGCTTGAGAAATCAAGCGGGGAGTTCTGAAACAGCGAAAAACGCTCCATCACCGCGCGGATTGGCAGGATGATGGGATCAGTGATTAAATAAAGAAACGAAGCAATAGGGCCATCCTCGTCGATGGGCAGCCAGGAAATGAGCACTCGCCCAAAGATAGCGAAATACAGCACATTCAGGAGCACGTCGACAAAATTGGCCACGACATACAGAATTTCAGACAAGAAATAATCCTTTCCTCGGCACCGGTGCAAACGAACAGCAAAAGACCGGCAGCGGCAAGAGGCATCAACCCATTTCGCGGCTGCCGGTTTTGGTTGTGCGTCCGCACAAGCGAACCAAACAAAGCTACACCCGAAAATCGAGCGTAACCGACATCGTTATGGAAAAGCGATCAGGCCAGGTCGGAGTAGTACTCTTCGCCAGCAAACTGCTGGGGCTGAGGCTGCGGCTGGGGCTGAGCCTGCTGCTGGCTGCGGCGCATCTGGTCGCCGCTGATGTCAACATTGTTGGGGGTGATGACATAAGCATTGTTGGCCACACGCTTGATCTGGCCGTCGATGGAATAGGCAACGCCGGTGAGGAAGTCGATGAGACGGCGCGCGGTATCCTTATCGGTCGCCTCAAGGTTCAGCACGACCGTGCGGCGGTTGAGCAGATGGTCAGCAATCTGCGAAGCGTTCTTGAACTCGGTGGGCTTGACGACCTTGAGCTCAATTGCCGAGCCGGACAGAGCCATGCCGGCGCCTGCCATCGGAGCGGGATTGGCCATCGGCTGGGGATTCATCTGCTGGCCCATGCCATAGGCGTTCTGATCGTAACCCATATTCTGATCGGGCTGCTGAGCAGGCTGATCATCGTAGGGCTGATCGAAGCCGTTGTAGTAATCGTCGTCGAATCCCTCGGTGTAGTCGTTGCTGTTGGTCACCTTGCTCTTAAGCTTATCAAACATTCCCATGATAGTCCTCCGGTTTTATTTTCAAAAAATCTTTTCTTCGGTAATGGTCTCTTGCACTTGGGCAAACAGCCGTCTGCCGACGCGGATCATCGTCGATCCCGATGCAATGGCCGGTGCGAAGCTGTCGCTCATGCCCATCGATAAAACAGGCTTATCTATATTATCTAATTTTTTTTGCCAAATGTCAAGCGCCAAAGCAAAAGTTTCTCCAAAATATTTGCAAAATTCATCATTTTTTTCGCATTTTGGCGCCATTGTCATGAATCCGCGCAGTCTTAGATGCGGATAATCGGCCAAATTCCGGCAGAACTCTGCCGTCTCCTCGGGCATCAGTCCGCTCTTGTTCGGCTCGCGGCCGGAGTTTATCTCCACCAAAACGTCCATTGTCAGCCCACGCCGCGCGGCCTGCCGTTCGATTTCAGCCGCCAGGCGATCGCTGTCCAGCGAATGGATCATGCACACCTTGTCGATGATGTATTTGACCTTGTTGGTCTGCAGCGCGCCGATGAAATGCACCCGCAGGCTGCGGGGGATGGCCTCCCAATGCTCCAGCAGCTGCTGCACACGGTTCTCCCCGATATCGGTCAGTCCGAGATTGGCATGCGCATAGCAAAGCTGCTCTGCCGTAGCCGTCTTGGCCGCCGCGACCAGCAGGACATCGTCTGTCCGCCCGGCCGCCGCTTTGGCCGCCGCGACCGCCGCGCGCACTTCGCGGAAATTCTCTTCCAAATAGCGGTAATCCATAGATTCTCACCTTCGCATTTGATTACTTGAGCACCTTGCCGTCATAGAGATCCTTGCCCGCAGTGATGACCTCATCATACAGGGCCAGGTAAGGTATCTCGCCTTCTTCTGTCTGCAGGCCGGCTGCCACGATACAGTTTCCATCCCGCTCGAGCAGAATCTCGACTCGCCGCAGCTCAATCTTACCGCCGCGCAGAATATAAACGCAGGTCTGATCCCCGATGACACGGATGGCCTCAGCCGGGACGCGAAGCCCTTCTCTGGCCCGCGTGCTGACCTCGACATTCTGCACCCGCAGATAGGAGAAATCCTCGGGCATGACCGACGAGGAGAAGATCAGCAGGGCATCCTCGCGGTCAAGCTCGGTCACCGTGCGTTCAAGCTTCATGGTCAGCGTCATGCCGAAATGATAGGGGAAGGTCAGCGAGCAAGCCCCGCCTTCCTCAAAATTGTCCAGCGCCGATTTTTCCACCGGAACCACCAGATACCAAATATAAGAATCCACCAGCTTGCCGATGGCGTTGGTCGGGACCGGCTCAGGCTCGGCCGCGCGCATGGCATCAAACTCAGCCAGCGTCAGCTTCTGCAGATCGGCCCGGCCAAAGGTCGATTCGTAACCGTCAAGGCCGTAAAAGAAATAGCCCGAACTCGCTGTGCTGACCTCCTGTACCGCGCCGGCCAGACGCGCAGTCAGCGCGGCGCGCTCAGCCGAGAGCGCCGCCATTCGCTCAGCATAATTCTGCACCTCACCGGTCACGATGCGGCGCCGGTTGAGCTGAATCAGCAGGCTATCGGTCTCGCGGCGGGCATAATCATATATCCCCGATGCAAGGTTGCCGCGAATGGTATAAAGCAGTTCTTCGATGGCCGCATCGGTGGAGGAGGTATCCGAAATCACCACACCCTCGCCGATGGCCGATGCCTCAAGCAGAGCAAGCTCTTCGTCGATGGCAATGACGCGGCGGCGCACACTGCCGTCATCCGATGCGGCATACACCCGCGCCAGCAGGGCATCGCGGCCAACCCGGCTGCCGTCTGGCACAGCGTAATCCACCACACCGCTCTGCGATGCACGGATCACCGTCTCGCCGCGGAAGAGATACCCCTCCAGCGTCAGCGTATCATGCTCAACTGCCGCCTCAGCCGTGTAGGTCTGCACCTCGCCCGAGAAACCGTTGAAGAGATGGTAGCAAAGGTAAAAGATCAGGATCAGCGCCGCGATGGCGGTGAGAAAATACACCAGCACGTTTTTGAGATATTTGGTATCCATTCCGATCTTCATGCGGCACCTCCTCTTCGGCTATTGCTTTATTGTACCACATTCTGCGCCTGCGGAGAGGCGTTCGGCTGCAATGTTTACAATCTCTTCAAAATTCCGCCCGGCGCAGTCAATCCATTCGACATAATCCTTGGCGCCAAACCAGGTCATCTGCCGCTTGGCATAGCGATGCGTGGCAATTTTCAGCCGCTCGGCCGAAGCCGAAAGGGACTCCTCGCCCCGCAGGAAGGGGAGAATCTCCTTATAGCCGATTGCCTGACCGGCCGTCGTGCCGGGGGCAAGATAGCCCGCCGCATCCAGCCGCGCCGTCTCCTCGACCAATCCTTCGGCCAGCATGGCATCCACGCGGGTATCGATGCGGGCATTGAGCAGTTCCCTCGGCCAGCGAAGGCCGATCACACAGGCATCGTAGGGGCAGTCCCCCACCACCGAGGCGGCATCCAGCGCGCTCTTGGTGGTGCCGGCGCCAAGGCAGATCTCGATCGCGCGCAGGACGCGCTTGGTGTTGTTGGGGTGAATGCCTGCCGCCGCTTCAGGGTCAAGTGCAGCCAGGCGGGCGTGCATGGCTTCAGCGCCCTGCTCGGCCAGCTCGGCCGCAAGTGCCGCACGCACAGCCGGATCGGGGGGCGGCGAGGCATAGGCCGTCGGGCGCAGCAGGCTGTCCAGATACAGGCCGGTACCGCCACAGAGCACGGGCAGCCTGCCGCGTGCCGTGATGTCAGCAATGGCCGCACGGGCCGCCGAGACAAAATCTGCGGCCGAGAAGGGCTCGTCTGGATCGATCAGGTCAAGCAGATGATGGGGCACCGCCGCACGCTCGGCCGCCGTGGCCTTGGCCGTGCCGATGTCCATCCCGCGGTAGACCTGCATCGAATCGCAGGAAACAATCTCACCGCCAAGCCGCCCGGCCAGCGCCAAAGCCAAGCCGCTCTTGCCGCTCGCCGTCGGGCCGACGATGCAGAGAATCTTCGGTTTCATCGGAATCTCCTTTGGATCATGAACGGGGAATCGATTCTAGGCGGCGCAAAAGCGTGCCTTCGCTGTGCAGGTGCAAATCAAAGGCTGCCTCTCCCTCACGGATCGGTGCCTTTTCGCCGTTCGCACGCTGTCGGGTCAGTTCTGCCGCACGAGGGATAAAAAGCCAGATCTTCTCGTCGGCCTCTTCCACAAAGGCGATCTGCACAGCCCCCTCACGGCCAGCCGCCTCACGCGAGTCGATGGCATGCCGCGCAATCAGGCAGGCTTTGGAATCGAGAAAATGCACATACATCCCCCGTTTGACACAGGGAAAAAACTTCACCGCACCGCGGTACGGTTCGCCTGTCAGCAAAAGATCGGCTCCGTCATCCCGCGAAAAGAGACTTGCTGCCGCACCGCGGCGGACGGTCACGGCAATACCACGCGCTTTGCAGATACGCTTGATTGCACCGATCGCCCGACGGCGAGCAGTCAGCGCGCGGAGATAAGGGCCGCCGAAGCGCACAGCTGCGATCAGCAAGGCTGCCAGAATGATCGTTGCCAAAAGTCCGCCGCCGTTGACCTCGCCGTAGCGAAAAAGATCAACAATCGTGCGCGGCAGATAGACGATCATATCCCACAGCATCTCCCAGATGCTGCCAAAATCCTGAATCATCATACACCTCCGTCAGAATGGTTCAGCAGATAAACATCGCATCGCCGAAGGAGAAGAAGCGATAGCGCTCCTCGACGGCGGTACGGTAGGCATCCAGCATCTTCTCCCGGTCATAGAAGGCTGAGACGAGCATCAGCAGGGTGCTCTCGGGCAGGTGGAAGTTGGTGATGAGGGCATCGACCGCCTTGAAGCGGTAGCCGGGGAAGATGAAGATGCCGGTATCTCCTTCCATGGCGTGGACAATCCCCTGCTCGTCAGTCACGCTCTCCAGCGTGCGGCAGGAGGTTGTGCCCACTGCGATGACCCGTCCGCCGGCGGCACGGCGGGTATTGATGAGGTCGGCCGTCTCCTCGCTGACACTGAAAAACTCGGTATGCATGATGTGCTCATCCACGCGGTCAGCCTTGACCGGGCGGAAGGTGCCAAGCCCAACATGGAGCATGACCGGTGCGATGGCAACGCCCTTTGCCTCGATCTTCGCCAACAGCTCGGGGGTGAAATGCAGGCCGGCGGTCGGAGCGGCGGCCGAGCCTTCCTCGCGGGCGTAGACGGTCTGGTAGCGGGAATTGTCGCCTAACTGTTCGGTGATGTAGGGCGGCAGTGGCATCAGGCCGATCTCGTGCAGGATTTCGTAGACATTGGCATATTTTTCGCGGTCGTAGGTAAAGCGAACGATACGGTTCCCCTCCTCGACGATCTCCTCCACCTCGGCGTTGAGAATACCGCCGCCGAAGGTCATGCGCATCCCCAGGCGGGCGCGCTTGCCGGGGCGGACGAGGGTCTCCCAGCGGTCAAGACCGTGATTGCGCAGAAGGAGCAGTTCAATCGCCGCCTCTGGCCGCCCCTCGGCGTGGCCGTAGAGCCGGGCGGGGATGACCTTGGAGTTGTTGACCACCAGGGTATCGCCGGGATTGAGGTAATCGAGAATATCGTAGAAATGCCGATGGGTCAGCGTGCCGTCGGCGCGGTTGATCACCAGAAGACGAGATTCGTCGCGGCGGGCGGCGGGATGCTGCGCGATCAGCTCGGGCGGAAGCGTGTAGGAAAAATCTGCGGTTCGCAGATCGGTTTTCGGTTTTTCGTTGATGATGGGCTGCATAGTTGTACTCCGTTTAACATGAAAAATGGAAAAACTGCAAAAAAATGATTGACAATCGCCGAAATCTGTGATACTATAATCCCGTACCCATTCGGGTGCGGCACATATACTGTTGATAGAGGCGCGGACTGTGACCGCGCACCGCCAAGGCCGCTGCGGCCGTTTGAGGCGATGCGGGAGCGCGGACCGCCGAAGTGGTTTCCCCGCAGCAGGGCGGCCGCTGGTCTGTTCGGTTAACAGCTGGCAGACTGTCGTCAATTTTGATTGATGGAGAGCTATCTGTATTGGTAATGAGTCGTTCTGCTGTGTACAGCCATGAACAGTACTATTATATTACAAGTACAGCTGGTTTTCAACCAGTTTTTTATTTTTTCTGCGGTTTTTCCCGCAAAAGCCGTGGGCTTCCCGCCAAAATCGTCTAATTTTACCTCACGGAAAGGAACATATGCCATGTCTATGACAAAACCTACCATTTTCACCGGTGCAGCGGTTGCGGTTGTCACGCCGTTCAAGAACAACTGCATCGACTACCCCGCTTTTGACCGTATTCTTGAGGATCAGATCGCCCGCAGCACCGATGCCATTGTCGTCGCCGGCACCACCGGCGAGGCCGCAACCCTGACCCACGAGGAGCACTGCGAACTGATCGCGCACGCCGTTGAGACAGTTGCTGGCCGCGTTCCGGTCATCGCCGGCACCGGCTCCAACGACACCGCTTACGGAATTGAGCTTTCCAAGGCGGCCTGCGACGCCGGCGCCGATGCGCTGCTGCTGGTCACGCCTTACTATAACAAGGCTACCCCGAAGGGTCTGATCAAGAATTTCCTTGAGACGGCTGACGCAACCAACAAGCCGATCATTCTCTATAACGTGCCCTCCCGCACCGGTGTGAACATCCCGCTGTCGGTATACAAAGAACTGGCCAAGCACGAGCGCATCGTCGCGGTCAAGGAAGCCTGCGGAAACATCAGCACCATCGCCGCCATCGCGGCTGAGTGCGGCAAGGATCTGGACATCTACTCGGGCAACGATGATCAGATTGTCCCCATTCTTTCGCTGGGCGGCAAGGGTGTGATTTCGGTACTCTCCAACGTCATGCCGCAGGAGACGCACGATATTGTCGCCAACTATCTGAACGGCAACACGGCCGAAGCTACCCGCATGCAGCTGGAGCTGCTTGACCTCATCAATGCCCTCTTCTGCGAGGTCAATCCGGTTCCGGTTAAGACGGCCATGGCCATGCTGGGCTTCTGCACCGAGGAATTCCGCCTGCCGCTGTGCGAGATGGAGGACGCCACCCGCGCCCGCCTCACTGCGGCGATGAAGAAACATGGGCTGATTTAAGTACCGGGGCACTGCCCCGGCCCCCGCCAAAGGGCCTTTTTGAAGAAAGGCCCTTTGGAATCCCCAAAAACTTTTATCCATAAGGACGTTGAAATATGACCAAGATTATTCTCTCCGGCGCATTTGGGCGCATGGGGCGCGCGGTCACGGCGGCTGCCATCGAACGCGGAGACATCGCGATTGCTGCGGGCATTGATCCGGTGGGCGGCGCGGCGGAATTTTCGCTGTATGCTGGCCCCGAGGCGATTCCCGCCGAGTGTGCGGCTGATGCCATCATTGACTTCTCGCATCACACGGCACTGCCCGAACTGCTGGCCTTTGCCATCGCGCGAAATCTGCCGATTGTGGTGGCAACCACCGGCCATGATGAACAAGAGCTGGCTGCGATGCATGCGGCTGCCAAAAAGATTCCCGTTTTCTACTCCCGCAACATGTCGCTGGGCATCAATCTGCTCATCGATCTCTGCCGCCGCGCGTCGCTGGCGCTCGGTACCGGCTTTGATGTGGAGATTATCGAGCGGCATCACAACCGCAAGCTGGATGCTCCCAGCGGAACGGCACTGATGCTGGCTGATGCCATTGCCGAGACGCGTGAGGAAACCGAATATGTCTACGACCGGCACACCGTTCGCCGTCAGCGCGATCCGAGCGAGATCGGCATCCATGCCGTGCGCGGCGGAACGATCGTGGGTGAGCACGAGGTGATGTTCGCCGGCCGCGACGAGGTGATCACCCTCTCGCACAGCGCAGCTTCGCGCGAGGTATTTGCCACCGGCGCGCTGGCCGCCGCACACTGGCTGCCCGGCAAGCCGGCCGGTCTTTACGCGATGCAGGATCTCATCAAGGAGCTTTGAGCAAACAGAAAACGCCGCAGGGCGGAAGCGTGTCTTCCGCCCTGCGGCGTTTTTTCACGGTCAATCCTTTTTGGTCTGACGAAGCTCACGCAGCTCGGCCATAAAGGTCTCGACATCCTTGAATTCGCGGTAGACCGAGGCAAAGCGAACGTAGGCGACCTCATCGACTGCCTTCAGCTTTTGCATCGCCATCTCGCCAATCTCGGAGGTCGTCACCTCGGGGCGCAGCGAGTTCTGCAGCTCTGTTTCGATCTCGGCCGCAATGCTCTCGGCGCTCACGGCCCGCTTCTGGCAAGCCTTCATCAGGCCGGAGAGCAGCTTTGAGCGGTCAAAGAGTTCCTTCGAGCCATCCTTTTTGCGCACGATGACCTGAATATGGTCGATTACCTCAAATGTGGTAAAGCGCTTTCCGCAGGACATGCACTCGCGGCGGCGGCGAATGCTGCTCCCCTCCTCAATCGGGCGGGAATCAACAACCTTGCTTTCCGCGAACCCACAGCTTGGACATTTCATTTTCAGCAATCCTTTCTTCATCGCGCGCATGGCGCGGGGTTTTGCAGCTTCTTTTCATATTTTACCACATTTTCGGAGATTTGTAAAGAGAAATCGACCGATTTTTGTCCGGGGAAGCTGGATAGTTCATCGTATACCTCGCACAGGATGTCCCCCAGTGCGACCGGCAGGACTGCCGACTCCACCAGGTATGCATAGACCGCCGCGGCACAGATCCGGTTTTTCCCCATTCGATAAAGCGGGGTTGTTCCGCCGGGCGAGTCGATATCCATCGCGTAGCACCAGCCGCTCTCGCCGGCCGGCCTGACACGGTAAAAACGATAAAGTAAAGTGCCATCCTCCACTGTCCGAAAATCGGCACGAATCAGCTCGCATCGCAGCAGCTGATCCTGCGGTATCATCCCTGAAGCCATATGTATTCTCCTTGATCCTTGTTTTGTATTTACCTCGCTGTCATGCGGTGCATGAGGATATTATACATGCTTTGGCCAAGCGGGAAAAATCAAGATTTTCTTAAAATATCGCAATATTCATTCTAAATATATCCTTTTCTGTTAGAAATTTCATGTCGTACCGCGCGGATTTTGCCCCAAACTTGCAGGACTTTCATTTCGCTGCATATTTATGCGGGTAAAACAGACCGCCCCGCCCCGGCATCTCGCACCGGATTTTGCCCGTTTCGCGCAGGAAAAAGCTGTTCCTTTACAGGCATACGCAAATATGGTATCATAAAGATACGCTGTGCACAAACCGTGCGACATTATGCAAGGCACAGGGAAAAATTGGAGAAATGCGATCCCAAACGCCGAATCTGCCCAGCTGCATATTGATACAGCCGCACAGCCAATTTTGTGCATAATTCTGCCAAAGGGGGTATTTTTTTGAAACAGCTCACCTTTTCTTCCGCCATTGCATCGCTCTCCCGACCGGCTCTGCTGATTCTGCTGATCGGGCTGCCATACATCGCCGCGCATATGAGCGCCGTTGCCCTGCTGATGCATGAGGCTCTGGCCGCCGGTACATCGCATCTCGCCATCCTTGCACGCTACTGGCCGCAGGCTGAGATGCTCATCTGCTCGCTGACCATACTTTTCGCCGGCGCGATGATCTTCGACCTGCTCGCCCGTCAGGACAACCGCTTGCAATAACGCTCCGCACCGCGGGGGTGTCGCGCTGCTTTGCGCGGCACCCTTTTTGCATATCGCACCGCTTTTCGTCAAAGAGGGCTTGCATATTCGGCCGGGATATGCTATAATAATACGATAAACAACTGCCCGTACGGGCACGAAAGGACGGTTCATATGGCAGAGCAAATTCAGGATGCAGTCCGTGTTCCCCGCCGTATTCTCAACGCACTGCTGGCATCGGTTTCGGCCGGTGTCGTGCCACGCGCCGGCGCGCCGTATATTGCAATCGGCCGCACCGACGAAATCTCCGCACTGCTGGGCGATCTGGAATCGGTCAACGATGGCGGGGGCTCGATGCGCTTCCTCATCGGCCGCTATGGCAGCGGCAAGAGTTTTCTGATGCAGCTCATCCGCGGCTATGCCCTCGAGCGGGATTTCATCACCGCCGATGCCGACCTTTCGCCCGAGCGCCGGCTTTACGGCTCTGGGGGAAGCGGTGTCGCGACCTACCGTGAGCTGATGAAGAACCTCGCCTCCAAGGCCTCCCCCGACGGCGGCGCACTCCCCCGTCTGATTGCCCGCTGGATCGGCGATATGCAGGCTGAACTGGCTGGAGAGAGCATATTGCCCGAAGACGAGCGCTTCCGCGCCGCGCTGAACGCCAAGATCAACACCGTCCTGCGCGAAATGGAGTTTCTCGTCGGCGGATTTGACTTTGCTTCGGTCATCACCGCCTATTACCGCGCCTATCTGGATGGGGACGACACCCGTATGAGCGCCTGCCTGCGCTGGCTGCGCGGCGAATTCGCCACCAAGACCGAGGCACGCGGTGCGCTCGGCATGCCGGTGTCCACCATCATCGATGACGACAACTGGTACGATTACCTCAAGCTCTGGGCCGCACTGGTGCGGCATATGGGCTATCGGGGCCTCGTCGTGTTCATCGACGAATGTGTCAATCTGTACAAGATCTCCCACCGCATCTCGCGGGAGAACAACTATGAAAAAATCCTCTCGATGTTCAATGACACCCTACAGGGCCGCGCGCCGGGCCTTGCACTGATTCTGGGCGGCACCCCGCAGTTCCTCGAGGACAGCCGCCGCGGACTCTTCAGCTATGAAGCCCTGCGCTCACGTCTGTGCGACAGCCGCTTTGCGCTGGAGGGATTCAAAAACCTCATCGGGCCTGTCATCCGTCTGCGCCGGCTCTCCAACGATGAGCTGCTCGCCCTCATTCGGCGCATCACTGTCCTCTACGCGCAGAACTATAACTGGACGCCCCGCATCACCGAGGAGGAGATGGTGCAGTTTCTGGGCATCTGTCTCGACCGCGCCGGTGCCGATGCCATGATCACCCCGCGCGAAATGCTGCGCGATTATATGACCATCCTCAACATCCTCATGCAGAACGAATCGGCCAGCTTTGCCGACATCGTGGGCACCGTCACCCTCACCGCCGCGGCCGACTCGGCCGAAGCCGAAGAAGCACCGGCCGCCCCCACCTCACAAACCGTTACGCTGGACGATCTGGTTTTTTGACTGCGAGAAGGGAACTCGACCGACAGTCGATTGACAGCAGTGTCGCCGCCGTGCTACAATCCCCTCGGAGGTGATCCGCATGGATAACACAAAAACCGGTGCGCTCATCGCGGCGCGCCGACATGCACTTTCGCTCACGCAGGACGAACTGGCCGCCCGCCTGCATGTCACCGGCAAGGCCGTCTCCAAATGGGAGCGCGGCCTGAGTTTCCCCGGCGTAGACCTGCTCATCCCCCTTGCTGACACCCTCGGCGTCACCGTCATGGATCTGCTGGCCGGCGAAACTGTCGAACCGCCGGAAATTGAAGCTGCCGCAGAGGCCGTCGTCCTTGACACGCTTTCCTCGGCCGAGCGGACACGCCGCCGCGCCGGACTTGCCATCGCTCTCGCCGGCATGGCAGTCATTGCTCTGCTCTTTATCCACATCTTTGTCAGTTATGCCCCCGCCATCTTTCAGCGGGGCAATCCCCTGCCCTACCTCGCCGCCGCGGTCCGACTCTCGGACAGTCACCCCTATGCCGCCGTCGACGGTGTGCCCGGTGTCTACATCGCCCGACGCGGCGATTGCCCGGCCCTCTTTGCCATGATCGAGGAGAAATGGGATGCTAAGCTGATCGATCAGGCGGGAAGCGGATATATGTTTTCGAACGGTGCAGCCACCTTCACTGTCTCCAGCGAGATCTACTGGGGGCGCTTCACTGTCTGGACACTGCCTACACACACCCTTGAATCACCGAATTAAGGAGAATCGCCATGCCTACCCGCGCTGAACTTGCCGCAGAGCGCATTGCACCCGCCCTTGCCGGACGTGACGTCCTTGAGGCAGCCTGCGGCTCGGCTGAGTTTTCGCTGGCCGCCGCTGAGCTGGCAGACTCGGTCACCTGCATTGATCTCGATGACAGCCGTCTCTCGCCTGCGGTGTACGACTGCGAGAATCTCCGCTTCCGTCAGATGGATGCCGCCGCCATGCGATTCGCCGACGAAAGCTTTGACACCGCCGTGCTGTACAATGCTGCGTTTCACCTGGGAGACAAGCTTGATGCGGCAGTCGCAGAGTGTCTGCGGGTGCTGCGGCCGGGTGGGCTGCTCTGCGTAATCAGCACATGGAGCCTTGACCGCCCCGTTCTGACCGATGCCCTCCTCCCCCTGCTCACCGCCCGCGGTCTGCGCTGCCGGCTGTCGACGGACGAGCCGTTTTGGTTGGTGCAGGCGCGGAAATCACCGTCTGAAAGGAGCCGCTCATGACCGAAGCCGATCGCATTTTTTCTCAATTTCCTCCCTTCATTCAAGAATATATCTATGCCCACGGCTGGGAAAATCTTCGCGCCGTGCAGATGGCGGCGGCCAAGACCATTTTTGAGACCGATCACCACCTTCTGCTGACCTCTTCGACCGCATCGGGCAAGACCGAAGCGGCCTTTTTCCCCATTCTGACCCAGCTGACCGCCAACCCGCCCGAGAGCGTCGGCGTGCTCTACATCGCCCCCCTCAAGAGCCTGATCAACGACCAGTTTGCCCGCATCGAAGAGCTGCTGGACGAGAGCCACATCCCGGTCACCCACTGGCACGGCGACGTGGCGCAATCGCACAAGCGCAAACTGCTGGAGAAGCCGCGCGGCATCCTGCAGATTACCCCCGAGTCGCTCGAGTCGATGCTCATCAATCGCGCCAACGACATGGTTCGGCTCTTCTGCGATCTGCGCTTTATCATCATCGACGAGGTGCACACCCTCACCGGCTCTGACCGCGGCAACCAGATTCTCTGTCAGCTGGCACGGCTTGGCCGCACCATTGGCCGCAATCCCCGCCGCATCGGGCTCTCGGCCACCGTGGGCGATCCGGCCGCCGCGGCGGCATGGCTGGCCGGCGGCACCGGCATTGCGGTCGACATCCCGCAGTTCCCGCCCGAGCGCCTGCGCTGGCGGCTGGGGATGGAGCATTTCTACATTCAGAATCCCCGCTTCAATCAGGCAGGCGAGAGCGCGCCGACCGAGGATCCCTCACCGCTGGCTTCACTCGACGCGGGCTATGAGTACATGTATGACTGCGTGCGCGACAAAAAGGCACTGGTCTTCGCCAACTCCCGCGAGGAAACCGAATATCTGACCGCCACCTTCCGTCAGATCGCCGACCGCCGCCACGAGCCTGATATCTTCCTCATCCACCACGGCAACCTCTCGGCCTCGATCCGTGAGGAGGCCGAGCTGAAGATGAAGGACGAAGAGACTCACGCCGTCACCTGCGCCACCGTAACCATGGAGCTGGGCATTGACATCGGCCGGCTGGAGCGCATCCTGCAAAGCGACTCGCCAAACTCGGTGTCCTCCTTCCTTCAGCGGCTCGGCCGCTCGGGCCGGCGCGGACAGCCGCCTGAGATGATGATGGTTTTCCGCGAGGAAAATCCCCTGCCCAACACCCCCCTGCCCCAGCTGATTCCGTGGGGCCTGATCCGCGCCATTGCCATCGTTCAGCTCTATCTGGAAGAGCGCTTCATCGAGCCCCCCGCTCTGCGCAGGCTCCCCTTCTCGCTGGCTTTCCAGCAAACGCTGAGCATCTGCGCCGCATCGGGCGGCCTGACCCCGCGTGCACTGGCTGAGCGAGTGCTCGCCCTCCCGCCTTTCGCCGCCATGCCGAAGGAGGACTACCGCACGCTGATGCTGTCGATGATCCAGAACGATTTTCTGCAGTTCACCGACGAGCGCGAGATCATCGTGGGGCTTGCCGGCGAGCGGCTGCTCAACAGCTTCAAATTCTACGCCGTCTTCAAAGACAGTGAGGACTACACCGTCCGCTGCGGCTCGGACGAGATCGGCACCATCACCACGCCGCCTCCCGTCGGCGACCGCTTTGCGCTGGCCGGCCGAGTCTGGGAGGTCGAGGAACTGGATATCCCCCGCAAGCTGATCTATGTCAAGCAGGTGCCGGGCAAGATGGAGATCTCCTGGCCGGGCGACTACGGCGAGATCAATACGCGCATTTTGCAGCGGATGCGGCAGGTGCTGGCCGAGGACACCGTCTATCCTTACCTCAAGGAAAATGCCCGCCAGCGTCTGGACGTCGCGCGCAAGTTGGCTGCCAACACCGGCATGCTCCGTCACTCACTGGTGCACCTCGGCGGATACAGCTGGTGCCTCTTCCCCTGGCTTGGGACCCGCTCCTTCCGCACCCTGCGCAAATATATCGCCGCCAATGCCCGGCAGTTCCGCATCTCGGGCATCGAGTTTGAGGGCTGCTGCTACATGACCTTCAAGATGGAGCAGCCGAGCGACTACGATTTCATTGCCGAGCTTTGCCGCAAGGTCGAGCGCGAGGGCATTGACCGTGCCGCACTGGCCGCCATGGGCGATGCGCCGGTTTTCGAAAAATACGACGATTTTGTACCGATCGAGCTCCTGCAGCACGCCTACGCCGAGGACAAACTGCGCACCGACGAGGTGGAAGCACGCCTGCACGAGATTCTGGCAGAGTATTGATCCCGATTCATCTTTAACGCAATTTGATAAAACCGAGCCACAATTTGCTATTGTCAAACGCCTCCCGCCATGTTATACTAACCGCAAAACCGCATCCGTCATCATCTCGTATGCCCCAAGGAGGACACCGCAATGAAAGTCACTGCAGGCGAATTTGAACGTTTTTATGATCCCTCCGCCGGAGAAGCTGAACCATGGTACATCAATGACCACTGCCTCATCCGCGGCGAGGGCAAATGGCATCTTTTCGGCATTACGCATCAAGAGCCGCACAAACCGCTGGAGGAGATCCACTGTGCCCATGCGGTTGGCAGCTCGCTCGCCGACCGCTGCTGGAAGAAAATGCCCTACCCCATTACCGCAGATCCCACTTACGGTGAGGCACATTTCTGGGCGCCGCACGTTCTTGCGCACGATGGCCTGTACTATATGTTCTGGTGCGCCGGAAGCCTGACCGGCCATGATACCTACCGAATTCATGCCGCCACTTCCCCCGATCTGGAAACCTGGACGCGGATCGCCGAGAATCCGATTATCATCGACGGCTATGACGCACGCGACCCCATGGTCATGCGCATCGGCAGCAAATGGGTGCTTTACTACACCGCCAACGCAGCGCCGACCGGCGGTAATCACATCGTCGCCTGTGTGGAAAGCGATGATCTGATCCACTGGTCAAACAAGCGCACCGTCTTTACCGATCCCACGACAGGCACCTACGGCGGGCCGACAGAATCGCCCTTCGTCGTGCAAAAGGATGGAAAGTATTATCTGTTTATCGGGCCGCGCGGTGATTATTTCGCCGACTACAACAAAACCGAAGTGTTCGAAAGCGATAACCCCTTCTCTTTCTCTGTCGAGAACCTGGTCGGCTGTATTCCCGCGCACGCAGCCGAGGTCGTCGCAGACGAGGATGGCCAGCTCTACATCACCAGAGCCGGCTGGGGCGAGGGCGGTGTTTACTTGGCACCGCTGTATTTCAACCCCTGATCTCCCAAAATCGGATGCACGCACAGCATCCGTTTTTTTCCTTTTCCCGCTTGACAAATGCATGAAGCTGTGTTACAATTATATCGGAACCCGATATATCGACGCGCGATATATCAATAGACAAAAAGGAGACAGCGACATGGCAGAAGCAAACGGTGCACTGACCGAGGCAGTCTACTACATCCTCCTCTCCCTGACCGAGCCGCTGCATGGCTACGGCATCATGCAGAAGGTCGAGTCCCTCTCGCACGGGCGGGTGCGGCTGGCGGCCGGCACGCTCTACGGCGCCATCAGCACCATGCTCGAGCACGGCTGGATTATCGGCGCATCGGGTGAGGCCGGAGGGCGCAAAAAGGAATACATCATCACCGCCGCAGGCAAGGCCGTCCTGCGCGGCGAGCTGGAGCGGCTTGAGGAGCTGATCGCCAACGGCAAACAAATTCTGGGAGGAATCGAAACATGAGGAAAGTCATCCGCAAATGGTTCTGGGTCTGGCAGTTCGACAAAGAGGAAAAATGGCTCAACGAAATGGCCGCACGCGGACTTGCGCTGTCCTCGGTGGGCTTTGCACGGTACGAATTCGAAGAGGCCGAGCCGGGCGAATACACCTGCCGCCTTGAGCTGCTTGCGCAATATCCGAACCATCCCGAAAGCGAACAGTACATCCGCTTTCTGGAGGAGACCGGCGTCGAGCAGGTCGGCAGTTATATGCGCTGGGTCTATTTCCGCAAGAGACGCGCGCTGGGCGAGTTCGACCTTTACTCCGACAACGCCTCCCGCCTGCACCATCTGCGCCGCATCATGATGCTTCTGCTGCCGCTTCTGATTTTCAACGCCTACATCGGCTGCTACAATCTCTTCCTCTACATGCAAAACCACTTTGCGGTCAGCCTTGTCTGCGCACTGCTCAGCTTGACTATCGCAATCCTGCTGGGGATCGGTATGCTTCTGCTCGAACGCAAGCGCAAGCGCCTGCAAACCGAGGCACAGCTGTTTGAATAAAAATTTGAGCTGCTTTTTCGTAAAGCAGCTCTTTTTTGTTCTTGTTTGCAAAACGGCAGAAGAATGTTCACAGAATGTTTCACAATCGATAGGCAAATCTGCTATAATATATTCGTCATATTCTTTTCATTTTTTGTTAATTTAGTGCAAAAACAATTTTCGGAGGTTCGGATGGAAGAGCTTTGGTATCGGCTCAAACGCAATTTTCTCCACGCTTGCAAAAGTATCCGCTTCAACTGGCGGCAATATGCCAGTTTTTTCATCGCGATCTTTTTGATCCAGTCCTTCTTCTGGCTGCTGCTTCTGACCCAGGATGCCCAGACCGCACAGCTGAAGGCCAATGCGGAAGAAAACTACGATTATCACGTCGCGGTCAGCGGGCTGAGCCAGGATCAGGCCATCCGTCTGCAGAACGGGGCGTTTGTCGTCTTCACCGATGACAGGCTCTACAAAATTGTGCGCACAGAAGAGATCCCCAACGCTTACGGCGGAAAGAGTTACACCGTCTACTGCTTCATCACAGCCGAGCCGCTGGAGCAGAAGATCAACACCTTCGAGCGCCGCCATATTCAACCGCTCCGCGAGAGTGCCGAAAGCCCCGACCTCGTGCGCGTTGATTACTCACCCCTCCTGACCTACGCCGCCGACGCCGCCGCACAGCGCGCGCCTTACATCGCCATCACCGCCATTTTCACGCTGGTGGCAGCCCTTGTGCTGATGCTGCTTTATAACATCCGCATCAACCATTTCAAGTTCCTCTACGGCATCTACATGTCCTTCGGCGCCGATTACAAAAAGCTGCTTTACACCGCCGCCTGGGAGCTGATCGCCGTCTCGATCCTGACGCTGGGACCGGCACTGCTCTTTGCGACTTTGGTCCGGCTGATCTTCTGTCTGGCGCTGGGCGGCCGCTTCGCCATCTCCTTCTGGACCATCCCCATTGTCTTTCTGCTCAATCTGCTGGTCATCTTCGCCGCCGTCGCCCTGCCGATGCGGTTCGCCGCGGCACGCAGACCGATCGACCTGCTGGCAGCCGAGGATAACGGCAACCTGGTCGTTTCCCCCCGCCGCTCCTTCCGGCTCTTCGGCCAGCGCTTCCCCGACCGCTACGAATTCGCCTCCATCTGGCGCTTCCGCCGGTATTATCTGCGCCTGCTTCTCTCGTCGGTTATTTTCGCCGCGATCAGCGTGTCGGTGCTCTATGTCGGCACCATGTACGTCGAAAACCGCGATGCCGATCGGGTGCCCTATGTCATCCGGACGGTAAGCAAACGGCAGATCATCGATGAGAGTCTGGCCGAGTCGATCGCCGACATCGACGGCGTGCTGCGCGTTGACTGCACCTACAACCTTGAGAGCCTGCCTGCGTATGAGGCACATCTGCTCATCCCCACCGACCGCATCCGCACCATGGCGGCTTACCGCTATTACATCTCCAGCGAAATGCAGGGCTCGAACGCGACGGCCGCCACCGTTGACGGCTACCGCGCCACCAACAACGCTGCCTATACCCTGCTCAACGATCTGACCATCGCTGCGCTTGAGCAGCAGGCCGCCGATTCAAACGGGCGCATCACCATCGAGGGTGATCTGCGTGCAGCCATGGCCACACCGGGCACGGTCGTGGTCAGCGACTCGATTTACAACAGCACCTGCTTCCCGCTCCGACCGGGCGACAAGATTCAGCTTGGGCTGTATCTCAACTACACCCGCAAGATCGACCAGGGCCTGACCCGCGAGAAAGATGTTCTGCGCCAGCAGCTGCGCTGGTATAACTTCAACCATGTCGAGCTGACGGTCGGTGCAGTGGTGCACGGTCTGCCCGCCGAGCGCGACATCATGCTCGCCCTCTCGGCCGAGGACTGCATCTCCCTGCTCGGCATCACACCCGGCATCAAGTCGATCGAGGTCGTGACCGATCCGGCGCTCGATGCGGCTGGGCAAGCCGCGCTGGATGCCGAGATGGAGCAGCTTTTCGCTTACTACAACGACTACGCGGTGACCGAGCATCGCGTCTATGAAGAGGCTGACTTGGAATACCGGATGGGCATTGAGCCGCTGCTGGCCGTTGTCTCGGTTATGGTGCTGTTCTTCTTCCCGCTTGTCTGCTTCTTCTCGCAGTTCCTCTTCTATACAAGCGAAACCGCGAGTTTGCCGTTCTGCTCTCGATCGGCGCTGTGGGCGGCGAGATCCGCCGGGCACACCGCATCGAAGGGCTTCTGCTCTCGGCGGCAAACTTCGTACTGACGCTGGGGCTGAGCTTCCTTGTCAACTGGCTGGTCTTCTCCGCCATGAACACCTGGCTGCCCGCCTACGGCTTTGTGGAAACCGCCGTCCGTTACCAGTACGGCATCTCGCCGCTGATGCTGATCGTCTGCCTTGGTATTTCGCTTGCCTGTGGCTTCCTCTCCTGCGAAATTCCCTATCATCAATTCATCGCCCGCCAGAAAAAACTCGCCGCCCAGGCCGATGCGCTTGACGGTGCGCATGGCGCATAGAAAGGACAAAATCATGGAAGAATCCCGTATTATTCTTGAAGCCCGTAGCGTCATCAAGCAGTACCGGCAATACGACACCACCGTCACGGCGGTCAACCGCGCCTGTATCAAGGTGCGCGAGAACGAGTTTGTTGCCATCATCGGCACCTCGGGCTCGGGCAAGTCGACCTTCCTGCATCTCTGCGCCGGAATGGATCGCCCCAACGCCGGCACCATCTACATCCGCGGCAACGAGATCACCTCGATGAAAGCCGACGAGCTCTCCCGCTTCCGCGGCAACTACATGGGCATGATTTTCCAGAACCACAACCTTATCCCGCAGTTCACGGCGCTGGAGAATATCCTCATCCCCACCACCATGTGCAACAAGCCAGACTTCTCCTACGAGGAGCACCTCAAGCGGCTGATCGCCACCCTGGGGCTGGGCGACCGTCTGCATCATCTGCCCTCCGAGCTGTCGGGCGGTCAGCAGCAGCGTGTGGCCATCGCCCGTGCGCTGATCAACATGCCGCAGGTGGTCTTCGCTGACGAGCCGACCGGCAATCTCGACCGCGCCAACGCCGATGAGGTGCTGGATTTGCTGCTCGAAATCAAGGCACAGATCGGGCAGACGCTGGTGATGGTAACGCACGACATGAAGATCGCCGAGCGGGCTGACCGGATTTATCGGATGGAGAACGGTGAACTGATGCCCGTGATGCGGTAAGGGCGCGGGGGCCAGCCCCCACACCCCTGCCGGGGAGCCTTTTAGGAAAACCGAACTGCCCGTTGGGCAGTTCTTTGGGAGCTTGCCTTCGGCAATCTCTGAGGCTCCCCGGGCCCCGCGAAAACTTGCAAAAAAAGAAAGCCGGTCGGCCGGAGTTGGACGACAGGCTTTTGGTTTATGTTGCGGTTATACACCGTAGACAAGCCAGATGTAGATGTAGGCGGGGACGATGGCTGCCAGGGTGAAGGGGATACCGATGCGGAAGAAGTCGCTGTTCTTGACTGTCTGGCCATCGCGGCGAAGGATACCGATACCGGTGATGTTGGCCGACGCGCCGATGGGGGTGCAGTTGCCGCCGAGGGTTGCGCCCGAGAGCAGGCCGAAGTACAGGGGGGTGGGGTCGATGCCCATGTTGGTTCCCAGCACGGCGATAACCGGGAGCATCGTGGCAACATAGGGGATATTGTCGATGAACGCGGAGATCACCACAGAAGCCCAGACGATGATGGTGTACATCATGAAGGGGCTATCACCGCCCAGCTTAGCCAGGAGGCCGCCCAGGGCGTCGATTACGCCCTCTTGCTCCAGACCGCCGATCATCAGGAAGAGACCAACCAGCAGGCCAAGCGTCTCGAAGTCGATGGCCTTGAGGGGACCGGTGATGGCGGAGAGTTTCTTTCCCTTGCAGAAGTTATAGATCAGACCGACAACCATCAGCGAGCAGCAGATGATACCGTTGATCTCATCCGGGAGGTCCCAGCTTTCCGGCGCAAAGGAAGCGCAGGCCAGCAGACCGATCGCGCCCAGCAGCAGAACGGTGGGGACGTAATCGGTGACCTTGGTCATCTCGCCGATCTTGGGGATGGGATCTTTTTCTTTGCGGAAGATAAAGTAGAGGATCACGGCAGCAATCACCGCACCCAATTCAACCGCAAAGAAGATGGAGGGCTTGCCCTGATACCAGAAGAAATCAAGGAAGCTCATATTCAGCGAGGAGCCGAGCATGATGGCGGTAGTATCGCCGACCAGCGTAGCGGCGCCCTGCAGGTTGGAAGAAACCGCGATACCGATGATCACAGGAACGGGGTTGGTATTCAGCTTCTTGCACACGGCCATGGCAACGGGGGCAATCATCAGCACGGTGGCCACGTTGTCCACGAAGGCCGAAATGATGCCGGCAAAGAGCGCAAGGCAGACCGCTGCCCACTGGATATTCGGCACCTTTGCCATGATCGCATCGGCCAGCAAATTGGGCATCTTGGAGTCAATAAAGAGCTGAACCAGGCCCATCGTACCGGCGATCATGAGCAGAACGTTGAAGTCCAGCGCGCCTAAGATTCCATTCAGGGGGAGCATGCCGAATGCGATGAAAATCACACCGGATGCCAGCGCGATCAGCGGGCGCCAGCGGCTGAAGGTCAGCATGAGCACATAAGTAACAGCGAAGAGGATGATGGCAAATAACATAAATCAAACCAACTGTCCGAAGACATCCTTTCGTGAAATAACAGGGCAATCGGCACCGCTGTGATGCCGATTGCCGGGGAAAGCTTGGTTCGGTAATTACTTGATTTCGATCATCGAAGCATCCCACATGGCAGGGGCTTCGTAGCCGAGCAGATTGACCATCGTGGCTGCAACATTGGAGAGGCCGTAAGAGCCCTCGGTCTTCAGCGTATAGCGGTCGGCCGAGTAGTTGTCGTAGATGATGCAGGGAACGGCGTTGAGGGTGTGGCTGGTCTTGGCCTTGAGGTTGCCGGCTTTATCAGTCTTGGGCTGGCCGGTCTTCTTATCCATCTCGCACATCTCGTCGGCGTTGCCGTGGTCGGCAGTGATGAGGGCGGCGCCCTTCAGCTTATCGACTACAGTGAGGATGCGGGCCAGCTGCAGGTCAAGTGCCTCGACCGAGCAGCGGGTAGCGGCAAGCGAGCCGGTGTGGCCAACCATGTCGCCGTTGGGGAAATTGACGCGCAGATAACGGTACTTGCCGCTCTCCAGGCACTCGATGAGCTTGTCAGTGATCTCAGCGCACTTCATCCAGGGGCGCTGCTCGAAGGGCACGACATCGGAGGGGATCTCGATATAGGTCTCGAGCTCCTCGGAGAACTTGCCCGACTTGTTGCCGTTCCAGAAATAGGTCACATGGCCATACTTCTGGGTCTCGGAGATAGCCAGCTGGCTGACGCCGGTGTTGGCAAGGTACTCACCCATGGTATTGGTGATCTCGGGGGGATTGACCAGGTAGCGGGAGGGGATGTGCAGGTCGCCGTCATACTCAAGCATACCGGCGTAGACGACCTTGGGGTAACGGACGCGGTCGAACTTGGTGAAGTCGGCGTCGTCGAAGGCCTTGGAGATCTCGATAGAGCGGTCGCCGCGGAAGTTGTAGAAGATGAAGCTGTCGCCGTCCTCGACGGTGCCGACAGGCTTGCCGTCCTCCGCGATAACGAAGGGAGGCAGATCCTGGTCGATGACGCCGTACTCAGCGCGGTAGGTGTTGATGGCATCGGCGGCGCAGGCAAACTGACGGCCTTCACCCAGGACGTGGGTCTTCCAGCCCAGCTCAACCATGCTCCAGTCGGCCTCATAGCGGTCCATGGTGATCTTCATGCGGCCGCCGCCCGAGGCGATCTTGATGTCGAAGCTGCCATCGCGCAGCTCAGCGAGGAAGGCTTCGAAGGGCTCGACATACTCAAGCGCCGAGGTCTCGCCGACATCGCGGCCGTCGAGCAGGATGTGGACGCGGACCTTGGCCACGCCCTCAGCCTTGGCCTGCTTGAGCATGGCCTTGAGGTGATCGAGGTGAGAGTGGACGTTGCCGTCCGAGAAGAGGCCGAGGAAATGCAGGGTGGAGGCATTGGCCTTGACGTTGGCAATAAGGGTCTTCCAGGTGTCGGACGCGAACATCTTGCCGGTCTCGATCGACTGGGTGACCAGCTTGGCACCCTGTGCGAAGACCTGACCTGCGCCAAGGGCATTGTGGCCGACCTCGGAGTTGCCCATGTCATCGTCAGAGGGCAGACCGACAGCGGTGCCGTGTGCCTTGAGGGCGACCATGGGGTAGTTCTTCATGAGGCGATCGAGGGTGGGGGTATAGGCTTCGGTGACAGCGTTGCCGGCGCAGGCGGGTGCGATGCCGATGCCGTCCATGACGATGGTCAGCACAGGGCCTTCAATGCCGGCAAACGAGGAGATGGGGTTAAGTTTGTTGTTCATAAAAAGCGTTCCTCCGAAAAAATGATCGAAATATGCATATAGTAATAGTATACCGATTTTTCGCGCAGGAATCAAGGGAAAAGTGAGAATTTTCAAAAAAACTTTATCGGCCGCAGACGGGTATGCACTGTGCAAAACAACCAATCGGTTCCTTTTTTGAAATTTTACAGCCAATTTCTGCGATTTTTCAACAAAAATTATTTCCTTTATCGGAACAAACTTTTCTTGACATCATGCATCTGACGTGATATAATGAAGATACATATGTATATTTATCGCATAAGGAGACACCACAATGTCAGAGAACCCGCATATCGGACACCGTCAGAGACTGAAGAACCGCGCACTGACCTATGGATTATCCAGTCTGGAGCCACACGAGCAGATTGAACTGTTGCTTTGTTATGCTATTCCGCAAGGCGATCTCAATCTCCTTGCCCATGAACTCATCCGCCGCTTCGGCTCGATCGCCGGTATTTGCGATGCAGACAGCGAGGCACTGATGGCCGTCCCCGGCATTGGTGCACATACCGCTTCCCTGCTCAAGCTGATCCCCGAGCTGGCCAAGGCTTACCTCATGGCCGAAGCTGAACCGGTCAAATGCTACGATACGGCCGACAAGATCAAAGAATTGCTCATCCGCCACTACATCGGTATCGATTATGAGTCGGTTACGCTTCTGCTGTTCGGCGGGAAAATGAACCTGCTCGCATTTGAGGAACTGCACCGCGGCTCGATCAGCTCGGCTGTGGTCTCGGTGCGCACCCTGATCGAGCGCACCATTGCCGCCAAGGCAAACTGCGCGGTTCTGGCACACAATCACCCGGGCGGGATCGCGATTCCCTCCGGGGATGATCTCTCTACCACACGCCAGCTTGCCGCCGCGCTGGACATGGCCGGCATTCCACTGCTTGAGCATTTCATCATCGCCGGCAACCGCGCTACGCCGATACTCATGCAGGAGAACCACCATGACCGCATGGCGGCGCTCCCGGCCTTTGACGCGCGCAGTTTTTATGCATCCCCAAAGACGGAGATGCTGACATGAATCAGTTCCGTTTGAAAAGCGATTTCCGCCCCACCGGCGACCAGCCCGAGGCCATCGATGCCCTCGTCGCGGGCGTCGAGGCGGGGATGCGGATGCAGAATCTGCTTGGTGTCACCGGTTCGGGCAAGACTTTTACGATGGCCAACGTCATCGCGCGGGTCAACCGGCCGACGCTGGTGCTGGCACACAACAAGACGCTGGCCGCTCAGCTTTGCTCCGAGTTCCGCGAATTTTTTCCCGACAACGCGGTGGAGTATTTCGTCTCTTACTATGACTATTACCAGCCCGAGGCGTATATTCCGGGCAAAGATATGTATATCGAAAAGGACGCGCTGATCAACGACGAGATTGACAAACTGCGCCACAGCGCGACATCCGCGCTGTTCGAGCGGCGGGATGTCATCATCGTGGCGTCGGTGTCCTGCATCTACTCGCTGGGCGACCCGGAGGAGTATCGCGCGCTGGTGCTGGCGGTGCGGCCGGGCATGGCGATGTCACGCGACACGCTGATCCGGCGGCTGATCGCCATCAGCTATGAGCGCAACGACATCAATTTTGTGCGCGACAAGTTCCGCGTGCGCGGGGACACCGTAGAAATTTTCCCCGCGTCGTCGGGCGAGAACGCCATTCGCGTAGAATTTTTCGGTGACGAGATCGACCGGGTCAGCGAGATCAACACCCTCACCGGCGAGTTGATCCGCGAGCTGAACTATGCTGCGATCTACCCCGCGACGCACTACGCTGTCTCTGACGCCAAGCGCGAAGCGGCGCTGGAGGAGATTGAGCGCGAGATGGAGGAGCGCGTGGCTTATTTCCGCGCCAATGACAAGCTGCTGGAGGCGCAGCGCATTGAGGAGCGGACGAAATACGACCTTGAGATGCTGCGCGAAATCGGCTTCTGTTCGGGGGTCGAGAACTACTCGCGGGTGCTGGCGGGGCGGCCGGTGGGCTCGACGCCGTACACGCTGCTGGATTATTTTCCCGATGATTTTCTGCTGTTTGTGGACGAGTCGCATGTGACCCTCCCGCAGGTGCGGGGCATGAGCGGCGGCGACACAGCGCGCAAGCGGAATCTGGTCGATTTCGGCTTCCGTCTGCCTTCGGCGTATGACAACCGGCCGCTGTTTTTTGAGGAGTTTGAGTCGAAAATCAACCAGGCGATCTTTGTGAGCGCGACCCCCGCCGCATACGAGAAGGAGCACGGCGAGCAGACGGTTGAGCAGATTATCCGTCCGACCGGCTTGCTTGATCCCGAGGTGGAGGTGCGTCCGGTGGACGGCCAGGTGGACGATCTGCTGGGCGAGATCCGCGTGCGGGTCGAGAAGCAGGAGCGCGTACTGGTCACCACGTTGACCAAGAAGATGGCCGAGGATCTGACTGAATATCTGGAAAACACCGGCATTCGGGTGCGGTACATCCACTTCAACGTCGACACGATGGAGCGCATGGAAATCATCCGCGATCTGCGCATGGGGGTCTTTGACGTGCTGGTCGGCATCAATCTGCTGCGCGAAGGATTGGACATTCCCGAGGTGTCGCTGGTGGCGGTGCTGGATGCCGACAAGGAGGGGCTTTTGCGCTCTGAGACGTCGCTGATCCAGACCATTGGCCGTGCGGCGCGCAATGCCGAGGGCAAAGTTATTCTTTACGGCAACGAGGTAACCCGCTCGATGCAGGCGGCCATTGACGAGACCAACCGCCGCCGGGCAATTCAGGCGGCTTACAACGCCGCGCACGGCATTGTGCCCAAGACCATCATCAAGGGCATTCGCGATGTCATTGACATCGGCCGCGGTGAAGATGACCGCAAGAAGGGGAATAAGGGCAAGACGGCACTGGCGGCCAAGCCCAAGGCCAAACTGACCGCCGCCGAGCGCGAGAAGCTGATCGAGCAGCTGACCGCAGAGATGAAGGAAGCGGCACGGAAGCTTGAGTTTGAGCAAGCCGCCTTCCTGCGTGACAGGATTAAGGCGCTGAAGGGGTGAGAGAACTGGGGCTTTGCCCCAGACCCCACCAGAGGGACTTTTTGAAAAAAGTCCCTCTGGACTCTTCAAAAACTTTCATACAACTGTTTTGAGTTAGGGATATCGAGAAATGAAGATGACGAAAAAGCATTGGGTGATTATGCTCGCGGGCCTCTTGGGCTGCACAGCGATGGCGCTGGTGGACGGGCTTTGGCAGCCTGGGTACTGGGTGAAGTCAGCGGTTAAGATGGCACTGTTTTTGGTGCTGCCGGTGGCGGCTGCGGCATTTGGTGCACGGGATGCACTTCGGGCATTGCCGAGGCTGTTTCGGCCGGATCGGCGGGCGCTTATCCGTGCGGTTTGGCTGGGGCTTGGTGTGCTGGCGGTGATTCTGGGCGGTTATTTTACGCTCGGGCGGTTCTTTGATCTGACGGCCATCACCGGCGCGCTGACCGAAAATGTCGGCGTAACGGGGGCGAATTTTGCCTTTGTGGCGCTCTACATTTCGTTTGTCAACTCGCTGTTGGAGGAGTTTTTCTTCCGCGGGTTTCTTTTCCTCGGCCTGCTTGACGGGGCGCCGAGGTGGTTGGCGCACGGTTTCAGTGCGGCGCTGTTTGCGCTGTATCATATTGCCATGATGTTCGGCTGGGGCTCTCCTGCGCTGATTGCGCTGATTCTGGCGGCCCTGTTTGTGGGCGGGTGGATTTTCAACCGGCTCAACGAGGCCTCCCGGTGCATCTGGCCGTCGTGGCTGGTCCATCTCTGCGCCAATCTGGCCATCAACACCATTGGGTTTATTCTCTTTGCGGCGGCGTGAAGCCGACCGAATTTTACGATATACGATAACGGAGAACAATATGCAGACCGATCTTATCCTGCGCGGTGTGCGCGTCAACAACCTTAAAAATATCGATGTAACGATCCCGCGCAATCAGCTGGTTGTCTTTACCGGCCTCTCCGGCTCGGGCAAGTCATCGCTGGCCTTTGACACGATCTATGCCGAGGGACACCGGCGCTTCGTCGAATCGCTGTCTTCCTACGCGCGCATGTTTTTGGGTCAGCTGGACAAGCCGGACCTTGATTCGATCGAGGGGCTTTCGCCCGCGATTTCGATTGACCAGAAGACGACCTCAAAGAATCCGCGCTCGACGGTCGGCACGGTCACCGAGATCTACGACTATCTGCGTCTGCTTTATGCCCGCATCGGTATTCCGCACTGTCCGGTCTGCGGCAAGGAGATTCGCCAGCAGTCAATCGACCAGATCATCGACCGCATTATGATGCTGCCTGAAGGAACGCGGTTCATGGTCCTGGCGCCGGTGGTGCGTGCCGAAAAGGGGCGCCATGAGAAAGTGTTTGAGAGCGCCCGCAAGTCGGGCTATGTCCGCGTCCGGGTGGACGGCAACATGTGGGAACTGAGTGAAACCATTTCGCTCGACAAGAACAAAAAGCACAGCATCGAGATCGTCGTTGACCGTCTGGTCATGCGCGCCGATCTGCAGTCGCGCCTGTCCGACTCGGTGGAGACGGCCCTGGCGCTGACCGATGGCAACCTAATCATCCTCACGGTCCCGCGCGAGGGAGAGGGGGAGGAAATGGCATTCTCGCAGAAGTATGCCTGCGAGGAACACGGTATCTCCTTCACCGAGCTGGAGCCCCGGATGTTCTCCTTCAACAATCCGGCCGGCGCCTGCCCGCACTGTGCGGGGCTTGGCGTTCTGCGCCGCATCTCGCGCGAGAAGATTCTGCCGGATGACACGCTGTCACTGCGCGAGGGAGCAATTGCCGTCAACGGCTTCAAGACGCTGGAGGAGGAGAGTTGGAACGGGCCGCTTTTTGAGGCGGTTGGCCGCCGCTTCGGATTCACGCTGGACATGCCGGTCTGCGATTTTTCGGAGGAAGCACGCCGCGTGCTTTTCGAGGGATCGGGCGACGAGAAGTACACCATTACCCGCTTCTTCGGCGGGGCGGCGCACCATCAGACCGTCCCCTTCCCCGGCTTGATGGCCATGATGGAGCAGAGACTGAATCAGTCGGGCAACGACTATTACGACGCCTTCCTCGAAGAAGCACCCTGCCCCAAGTGCCACGGCAAGCGGCTCAACGACAATGTGCTGGCCGTCACGGTTGGCGGGCTTGGCATCGATGATTTCTGCCAGCTCTCCATCGCACGGGCGCTTGAATTTGTCGAATCGCTGACGCTGACCGAAAGCGAGGCGATGATCGCACGTGAGATTCTGAAAGAGATCCGCGCACGTCTGCGCTTCCTTGTGAGTGTCGGCCTTGGCTACCTCACCCTCGCCCGCCGCGCCGGCTCGCTGTCGGGCGGTGAGGCTCAGCGTATCCGCCTGGCTACCCAGATCGGCTCTTCACTGGTAGGCGTGCTCTACATTCTCGACGAGCCCAGCATCGGCCTGCACCAGCGCGACAACGGGCGCTTGATTGCCACCCTCAAGCAGCTGCGAGACCTTGGCAACTCGGTCATCGTGGTCGAGCATGACGAGGAAACGATGGAAGCGGCCGACTTTATCGTAGATATCGGGCCGGGCGCCGGTGTGCACGGCGGCAGAGTTGTGGCAGCCGGGACGCCGGCCGAGATTATGCAGGCCGAAGGCTCGCTGACCGGAGACTATCTCGCCGGCCGCCGCCGCATTCCGGTCCCCGAGCATCGCCGGCCCGGCAACGGGGAGTTTCTGCGCATCAAAGGTGCGCAGATGAACAACCTCAAGGACCTGGACGTTGACATTCCGCTGGGGTGCTTTGTCTGTGTCACCGGCGTATCGGGCTCGGGCAAATCTTCGCTGGTCAACGGCATCCTGTACCCGGTGCTGGCCGACAAGCTCAACCGCGCCAACACCTTCCCCGGCCGGCACAAAAAGGTCGAAGGCATCGAGCATCTGGACAAGGTTATCTGTATCGACCAGTCCCCGATCGGCCGCACACCGCGCTCCAATCCCGCCACGTACACCGGCTTGTTCACCGACATTCGCGAGCTCTTCGCACAGACGCCGGATGCGAAGGCGCGGGGCTACAAGTCGGGTCGGTTCTCCTTCAACGTCAAGGGCGGCCGATGCGAGGCCTGTGAGGGCGACGGCGTGAAGAAGATCGAGATGCACTTCCTGCCTGACGTCTATATCGCCTGCGATGTCTGCCACGGACGCCGCTACAACCGCGACACGCTGGAGGTGCGCTACAAGGGGAAGAATATCTACGAGGTGCTGGAGATGACGGTGGAAGAGGGACTTTCCTTCTTCGATGGTCTGCCCAAGATCACCCGCAAGCTGCAGACGCTCTATGATGTGGGGCTGGGATATATCAAGATCGGCCAGTCCTCGACCGAGCTGTCGGGCGGCGAGGCGCAGCGCGTCAAGCTGGCCACTGAGCTTGCCCGCCGCTCGACCGGCCGCACTATCTATATTCTCGACGAGCCGACCACCGGCCTGCACACTGCCGACGTGGCCAAGCTGCTCGAGGTACTCGACCGGCTCTGCGCGGGCGGCAACACACTGCTTGTCATCGAACACAATCTGGACGTCATCAAGACGGCCGACTATATCATCGACCTCGGCCCCGAGGGAGGCGACCGCGGCGGCGAGATTATCGCACGCGGCACCCCCGAGGAGGTTGCAGAGGTGCCTGGGTCATTTACCGGGCAGTATTTGCGGAAATGGTTGGTGAGGTAAGACCGTGGGGGAGGGGAGACCTTTTGAAAAAGGCCTCCCCTCCCCCACACCCCCTTCCCTGCCTAAAACTTTCCTGCATGGGATTTT
>JAFWBJ010000084.1 GCA_017507145.1 Clostridia bacterium | reverse complement strand
TAAGCTTTTCAAGGGCTTCGCACCTGAGATTGCTCTCGGCAAACATATCCCATCCCCCGAAAACAACACGATTGATCTTGAGATTGATTTCACCGGTGTATGGAACGGTGTATCCAACGAGCGCAGATCGCAGGTAAAGGACCTTAAGTTTGTTTATCCGGTTGAAGGCAGCGCAGACGTGGAAGTCATCGACGAAAGCGGAAAGGTCGTAAAAGTCTTCAACGGCGTGGCGGTAGAAAACAACTCTCTGAAATTCACACTGAACACCAACGGATTGAAAGAGGGGTATTATGGTCTGAAGATTTCCTATTTGCCGGATAATGCGAATCCGCTGTACGCGGAGACAGCGAAGACATTCGAAAAGGCAGTCAGAGTCGCCAGTCTGCAAGCGAGCATCACTCCCGAGAACGTCACGGCAGAGCCCGGACAGAAAGTGAATTTTACCGTGAATGCAAGCGGCGGCAAAGCACCTTACACCTACAAATGGATGGTGCGTCACAGTTCAGGCAAAGCTTGGGTCATCCTCAACGATTCCTCTAATTACCAAGATATCGCTAAATACCAAGGCCAGGGCACGAACACTCTTACCTGCACTTTGCTTAGTGCCGGAAGCAAGGATGTTGTCTGTCAGGTCACGGATGCAAACGGAATGAGCGTCACAGCGGATTTGGTAACGTTTACCGTGAGGAAAGGACCGGAACTGGTAATCAAGACCCAGCCCAAGAGCGTCACGATTGCGACAGGACAGAAGGCAACGCTTACCGTAGCGGCAAGCGGCGGCAAAGCGCCTTACACCTATACATGGCAGACGATCAGCTCGCTTGGTAGTTGGTACGCTGTCCAAAACAACAGCAATTACTCGGGTCAGGGTACGAACACCTTTACCTTTACTCATGACAAACCCGGTACAGCTAAGATTCGCTGTATAGTCAAGGACGCGAATGGGGATATGGTAACCTCGGATGAGGTAACGATTACCGTAAAGACTGCAGCAGCTCCGCTCTCCATCAAGACGCATCCCAAGAGCATCACGGTAGAAGCAGGCGAAACGGCAACCTTTACCGTAGCGGCAAGCGGCGGTAAGGCACCGTACACCTACACCTGGCAGATGCCCAGCGGCAGCAACTGGATCGCCGTCCAGAATGGCTCCGGTAATTCGGGACAGGGTACGGATACCTTTAACTTCAAGACGGAGTCGCCCGTAAGCACCCGTGTCCGCTGCGTGGTCAAGGACGCGAACGGCAATACCGTAACGTCGGATACGGCAACGATTACCGTAAAAGCAACTGAACCTCTTTCCATTAAGAGCCAGCCCCAAAGCATCACAATAACGGAAGGTCATCCGGCGTTATTCAAGGTGGTGGCAAGCGGAGGAAAAGCGCCTTATACCTACATATGGCAGACGCTGTCCGGACGCAACTGGCGAGATATCCCGGAGCAGATCCAGTTCTTCGGACCGCAGATCCTAGGGCAAGGCAAAGACACACTTCTCTGTATGGAGATGCCCGAGGGCGTTGTCAAGCTGCGCTGCGTAATCAGGGACGCAAACGGCAAGGAAGTCATCTCCGATACCGCTACCCTTACGGTCAACGCCAAAGTGACCCCTCTTGTCATCACTTCTCAGCCTATGGATACAACCTTGGAGACCGGTGGAAATTCCGGCGTCTATGTGGAAGTAAGCGGAGGCAAAGCGCCATACACCTACACATGGCAGACGCTGGTCGGAAACAACTGGAATACCCTCCGGGATTCCGCACAAGTATTCGGTCAGGGTACCAACGCCCTGATTTGTGCACCGACCGAAGCCGGTATTGTCGCCGTGCGCTGCGTAATCAAGGATGCGAGCGGTCAGGAAGTGATCTCGGGTGCTGCCACCATTACGGTCAAAGCAGCTCCTCTCACTGCCAAGATTGTTCAGCCTACGGATGTTACGGTTGAGGCAGGAGAAACGGTGCGCTTCACCGTGGAAGTAAGCGGCGGCCAAGCACCATATACGTACAGATGGGAGGGTCTGGTTGGCCAAACCTGGCGCGGAATCCGCGAGTCTGCAAGTCATAAAGGTCAAGGTTCGAATACGCTCTCCTGCACACCGAATGACGGTGGAAGAACCAAATACCATTGTGTGGTAACAGACAGTGCAGGAAACACCGTGACAACGGAAACGGTAAGCGTTACCGTTAAGCCGCTTTCGGTACAGATCAATAACGGTGAAACGGAAATTACGTTCTATCATACGGAAACAGAAACGCTCACCGCCAACGTTACCGGCGGCGTAGGCCCGTACACCTACACATGGTATCGCTACAGGTACATTTGGAATACCAAGTCTTATGAGTGGGAAAAAGTTTCTGAGGCATCGAGTTACAAAGCAGATGGTGCTCCGCGGGAAGATTATCGAGTTAAGGTCGAGGTGAAAGATTCTACCGGCAAAACCGTAACGGCCGAGATTTACGTTCGTTTGACCGGTATCGTAAACTGATCCTGCAGGAAAATTGATCAAGACAAAGCAACTTACCCTAAGTGCCGCCCTCCATGGGCGGCACTTTTCCTGTTTCCGGATGAGGAGTACAACGGATCCGTGCCAAATAGCATGGGGGCGCCTTGATGCGGCATTTTACTGAACACTCTTATTGGGGCAACGTTTATGGTCTGTATCACAGTTGTGATTTTGAAATAATGGAAGCAAACAGAAAAAACAAGCAATGACAGCTATTTGCCTGTCATTGCTTGTCTGTTAAAATTCCAAGCAACCGTAACATCGGCTTCCTGGAGTTTTGCTGTTTTTTTCATCCGTCATACTCATCCACAATACCAAGAACCTTGCCGCAGCAATATACACTGTCATCAGCAAGCAATGGAATCGGCTTATATTTCGAATTCAAAGAGATAAAACAATTCCTGCCGAGCTCTTTAATAAACGCATCACCGATGAAATCACTTCGTGATGAACTCCGCCTTGCGGCGGGAGAGAGTGCATACAAAAAAGATGCACCGGAAAAAACAATGTCATTAACATAAGCGAACGCTGTGGTTATATGCAGACGAACCGCTCTGTCATCCCGGGAGGGACAGCAGAGCGGCTTTGTTATGTTTGATTATTTGCCGAACGCATTCACAAATGCGAAGATCATCTGCGCAGCCATCGCCCGGCTTACGTTAGAGTGCGGGTTCAGCTTGCCGTCTTCGCCGATGCAGATGCCGTTTCCGACTGCCCACGCCATCGCGTCGGCCGCCCATGCGGAGATATCTGCCGCATCGGTATAGCCGGAGAGAGACGCGTCGGATTCAACCGGATAGCCCATATGTGCACGGTATCTGGCGAGGAATGTGACCGCCTGCTCCACACTCAGCGCATCGTCCGAGCCGAAATTGCCCGTACCGTCGCCGCTTGTGATGCCTGCGAACTTCGCCCAGCCGACGTACGGTGCATAGTATGCATCCGCCGGAACATCGGCGAAGCCGAGCGCTCCGATGAACTCATCGCCAACGCCTGCCAATCTGCCGAGCACGGTGATAAACATCGCGCGGGTCATGCTTGCCTCGGGATCGAACAGCGTTCCGTCGGCGCTGATGCCGTTCATCAGGCCGCTTTCGCAGACATATGCCAGCGCATCAAGATATGCCGCGTCGGCGGGAACATCGATGTACGGATTCACCCACGGGAGCTTCTCGAAGGTGACGGAAATCTTCTGATCCCGGCGGACATGCTTCAGCGTCACCACGCCGTCAACGGC
>JAFWBJ010000083.1 GCA_017507145.1 Clostridia bacterium | reverse complement strand
TTTCGAAGGTGAAAATACCACCTGCATTCAGGAAGCCGAAAGTGTTGAAGACCTCGTTGGCCTGACCCCACTGGTCGTCCTGGTAGGTCATCACCTGGTCACCGTTGAGATCGGAAACTGCAGCCTGAGAGCAGAGCTCCAACATGTCCAGCGTCCATCTGCCGTCCTTGACTGCCTGATAGAGGGTACCGCCAACTTGATCGGCAAGCTGAAGCTTCTCGAAAAGGTCTGCATTGAAAACCGTGCAACGGGTAGCATCGTTGTCCATAATCAGCATGTCGCCGGTAACGGCGTAAAGCTTGTTGCCAAGCGAGAGGGTTTCCATGGCACTCTGGTCATAGTAAGGCTGAGAAAGATCCAGCAGCGCGATCTCATTCAGATCAAGCAGAAGACCCTGCGTGATGAGCCCAGTAATATGATCCTTTAGGCGAATGCAGACCATGTCGTACTCGTCTTGCTGGGCCATGATGCTGTTCTTCGCCGACGTGCTGGGCAAGCCGATCCGCATTGCCGAAATAACGCAGGCCGCTGCCCTCGGCAGTGCGGTGTACGCGGCAGCTGCGGCGGGGGTGTATCCCTCGGTGAAGGAGGCAGCAAAGAAACTCGCTGTGCCCTGTACGGTAAGCAACCTCCCCAATGTGAACAATCGCGCACGGTATGAGAAGTTGTATCAGGCGTACATTGCGCTGTACGACCACTTCGGCCGCAGCGGCAGTGACGTCATGACGCGATTGAGGGGCTTGTAATCTGAAATCAGGCAGTATATCATGACGATATACTGCCTGATTTTTTCTGTTCCAAACTGTTTCGCGCAATGTCAATTTACAATGCGTTCAGGCCTGCTTTGGGCATTACCTCGGACCCACACCGTGGACATTCGCCCTCCGGCAGTCTGTATCGCTCGCACAGGCAATGATACTTCGGTTTCTTCTTTCGCCGCATCGGATAGGCCTGCCGGTCGGGCAGATCCAACTTGAGAATCTGCTGCATGATAGCTGTCTCGCTTCGCTGCAGCAAAAGGGCGATATCGGTGATTCCCGTTCCATCATGATACATTGTGCGCAGAAATTCACACTCACCGGATGACCAGTACGCGTTTTCCCGCTCCGGGCGAGCAGTGCGGTTTCGTAAAGCGATAATTTGTTCTTTTGTATGTAAGTTAGACATAATCATGCCTCCTTTTTCTTTTTTTACTCTTATGTTTGTTTGCTCAACGGGAAAAAGAAGCATTTTGCGCGATTATTCTTTACTACACACCTAACTTATCCAATAGAGAGCGGAAATGTATGACACACACCGCTCTTGCCTAATGCATGCTAAGAGAGGAATATTCATATATGATGAATAATAACTCTATATAGAATATAACATACAAAGATAATGCTATATAAGATATATAACATAAAAGTAATTCTAATCCGGGAGGACGAAATCATGTTCAACGATTATGGAGAATTACTGACCGTCGAAGAAGCCTGCGAGGCACTGCGCATCGGGCACAACACGATCTACGAACTGCTGAACAGCGGCAAGCTGAAAGGATACCGCTGTGGACGTGTGTGGAAGATACCGCGTCTGGCAATCGAGCAATATGTACTTGAGCAAGCAAAGCTTGCAAAATGAACAAAGTCGGGAGTTTGCGCTCCCGACTTTATTTTGTGTTGTATTTCTTTATTTCTGACCTAACCATATGGTAATACATGATTAGGAGGAAAAGTCATGATGGTAAAAAACAAAAGAATCTCAGTGAGATTAAACGAAAAAGCATCTGCCGTGTTGGAGGCAGAGCACGCGAGAGGGATCACAACAAGTGAAGTGATCAATCAACTGTTAGCCGGAGGCATAAGCAATCCGGAAATTGAATTGATGCGGGTCAGACGCGCGCTGACGCCGCTGAGCCATATACAAACGCTGTTGGAGCATGCGGAAGAACCGCTGCGGAGTCAATTGAGAGAGGAGTTTCATCAATTATGTCGTGCCTTAAACATGTAAATCAAGATTATACCAAACCGGGCGTTACCCACACTTTGATCAAGTATGTCTACAGTCATGCCCATGCGAGTGGGGGGCTGGCTGTTGATCCGAACCACGCGGCGGAGCAGATGGAGCGTTATCGGAAGATATGGGGGAAGCCTGACGGTCAGCAAGTGGTGCATTATGTGTATGCATTGAGTGAAGAGGAATCGGCGCGGATTGTCTCGACCGGCAGAATCATCCAACTGGCCTACGCGATTTGTACGTATTTTGCAGACAGCTATCAGATCATATTCGGGATTCATCGGGATGAACGGTGGCACATCCATTTTGTGATGAATTCTGTGAGCTATGTGGATGGGCGGCGCTACCCGGGCAGAGAGAGCGATGATCGCCGGTTGGCGGAGTATATTCATGTGCTGACCGGATATTGGGTAGAATTGATTTATCATTAAATCTCCCCACTGGAGAAGAATATATTTGCATGATCCACTTGAATTTCTTTTTCTGATATGCTATAATATAATCAAGTAACGACCGTTACGTCGCAAGTAAGAGGTGAAAAGATGATCCAGCGCAGCTTTTATCTGAATCGCATTCTCCGACATATGTGGAATGGCGAAATTAAAGTCATTACCGGCATCCGGCGATGCGGCAAATCCGTGCTTCTGTTCGAGCTGTTTTACGACTATCTGCGGCAGAACGGCGTAACCGAAGAGCAGATCATCAAAATCGAGCTCGATCAGCGGCGCTACTATAAATACCGCAATCCCATTACCCTGTGTGAATACGTCGAATCTCTCATTGCAGATAAAAAGGATCAAAAATTCTATCTCTTCATCGATGAGGTGCAGTTTACCACCAAAGTGGTCGATCGGGAGAATGGGAATATTGAGGTCAGCATCTACGATATGCTCAACGAGCTGAAGGCCTATAAGAATCTCGATGTGTACGTTACCGGCAGCAACTCCAAAATGCTGTCCAGCGATATTGCCACCGAATTCCGCGGCAGAGCAACGCAGATTCGGGTGTATCCCCTGTCGTTCGGCGAGTTCTGCGCCCATGTTGGCGGAGACGAACGAAAGGCACTGGACCAGTATATGCTCTACGGCGGTATGCCGCGTGTCCTGCAGATGACCGATGAACAGGACAAAAAAGAGTATCTTTCCTCGCTCTACGGAGAACTGTATATCAAAGATATTGTCGAGCGCAACGGAATTGAGCGGGAAGATCTGCTGGGCGATATTCTGGATTTCCTCGCATCGCAGGTTGGCTCACTGACCAATCCTACTAACGTCGCTAATTCGATCGCCAGCATGAAGCAGGAAAAGGTGAATCCGACACTGGTATCGTCGTATATCAAGCAT
The DNA here is from genome assembly GCA_017507145.1 of Clostridia bacterium. Lineage (GTDB taxonomy): Bacteria > Bacillota > Clostridia > Oscillospirales > CAG-272 > SIG693. The sequence continues at coordinate 12,326 of JAFWBJ010000083.1, read as the reverse complement.
GTCATCGATTCCTTCCTGATCAGTATGGCCAAGCGATACGACGTTAAGGGAAAATCTTATTTCAACTATCCGAACAAGTATTACTACACCGATATCGGTCTCCGCAATGAGCGGCTGAATTACCGGCAGTTCGACCCGGGGCATATTATGGAGAATATGATCTATAACGATTTGATCCGGCGCGGGTATTCGGTGGATGTCGGCGTTGTGGTGGACCGAAGAAAAGGCGCAAATGCCCAGAAGGAAATTGATTTTGTCGTCAATCACGGAGACAAAAAAATTTATATCCAGTCCGCGTACCAGATGGATAGCGAACTTAAATCGCTGTCTGAACTCAGCTCATTGATTCTGACGGGTGATTTTTTTAAAAAGATTGTCATCAGAATGGATATTCCGCATCATTTTTATGATGAGAATGGAATTTTTCACTGCAGTCTGATCGAATTTCTGCTGGAGAAGGTGGATTTGTTCTGATTTTTGCCGCTGTTCTGTGTTGTGTACGTGAGATGCAATGCTCCTTCTCCGCCACTCATGCCCACAACAGTGATGTTGTGGGCATGTTTTTTTGTTTAATGAGTGGTTCGAAGCATGCCGCTTTTGCCTAATCCATGCTATCCTGTCAATATCTAAGTTGAAAAATTTCAAAACAAAATACATCCCCCTTAGTACAGAGACGTGAAATAAAAGAATTACCGTGTTACACTAAGGGGATTTGTTTATTCCCCCAAAAGCATACGCAATAAAACAAAATGAGCCGGAGTGCAGTGGTAAACTGTCCGGCTATTTTTTTGTTATGCAGTTGAATTGTTCTGGCGGATGTATGTGTAGCTGGTTGTTGGCGATAATTCATACTAAGTTCGGAGATGAGCAGTACAATATGAATATGCAAAACATTATCGGCAAGGGGGCATAAACATGCAAACTTATGGATACATTCGTGTTTCCACAAGGGAACAGAATGAAGACAGACAGATTCATGCAATGGAGAAATTCGGTGTAGAGCGAAAACGAATGATCGTCGAAAAGCAGTCCGGCAAGGATTTTGCGCGGCCGCAGTATCGAATGCTGCTCCGGAAGCTGAAGCCGGGGGATATTCTCGTCATCAAAAGCATAGACCGCCTCGGTCGGAATTATGATGAGATCTTGGAGCAATGGCGGCATTTGACCAAAGAAAAACAGGTAAACATCGTCGTGCTGGACATGCCGCTGCTGGACACGCGGAATGGGCGCGATCTTACCGGTACGCTGATTGCAGACATTGTTCTGCAGCTGCTTTCCTATGTTGCGCAGACGGAGCGGGAGTTCATTCGCCAGCGGCAGCGCGAGGGGATTGACGCGGCGCGCGAAAGAGGCGTACACTGCGGGCGCTTTGCCATGGAGAGACCGTCGAATTATCCGGATGTCCGCGAGCAATGGGAAAGCGGTGCGCTGTCCGGACGGAGTGCGGCGGCCCTGCTGGGCGTCTCCCACACGACATTTCAGCGCTGGATAAAAAATGACCGGCTGTCGGCCGGTGCTGTGGTGAATTATTAACTTGGCAAATTGTGAATATTGGCGGATATTTTGTTCAAAAAGGTACACCTTTTGTGCCAGCTGCAGAATCATGCTGAAAGGTGGCAAAACCGTTCCAATAACACAGATAAATCTATAATTATTATAGCACGGGAACCTCAATCCGTCAATACATAAACGGCATAAAAGGTGTACCATCCGGACCATGGCAGTTCTGCCGAACGCATGAGCACCCAATTTCGATCCTTCCGAAAGGAAAACTGCATGAATCAGAATATCAAGAAGCTATGGAATATCCTCACCACGGTCATCGTCGCGGTATCGGTGCTGCTGGCTGTACTGCTGGTAGGCGTGCGACTGTTCGGTATTCAGGTATTCACGGTGCTGTCGGGCTCGATGGAGCCAAAGTACCCCACAGGCTCGCTGATCTACGTCAGATCGGTTGACACGGCTAAGCTTGAGGTGGGGGATGTCATCACCTTCATGCTCGACGCGGAGACGGTGGCAACCCACCGCATCGTCGAGATTGTGCCGGCCGCCGACGACCCGACCACGATCCGCTTCCGCACCAAGGGCGACGCAAACGAGGCTGAGGACGGCTCGCTGATCCACTATAAAAATGTGATCGGCTCGCCGGTTTTCATGATTCCGAAGCTGGGCTATCTTGCCAGCTATATTCAGCACCCGCCGGGGACATACGTCGCCATCTCGGTCGGCGCGATTCTGCTCATTCTTGTCTTTCTGCCCGATCTATTCGGGTCGAATGAGGGCGAGCAGGACAAGAAACCGCGCAAACCGGCCAAACCCGCACCCAACCCCAAATCCCGCCAAATCCCGCCGCCGCAGAGATCCGCCCCGCGGCAACTGCCAGTCAATCGTCCGGCGCAGCAGCCCGTGCGCACGCAGCAGCCGATGCGGCCGCAGCAGCCCACGCCGCAGCCGACGATGTCACCGCAGCGGATCCCGCGGCCGGCATTTCAACAGATGCCACCGACGCAGCCCCAGCAGCCGATTGCGCGCCAGCCGCGCCGGCAGCCGCAGCAGCGTCCGCCGCAGGACGGCGATTCCATGTGAGTTTCATGCGTGCTTGTTCTGTTGGCGCGCTTGAAATAGCCCAAATACGCAAGAAAGGAGGAAAACAAGATGAGGAAGAAGAGAAGAAGTGTCAGGACGAAAGCGCTGATTATGCTGCTCTCGGTGATTACGATCATCGGGGGAACGTTTGGCGGAAGTTTGGCGTGGCTGGTGGATACATCTCCGGCGGTGACCAACGTCTTTACCGTTGGTAAGGTTCAGGTCAGGACCGAAATGCCGGCGAGCACCTTTTCGCTGCGCGGCGACAGGGACGACTCGCTGCGGATGGTTCCCGGGTGGGAACTGACCATCCAGGACCCCGCGGTCATCGTCGAGGCAGGGAGCGAGGCCTGCTACCTGTTCATGAAGATCGACGAAGACGCCGGCTCCTTCTACACCGATGCGCAGATCGGCTTCCGGGACTACCTCAATTATGCCGTAACCGAGGGCTGGACGCTGCTTGCCGGCGACGGAGTCAACCCGGTTCCGCCGAATGTGTACTACCGCGTGGTCGAGCGGAGCGACATTGATCAGGCGTTTAACCTGATTCACGAGAAAAAAGTCAAGGTGAGCGAGCATATCACCAGTGAAATGATGAGTGCCCTGACACAGCCGGGCGCAGCACTTCCCACGCTGACCTTCTCAGCCTACGCCGTGCAGCTGTACAGCGGCAACGACGTGACATTTTCTCCTGCGGAAGCTTGGGCGAAAATCAGCGACCCCTCCGGACTTGACACAGCAGAGAGTACTTCCCCCGGCGAGACCCCTATTTTTGATGTGAACGCATGACGCGGGTACATAAACACTTATTTTTGAAAGGAAAACGATCATGAAAAGAAAGATCACAGCCCTGTGCCTCGTGATCGCCCTGCTTGCAGTTGCAGTTGTTGGCGGCACGATGGCGTACTTCACCGATACGGAGACCGTCACGAATGTCTTTACGTTCGGTAATGTTGAGATTGACCTGTTTGAGCACAAATGGGACCCCACCACTAACCTGCTGACAAATGAAAAAGTTGAAACTAACGATTATTTTGGTATTGTGCCCGGTGCAATCTATCCGAAGAATCCGACTGTAGAGAATACTGGCGACACCAACGCTTATCTGCGTGTAAATGTTACTGTGAACAACTATTCCGTTCTCAAGGCAGCAATCGGTGTTGGCGCAAATCTTGGCCAGATTTTTGCGGGGCATGACGAGACTGTTTGGGCGCTTGCTAATGTCAGCGAGGATGCTACCGCAGATACTGTAACCTATATTTACAACTATATTGCGAATAACGGTCTGTTTGCTCCCGGAGCTACGGCTGTAGTATTCGATAGCTTTACTGTTCCTACCGGTTTGACCAGTGCCCATGCTGATAAGATGAACGGTACTTTCAAAATTACTGTTAATGCTGAGGCTATTCAGGCCGAAGGATTCAACAATGCAAACGACGCCTTTGCAGCATATTCAGCACAGCATACAAAGGATTTGGGGAACATTGGAGCCGCAGAAGATATTATGAATGCTTTTGCAAATCTTGGTAATGGCGATGATGCATCTCTCACATTGGCTGGCTCTGTTACACTGCCTGCTGGTGAAGGAATCGAGATTCCCGCAGGCGTTGACATGGACATCAATTTTAACGGGCAGACGCTTACTTCCGATAAGGCATTGGTAAATGAAGGCGATGCTGAGATTAGTGATGGTACACTGGACGTCAACACTACCGGATATGGTGCTCAAACTGCCATTGGTGGTACAACTGTCTATAATGAGATGCACATTTTGACTGATGGCGGTGGTGTTAATGTATGGGGAACTGCAGTGTGGAATGACGGTAGTGTAACTACCAATAGCGTAAATACGAATCCTCGTCATGTGTTCTATGTTGCTGGCGCAGAAGGTGCTGGACACTTGACCATCAATGGTGGCGAGTTTAAGTTTAGCCCTACTAATCTTACCCGTAAGGGATCCTATATTTGCGCCCAGGGCACTAATGCTACTGTTATCGTAAATGGTGGTACCTTCCACAAGCCTTCTACCAGAACAGCTCCTATCCAGGCGCTGGACGGTGCGACCGTACTTATCTATGGTGGTACCTTCCAGTTTGACCCCTCTGCTTTCGTCGCTGAAGGTTATCAGGCTGTCGAGTCTGCTGGTTGGTGGACTGTTACTGCAAAATAATCTCCCCCGCCACCCAACCCCCACGGGGGTTGGGCGGCAAGCAAAGGGCGAAACCGGCACGGTAAAGTCCGGTATCGCAGCGAACTAAGCTTCGATTTTTCACCCAATTTAGACAGCAGAATTCGGAAAGGAACATAATCATGAAAACAAAAATTATCGCGCTTTGCCTTGTCCTCGGCCTGCTCGCAGTAGCAGTTGTCGGCGGCACCATGGCATACTTCACCGACGCAGATAATGCGGACAACGAGTTTACGGTCGGCACGATCGGCATTACGCTGCTTGAGGATGGCTATGAAGACACGAGTAAGTATCAGGATTGGCTTGACGGTCGGACCATTCTCCCCAGCGAGACCATCACCAAGGCGGTTACGGTTCGCAATGACAGCACCACCGATGATGCGTATGTTCGCGTAACCATTACCGTTCCCAAGGAACTCATTCCCAACTGGGCAGAGAATTACAAGAATTCCTGGGATGTGATTTCCACCAATCAGGACGATAACAATACGGTTTATGTCCTGGGCTATAAGACTCCCCTCGCACACGGTAAGGTCACGCCCGCCTGCCTGGCAAGCGTCACGATGGACAAGTACCTGAACCAGACGAATGTTGCTTCGTCTACGCTTAAGGTTCCGGTTAAGGTCGAGGCTATCCAGACGGTCGGCTTTGACACCCGCGAGGCTGCTTTCGCAGCGCTTGATGCACAGAACATTGTTGACAACCTGGGCGGCGCGCAGAATGTAGCCGACGGCGACGCACTGAAGGACGTGCTCGACGCTGGCGGTTATGCAGTGCTGACCGATGACGTTACCGAAGATGCCGACGAAAGCAATGCTTACGGAAAGACCGGCGTCAACCAGACGAATGGCGGCGTGATTGACGGCGACGGCAACACCCTCTCGGTTCCCGATGCCACTGCCACCTGGGACAGCGCCATCAATACGACTGGCGGTACGATCAAGAATCTTACCATTGATGCTGGCTTCCGCGGTATCTTTATCAATCACAACAGCACCAATGCTTCGCGTGTTTACCTTGAGAACGTCATCATTGACGGCCCCACTTATACCATCAGCTGCGACCAGGGCACCAACAACGGCCTGACCGCAACCGACTGTACCTTCAACGGCTGGACCAGCTATGCAGCTACGCTGGGTGATGCGGAGTTCATTAACTGTAAGTTCGGCGCAGGTGCTGGCTACAACTTCTCCAGACCCTACGCACCGACTGCCTATGTCGGCTGCGATTTTGCGACAGGTCATGTAATTGACCCGAGAGCAGCGGTTACCTTCGAGAACTGCACCATTAACGGTGTACCGCTTACCGCTGACAACCTCAGCACGCTGGTGACCTCGAACATCGCAAATGCTACCGTAAAATAATGCAATCCCCGCCACCCAACCCCCTCGGGGGTTGGGCGGCAACCAAAGGGCACAAGCCGCGGTTTGCGCCTTTTGCTTGCCGTTTCCGACTTCCTTGACAGGAGTGTACATATGAAAAAGAAACTCTTTCTCGCTGCCCTTGTCGTCATCGTCCTTGCGAGCATCGGCCTTGGCACCTTTGCCGCTTATACCACCGCCGCCCGTTCCCGCAACGTCATCACCACCGGCAAAATCGACATCTCCATCGTGGAACAGCAGGCCGACGGAGGCGCTGCCTCCTATTCCGGCACCCCCATCCCCGTCATGCCCGCCTCCACCGTCTCCAAAGTCGTCTCGGTGTGCTGCAACGAGGAGCAGGCCTATGTCCGCATGAAATATACCATCGCTTTTCGGGATGCGCAGGGCAACGACCTCGCGCTTGATCCTGCGGTGGTCGAGATCACCCCCACCGGCCAAAATTGGATCGAATCGGACGGCTGGTTCTACTACAATGTCCCCCTCTCCGCCGGGGAGATCACCGAGCCGCTCTTTGAGTCGGTCTCCTTCTCCGGGCTCAGCATGGGTAACGAGTATCAGAACGCCACCGTCGTCGTCCGCATCCACGCCCAGTCGGTGCAGACTGCCAACAATCCCATCCCCGCCGACGGCATCCCCGCCGTTCACGGCTGGCCAATCTTTTAACAGGAGGTTCACATGAAACGCAAACATGTCTGCGCGCTGCTCCTGTGTGCCTTCCTCGGCGCGGTGTCCCTCAACACCATGGCCGCCGAACCCGCCGCATCGGAGAATTCCCCTACACCGGTCACGACAGTCGTACCAGAAACCGTGACTGTACCGGTCACGACAGCAGCGCCGGTCACGACGGCAGCGCCGGTCACGACGGCAGCGCCGGTCACGACGGCAGCGCCGGTCACGACAGCAGCGCCGGTCACGACGGCAGCACCGGTCACGACGGCAGCGCCGGTCACGACGGCAGCGCCGGTCACGACGGCAGCGCCGGTCACGACGGCAGCGCCGATTACGCCTCCGGCGCCGACGTATTCGTATCAGCTCAATCTTGTCTTGGAAAACGATACCGTTTATCAAAGTCTGAGCCACACCTCTGCCGAGGCGAGCCATACCTTCCGCTTGGCATCTGCGCCGAGCAAGAACGGCTACACCTTTGCCGGCTGGACCGACGGCTCTGCACGCTATCTCGATCAATATACCACCGCGCCGGGCACACACACCCTGTATGCGGCCTGGACGGCAATCCCATACACCGTTACCTATATGGACGGCTTAGTGGCGATTGGGCAGGAAACTTACAGCGCGGAAAAGGCGCCCTCCCTGCTGCCCTGGAGTAAGCCGGGCTACCAGTTCCTCGGCTGGGCATTCAACGGGCAAATCCTTTCGGTTTTCCCCAGCGGGATGACCGGCGATATTACCCTCACCGCGCAATGGAAGGCGATTGATTACACGGTTACCTTCAACACCGCAGGCGGCACCCCCCTTCTGCCCATGACCTATACGGTAGAGAGCAGTTTGGTCCTGCCCACCCCGACCCGAGAGGCCTACATGTTCACCGGCTGGGTGACCCTTCCCGAGGGGAATTCGATCGGCATTATCCCGGTCGGCACCTGCACAAACCTGTCGCTGATGGCGCAATGGAAGGCGGTCGAGTATACCGTAACCTTCGATGCGGGAGCCGGCAGTCCGATTCCCAATATGACCTATACGGTGGAAACCGGTCTGATTCTGCCGACGCCGGTGCGGGATGGCTACACCTTTGCCGGCTGGGTCTCGGTGACCGATGGAAGGCCGGTTACGCAGATTTCCCGCGGGACCCGCGGCAATACTGCACTGGTCGCCCAATGGAAAGCAAACACCTATACGATTACCTATCTTGCAAACGGCGGAACGCCCTGTGAGCCGACGCTGTATACCATCGAAAGCGGGGCAAATCTGCCCGCGCCCGTTCGGCCGGGATACCAGTTCCTCGGTTGGCGGGATACGCTGGGCAACGCGGTCGGCCGTGTTGAGCCGGGGCGTTATGGCAATCTTGTTCTGACCGCAGAATGGGTCGAGCTGACTGCTGTCATCCGCTATATGGCCGGCTCGAACGGCGGTAAAGTCTCGGTTGCCGAAGAGACCGTCGGCCAGGCCACCGGTGCTCCAGCCTCGGCGGCAATCCCCGATGCGGGATACCGCTTTGCCGGCTGGTATCGTGACCCGGCGTGTACAATTCCGGTTCCCGCCAGCTGGGTTGACGCGGCAAACGTGATTCATCCGCAGAAGGACGGTGCGGCTGCACGGCACGGCGATGCGGTATATTATGCGCGCTTTGAACTGCTCCTCGGCAGTTTGACCATTACCGCAGGCGGCGTCGGCAAGCAGAGCCTGCTCTTCACCGTTGCCGGCACACCGACGGCGGCCGAGCTGTCTCCGGTTTCGCTGACAGTCGCAATTCCGGCAGGCCAGAGGAGTGCAACGATCTGTGATCTGCCGGTGGGGATCTATACCGTCACCGAGCAGGATGGCTGGAGCTGGCGTTATGCCGGGATGAGCCCGGTTACGCTGCTGATCGAGCCGGAAGATCAGCGCGGTGCGGCACAGACCGCGTCCTTTATCCCGCGGCTGATAATTGATCGCTGGCTGGGCGATATCGGATACCGACGAAAGGAATACTGAGAGGAGACTGCACGATGAAACAAAACCGAATCTGGCATAAGCCGACCGTGCTGGCTGTCTCTCTGATCTTGATCCTGACCGCTTCGGTCGGCGGCACACTGGCTGTTCTGCTTGCACGAACAGAACCGGTCGTGAACCTGTTTCAGCCGACATCGGTCGAGTGCGTGCTCAATGAACAAAATGGCTGCTATACCTTCACCAACACTGGCACGACCGAAGCCTATGTCCGGGTTGCCGTTGTTGCCAACTGGACAAAAAACGGCTCGATCTATGGTCTGAAGCCCCTTACGGCAGGCGATTACACCGTGGTCGGATGGGAAATGAAGGATGGCTATTATTATTGCAGCACCCCGATCGCCCCTGGGGGGACAACGCCCGCACTTTTGGTTGAGCCGACAGGAATGGCGCCGGAGGGCTGCATCCTGGCGGTCGAGGTGCTGGCTGAGGCCCTGCAAAGCAAGCCTGCCCAGGCGGTCATCGAAGCATGGGGCTTCATTCCCGGCAAATGAGGAGGTGCGAGATGAAAAAAGGTAAGCTGAGCCGTATTTTCGCCCTCACGCTGGCTACTGTTCTGATACTCGGTGCGGTGGTTTACACCGCGGCGGCAGCCGGGACAGAACCGGGGGTAATTTATCAAGGCAATACCCAACAGATCGTGTTCGAACGGGCCTGGCCCTTTGCCTCGAACACGGCGCCCGATTTGTTTACCGATCTCAAAAAAATGATGCCGGGCGACAGCGTGACGCAAAGCATCTGCGTCGGTGCACGCAATCTGGGCCAGGACAGTGTCCGCATTCATCTTCGCGCCGAGAATCCCAATGCAGATTATCTCAAGCTTACGGAAACGTACGGCCATTGGGTGGAGTTTTCAGTCAACAGCGGCGGCACAGAGATCACCGGCAGCCTGTCGGATGGAGTTCTGCTCGGTACCTTTACCGACAGCGGATCGGCCAATGTTGACGTAACACTGCGCATCGCGCCGGAGGCAGGAAATGAGCTGCAGGCTCTGATCGCCGAGGTGGACTGGGTCTTTACTGCCGAGGTTATTCCCGCAATTCTGCCGCCGATCGGCCCGATTGAGCCTGACGAGCCGGTGGACGAGAACGATCTGCCGTGGCTGACTGCCGATCATATTAACTATATCATTGGTTTTGATGATGGTTTGGTTCATCCCGATTGGTCTGTGAACCGTGCCGAGGCTGCAACGATCTTCTATCGCCTGCTGACCGCCGACGCGCGCGAGACCATGTGGAGCACCAACAGCATTTACCCCGATGTCAGCGAGGAACAATGGTTCTACATCGCGGTCTGCACGCTGACCAACGGCGGTCTGCTTGAGGGCTATCCCGACGGTACGTTTAAGCCGGGCCGGGCAATTACCCGCGCTGAGCTGGCAACTATCATCTGCCGCTTTGACCAGAAGTTTGGGCAGATCGAGACCACCGCGGCCTTCGAAGATGCAGCCGGACATTGGGCAGAGGAATACATCAACTTTGCCGCCACCCGCGGCTATGTCATCGGATTCCCGGACGGCACCTTCCGTCCCGACGAGCCGATCAACCGCGCCAGCCTGGTGACGATGGTCAACCGCCTGCTGCGCCGTGCCGTCGACGATGAGGGCCTGCTGCAGAAGGATCTAACCAACTGGCCGGACAATCCGCCCGATACCTGGTTCTATTATGAGTTCCTTGAGGCTGCGAATTACCACGCATACACCAGAAGCGACCGCGAGGTAGAGGAGCAAACCTACAAGTACGAGGACTGGACCAAACTGCTCCCGCCGATCGACTGGAAGCGGCACGAAACCGAATGGATTCGGGTTTATGCAAAATAAAATGGCTTGTTGCTGCGCTGTGCCCGTTTGCGTGGCGTACAGCTAAATAGCAAAAAAGTCAGAAACAGTTATCCTGAACGGATGCTGTTTCTGACTTTTAGCTGGTTCACCGGGAAATCAGATGGTGGTAACCTTATGTTCGTTCAACGAAAAAAGGAATGTTTATCGTTAATTTGATTTAAAGTCTAATCCCGTCAAAATAAGAAGCTCCCTATACAAAAATGTATCAGCGAATTGGAAGAGGGAATATGGTTTGCTTAGCACATTGTTTTTCACCTGCTTTCAACGTCAGCAATGAGAAATTTGTAAGCATTTGGGGGAATGCTGCAATGCTCCTTCTCCGCCAAAAAGCTCCCCAAATCGTAAGATTTGGGGAGCTTTTCTTTGCTTTTCGCGCGTCTTGCGGTTATGGCAGAGGGGCGGCCCCGAACGCCCGAAGAAAAAGGCAATATCATTCGGAAAATCGGTTTGATATTGCCCTTTTTATATAAAGGAAAATCCTATACGTTGTTTGCTGATGCTCGATAGTTTTGCGGAGAAAGACCGAAGTGTCTTTTGAAAGAATGGCTAAAGCTGTACACGTCCGAAAAACCGCAGGAGAGCGCGATTTCCAAAACAGATTTATTCGTATTCAGCAAGAGTATTTCCGCCTTTTCGACACGGAGCTTTTGCAAAAACGCATACGGTGTTTGTCCGTACAGCGCCCCGAAAATTCTTCGGAAATTCTTTTCACTCATTTGAGAAATACGAGATAATTCGGATATTCGAAAGTATTCGTCATCACAGTGAGATTTCATGTATTCAACGGCACGTTCGATCTTTTTGTATTTTTTTATATCCATTTGCGAAAGATCGCGATCTTTGTGCAAATAACCGATGATTTCCATCAGCACACCGTTGGCAATGTAATCCGAGCCGTCATCTTTTTGGCTGCTTTCCTCCAACCCTCTTTTAAAGAGGCTCTTGTACGGATAGTGCAGGTGACCGTCCGAGCAAAGCGTTTGGAACGGCAAATTTCCTTCCGGCGGAAAGACTTCTGTACCGAAGCAAAAGTTCACGGCAATATAAGAAACCTCATCGCACATATATGCTCCGCTGACATCGCAAGAGCCTTTCGTAATATATCCCACCTGTCCCTCCGAAACAACTGCTTTCAAATCATCCTTCTCATATAAAAGCTTGCCCTTTTTGACAAAGAAAAGACTTTCGTGATTTCTTGGCTTTTTCGCAATATACGGATAATCCTTCTTTAGGGAATCTTCAAAAAATACAGCGTCATTTTTCAAAAAACTGAAATTGTTTTTCATCCTAATCCGCCCCCTTTTACGATATCATCATATCATATTGACTTGAAAAAGTCAAATGTTTTGTCCGTTTAGAACAAATCTGCTTTTTGAAACATTGCTTTGGCATGCCATACCGTATACAATAAAAACAAAAACGGAGGTTTTTTATGATACTCGGCAGAAAAGCAATCGTTACCGGTGCCTCACGCGGGATCGGGTTTTCCATTGCCAAGCGTCTTGCGGAGCAAGGTGTGACGGTTGTGATAACGGGAAGAAAGGCAGAATCGTTATTTGCTGCGCAAAAGGCGATTGGTGAGCGCGCGATCCCTCTGGTTTGGGATGCGTCAAACATTTTACTTGCAGATGAAAAAATTGAAGAAGCTGCGCGTCTGATGGGA
>JAFWBJ010000082.1 GCA_017507145.1 Clostridia bacterium | reverse complement strand
AGCCGGGAGATGATGGTATCCCAGTTGGCGCGGACGCTGAAATTGAGATAATAGCGGTGCAGGACAGGAAGCCCCGATTTTTCCTCCATCAGCGCCAGCAGATCGGCCTGCGAGACGATCGAGGCAGTGACGGGCAGGATAACGGTGTTCCACGCGCCCGTCTCTTCCAGCAGAGGAATGATGTCACTCTCCCAAGTCCAGCCCTCGTACTTGATGTCCAAATGCAGGAAGATGCGCTCGCGGCAGACCTGCAGGGCCTCGGCAAAGGTGGGGATGCAGTAGTCGGTCTGGGTGCCGTCGTTTTTGCGCAGGCGGAGTTCCTGCAGCTCGGCATAGGTCCAGTCGGCGACCTGATCGGAGAGGGGCAGGCCGTTTCGGGCGGCTTTGTTCGCCCAGTCGGTGGTGCGGCGCAGCGATGCATCGTGCATCAGCACGATGACGCCATCCTTGGTCTTGCGCAGGTCGAGTTCAATGGCGTCAGCGCCCATCTGGATGCAGCTGATGATGCCCTCGAGCGAGTTTTCGGGGTAGAAGATGTGGTCGGCGCGGTGAATGTCGGAGAGCAGACGGCCGTCACCGTCGCGGAAGGCGGCCATCTTCTCCGCAAAATCGGTCATCCAGGCCGGAACGTCGAGCTTCAGTACCCAGCTGCAGAGGAAGAGATCGGGGTTGGCCAGGTATTCCTCACGGCTGTCGGCGCCGTCGAAATGGTAAGTATAGTCCCGCGCGACCGAGAGGCTGCCCGCTTCATCTGCGGCGAGGACATTACGGCGCAGGATGTGGGCCACGGCATGGGCCAGCGCCTCCTCACAGCCGCCCACGATGACCAGCTTCTCGCCCATCACGGCGATCTTGTAGTCATACATGCCCAGCCCCTCGGCCAGGGCGGCCGATTCGGGGCGGTTGGTGGCGCCGAGCAGGATCTCATACTCGCCGAACGAGGGCTCGGTGCCCGGCTTGTACCAGTCGGTTTTGATGCCAAGCCCTTCCTCCAGTCCTTCGCTGAGGGCGGCACGCAGGGCGACGGCCGCATCAATGCCCACCCCGCGGAAATTCTCATCGCGGACGATGGTGTAGGTATGCTCGCCGCCGGTCAGCTGCAGAGGAGACGGGGCAGGTGCAGCCGTTTCGGGCGCGGCCGTCACAGGCGCGGCCGTCACCGGCGCGGTTGTCTCGGCGGGCGGCGTGGAAGGGACCTGACAGCCGCTCAGCAGGCAGAGGACAAAGAGCAGGGCGGCAAGCGCAAAAAAGCAGGTTTGTTTCATAGAATTCTCCTTGTGCAGAGAGGGAAAACTCCCTCTTTGGGTGAATTATCTACATTATAACATGCCGGTCGTAAGCTGTCAAACAAATTTGTGCCGGCCGCTTTGATTTGCATTAGCGTGGTAAATTCATAAAAATCTTTGCCGAAATCTGAACAGAAATCTTGACATCGCCCCCGAAAAGGTGTATACTGAAGCATATATCCGAAGCCGATGGGTATTCGGATGCCATTTTTGGAGGTTTATGTATGAAAAACATCAAATTTGTCTCATTCTTCCTCGCACTTGTCCTCTGCCTCGGCCTGCTTGCCGGCTGCGGCAGCGTCAACTATGCAGAGAATAATACCGAGTTTATTCTCGGCGTGTCCGGCCCGCTGACCGGCAGTGCTGCCATGTACGGTGTGGCCGTCGCCAATTCCGCGCAGATGGCAGTTGAAGAGATCAACGCAGCAGGCGGTCTGAACGGTGTCATGTTCAAGCTCATCGCTACCGACGATATGCATGATGCCACGAAGGTCTCCACCAACTACTCCTCCATGCTGGAAGCCGGCATGCAGGCATCGTTGGGTACCGTTACCACCACGCCCGGCCTGGAGTTCAAGAACCTGTCGGCAGACGACAACGTCTTCTTCCTTACCCCCTCTGCTTCGGGCGACAAGATTCCCGAGAACCCCAACGGTTACCAGATGTGCTTCGCAGACGGCAACCAGGGTAAGGTAGCCGCAGACTTCGTCAGCGCAAACTACGCCGGCAAGACCATCGGCGTCTTCTTCAAGTCGGATGACCCGTACTCCAAGGGCATCTACGACCAGTTCAAGGCAAACCTTGACCAGTCCATCACCATCGTTGAGACGTCATTCACCGATGCAAATACCACCGACTTCTCGACCCAGATCGACACCCTCAAGGCATGTGAGTTCATCTTCATGCCCATCTACTACACGCCCGCATCCCTCTTCATGACCCAGGCCAAGGATATCGTGGGCAAGAAGGCCGTATACTACGGCTGCGACGGCTTTGACGGCATCGATAACATCCCCGGTTTCGATATCGCCACCATCCCGCAGGAGATCACCATGCTCTCCCACTTCAACTCCAAGGCAACCGACGGCATGGCAAAGGAATTTATCGACAAGTACGTCGCACGCTTCGGCCAGGAGACCCTCAACCAGTTCGGCGCATCTGCCTATGACTGTGTCTACGCCATCTACGGCGCCATGAAGAAGGCCATCGACGAGGGCGCCGAGATCTCGGTAACCATCAGCGCATCCGATCTCTGCGACATCCTCATGGCACAGTTCCAGGGCGGCTACACGCTGGCCGAGGGCGTTACCGGTTCCAACATCTCCTGGGAGGCCTCCGGTTACGTCAACAAGGGCGCAATCAAATATATCATCAAGGAAGCCAACTGAACTGCGGACAAAACCCTGTATTCAGGCAGCTGAATCACTGCATATGTCGGCCGAATGGCCGGCATATGCAGTTTTAATTCATCAAAAGGCTCTGCGGAAATCGGCAGAGACAAGGAAAAAGTATGGAAGTCATTTTATCAACCCTCATCAACGGCCTCAGCCTGGGCGGCATCTACGCCATGATCGCGCTGGGGTACACGATGGTTTACGGCATCGCCAAGATGCTGAACTTCGCCCATGGCGATATCATCATGGTCGGCGGTTATGTCATCTATGTCTCGATGGCGCTGGGTAACCCGCTGCTGGCCATCCTGTTCGCCGTTGTGTTCTGCGTTCTTCTGGGCATGACCATCGAAAAAATCGCCTATAAGCCCCTGCGCGGGGCCTCGCCGCTGGCCGTGCTGATCACCGCCATCGGTGTCAGCTACCTGCTGCAGAGCCTGGCGCAGATTATCTTCGGCTCGGCCAGCAAAATGGTCACCGTCTACGAGTTCGGCATGGTGCAGTTCCTTGGCGTGAATGTGCAGGTTTCGGCGCTGGTTACGCTGGGCATCACCGTTGTGGTGATGATCGCCCTGACGCTCTTCGTCAAGTGCACCCGCCTCGGCCGCGCCATGATCGCCGTCTCGGAGGATAAGGGCGCCGCACAGCTGATGGGCATCAATGTGAACGGCATCATTACCGTCACCTTCGCCATCGGCTCGGCCCTGGCCGCGCTGGCCGGCCTGTTCTACCTGCTCAAGGCACCCAGCATCTCAAACACCCTCGGCGCAATGCCGGGTATCAAGGCCTTCACGGCGGCCGTTATCGGCGGTATCGGCTCGATCCCCGGCGCGATGCTGGGCGGTATCCTGCTTGGCGTGGTTGAGTGCATCTCCTACAAGATCACGGCCATCGCGCCCTACACCGATGCCATTGAGTTTTCGATCCTCATCATCATCCTGCTCGTGCGCCCGACCGGGTTTTTGGGCAAGAAACGGAGGGAGAAGGTATGATCAAGTTCAAGTCGATCAAGTGGAATCATTATATCAACTACGTTGTCATTGGTCTCTTCACCCTGATCTTCGGCATCATCGCCCTCTGCGGCGGCCGCTTCGACAACTCGATGCTCTTCCTCTTCGAGAAGATCGCCATCAGCGTGATCCTGGCGCTGTCGCTGAGTCTGGTCGTCGGTTTCTTGGGCGAGCTGTCGCTGGGTCATGCCGGCTTCATGTGCGTCGGTGCCTATATCGGCGGCAAGCTGGCCGTTTTGCTTGAGCCCGTCATCGGCGACGGCGTGCTCAGCCTGATCCTCGGCCTGATCGTCGGCGGTCTGGCTGCGGCCATCTGCGGCGTGATCATCGGCATCCCCGCCCTGCGCCTGCGCGGTGACTACCTCGCTATCGTCACGCTTGCCTTTGGTGAGATCGTCAAGTCGCTCTTCCAGAACACCTCTTCCGAGAGCTTCGGCGGCGCGCTGGGCCTGGAGACCCCCCGCTTCAACAAGAATTACCTCTTCATTTTCGCTTTCCTGCTGGTTCTGCTGACCCTGGCCGTCATCCAGAACTTCATCCGCAGCCGCCACGGCCGCGCTGTCACCGCTATCCGTGACAACGAGATCGCGGCCCGTGCCTGCGGCATCAACGTGACCAAGTACAAGCTGCTGGCCTTCACCATTTCGGCCTTCTTCGCCGGTATCGCCGGCGTGCTGTACAGCTTTTCGAACTACACCGTGCAGAGCGCCAAGTTCGGTTACAACTACTCCATCGAGATCCTTGTGATGGTCGTGCTGGGCGGCATGGGCAGCATCAACGGCTCGATCATCGCCGCGGCGCTGATCACCTTCCTCAACACCAAGCTGGCCACCGTGCTGACCGGCGACCTTGCCGTGCTGCAGAATCTGCTCTACGCGGTGATCCTCATCATCATCGTCATCTACAACAATGCACCCGCCCTCAAGCGCTTCCGTGAGAAGTACAATTTCTCCGCGCTCTTCGACCGCCTGCTCAAGCACCGCAAGGATCCCGAGCATCCGACCGATGACCGCGCAAAATGGGATGTTGTCCCCACCAAGATCGAAATGAACGAGGTGCTCTCGGTTGACGTCAAGGCGCAGAATCTGGATCCTAACCGCGAAAAAGGAGGGAAGCGCTGATGGCAGATTATATCCTCGAAACCAAAAATCTCGGCATTTCCTTCGGCGGCCTGAAGGCTGCGCAGGATGTCAATATCCGCATCAAAAAGAACCAGATCTACGGCCTCATCGGCCCCAACGGTGCCGGCAAGACCACCATTTTTAACCTGCTCACCGGCGTGTATAAGCCGACAACCGGCACCTTTTTCCTCGACGGCGAGAATCTCTGCGGCCTCAGCCAGGACAAGATCAACCACAAGGGTATTGCGCGCACCTTCCAGAATATCCGTCTGTTCAACAACATGACGGTCATCCGCA
Source organism: Clostridia bacterium (assembly GCA_017507145.1). Classification (GTDB taxonomy): domain Bacteria; phylum Bacillota; class Clostridia; order Oscillospirales; family CAG-272; genus SIG693. Next base: position 18,845 of record JAFWBJ010000082.1, on the reverse strand, counting down.
ATGTCATGGTCGGCCTGCACAGCCAGCCCGACAACCCCTCCACCGTCTGGGATGCCATCTTCCGTTTCCCCCGCCATTTCCGCGCCGAGCGGCTGATGCGCGAGCGCGCCAAGGAGCTGCTGCGCATCTTCGATCTGGAGGAGGAGCGCAACAACCTCGCCTGCAACCTGCCTTACGGCAAGCAGCGTAAGCTGGAGATTGCCCGCGCCCTGGCCACCGAGCCCAAGCTGCTTTTGCTTGACGAACCGGCCGCCGGCATGAACCCGCACGAGACCGAGGACCTGGAGAAGACCATCCGCTTCATCCGCGATCATTTTGATATGACCATCCTGCTCATCGAGCATGACATGAAATTCGTCTCCGGTCTGTGCGACAGCATCACGGTGCTGAATTTCGGCACGGTGCTGGCCGAGGGCAAGACGAAAGAAACGCTGCGTGATCCTGAGGTGATCCGCGCGTATATCGGAGGTTGAGCGATGGCACTGCTTGAAGTAAACAATCTTGAGGTATACTATGGCGTGATCCGCGCGCTGAAGGGCATCAGCTTTTCGGTCAATGCGGGCGAGATCGTCACGTTGATCGGCGCAAACGGCGCCGGTAAAACCACCACCATGCAGAGCGTGGTCGGCCTGATCCCCAAGCGGGGCGGCTCGGTCGTCTTTGACGGCAAGGATATTACCCAGTCCCCCTGCCACAAGATCGTGCACCTCGGCATGACCCAGGTGCCCGAGGGACGTCGAATTTTCCAAGAACTGACCGTCTATGAGAACCTGCTCATGGGCGCCTATTCGATGAAGGACTCCTCCGGCTTCAAGGCCGATCTTGAGGCGGTCTACACCCGCTTCCCCCGCCTGGCCGAGCGCAAGAGCCAGATCGCCGGCACCCTCTCGGGCGGCGAGCAGCAGATGCTGGCCATGGGCCGCGCCATCATGAGCCATCCCAAGCTGCTGATGCTGGACGAGCCCTCGATGGGCCTCTCCCCGCTGCTGGTCGACCAGGTGTTTGAGATTATCCGCGACATTAACCGTGACGGCACCACCATTCTGCTCGTCGAGCAGAACGCCGGCAAGTCGCTGGCCATCTCCGACCGCGCGTATGTGCTGGAGAACGGCAGCATCGTGCTCACCGGCACCGGCGCCGAGCTGGCCGCCAGCGAGATGGTGCAGAAGGCCTACCTCGGCGGCTGATCGGGAGAGAGAGATGTCCGAGACCCGCAAAGCCCGGCTTTGGCTGATCCTGTCGATGACGGTGTTCGGCACCATTGCGCTCTTTGTGCGGCGCATTGACCTGCCGTCGGGCGAGATCGCCTTCTGGCGCGCCCTGCTGGCCACGCTGCTGCTGGGCGGATATATGCTGATGACCCGCCGGCGCTGGTCGGTCAGCCTGCGCGGCCGCGCCTTGCCCCTGCTGTTTCTGTCGGGCGCGGCGATGGGGCTGAACTGGATCCTGCTCTTCGAGGCCTACCGCTACACCACTGTCTCAGCGGCGACGCTGAGCTACTATTTCGCCCCGGTGCTGGTAACGGCTGCCTGCCCCATCCTCTTCGGCGAGCGTCTGGGGAAGCTGCGCACCCTTTGCTTTGTCTGCGCAACGGTGGGGCTGGTGCTGATCACTGCCCCTGCATCGGTCGGACGCGGGGATGCCGCCGGCATCCTGCTCGGCCTTGGCGCGGCGGTGCTCTATGCCACGGTGATCCTGCTCAATAAGTTCATCCGCGGCGTGCAGGATATTCCGCGCACCTTCTTTCAGTTTCTGGCGGCGACGCTGACCCTTCTGCCCTATATTCTGCTGACCGGCGGCTTCCATCTGGCCGCCCCCGACGCGGCAGGCTGGGCCGCCTTGCTGACGGTCGGCGTTCTGCATACGGGCGTGATCTACTGCCTTTATTTTTCGGCCCTGCGCCGGCTGCCCGGACAGGAGTCGGCCCTCCTCAGCTACATCGATCCGCTGGTGGCGGTGCTGATCTCGGTCTTTGCGCTGGGCGAGCCCATCACGCCGGCGCAGGTTGTCGGCGGCGCGCTGATCATCGGCTTCTCGCTGTGGAGCGAGCTGCTCGCGCATGCCGCAGAAAAGTGAATCATCTGCGCTCCGGTGCCCGCGCACCGGGGCGTTTTTTTTCTGCCGAATTGACAAATCCAGCAGTTTTTTGGCAAAAACACGAATTGTTGAGAAACCATTGACTTTTTGGAGGGAATGGGCTATAATAGTGGGTGGATAAAGAACGTTTTTGGCGACGTAAATGGTTGACTACGGTTTGTTCTGCCTTGTTGGGGAGTGTAGTTTTCCGTTTACTTTATTTTTGCCCTCGGCGATGCGCCGCGAAAGATGAGGATACAGGATGAACCGAACCCATAAGCTCTCCACAGCACTGGATATTGATGATCTGCTGATGGAGTGCGTGCCCTACGCGATCCATCTGGCCAACGAAAAATACCAGTTTGACCCGCCGCTCTCGCTCTACGAGGTCGACCGCTGGGGCAAGATGGGAACACGGGCCGATGCGATCTTTGAATTTTTCGGCGACCCCGAATTTTACCGGAATCAGCCGGTCATTGAGGGGGCGAAGGAATTTGTCCGCCGCCTGGCCGACATGACCGAAGTTTTTGTCTCTACCTCGGTCTACCCCGAGTTCATGAGCATCCGCGCCCAGCGGATTATCGAGGAGTTCCCCGAGATCCCGGCCGATCACATTTATATGGGGTCGCGCAAGGATAAGATCGATGTCGACATCCTCTTCGATGACGGCCTGCACAATATCTACGAATCCAACGCCCGCTACCCCATTCTGATGCGCCGCCCCTGGAATCAGACGGCCACAGGCCTGCTGGCGGTCAACACCTATGACGAATTTCTCAAGCTGGTTGAGGTCATCTCGGAAAGCTACAGCGCCAAGGCAGAGCCCTCTTCGCTGACCGAGCCGGGCATCGTGGTGCTGGTCGGCCCGTCGGGCAGCGGCAAGAACGAGGTTGCCCACCGCCTGTTCCAGACCACCGACTGTTTTGAGAAGCTGGTCAGCTATACCACCGATCCCCCCGCAGACGAGCAGCACGGCCGCGACTATCACTTCGTCTCGGTCGAGGATTTCTTAGCCATGTGCGAGCGGGGAGAGATGTTTGAGTCGACCAACTACGCCGGCCATTTCTACGGCTCGCGCAAGGCCGATGTCGAGTCGATCCTCGCCCGCGGCCGGCATGTGCTGACCGTCATGGACATCTGCGGCGCGATGGCGCTCAAAACCCATTTTTCTAATGTCATTACCCTCTATATCAAGCGGGACAAGCGCGCATTGGTGACCGCCCTGGTCGAGCGTGACTTGCCGCTGGAGGAGAAGGTCAACCGCCTGATGGCCGTCGAAAAGGAAAAACTGAACGCCGAAATCTGCGACTATGTGGTAGAGATGGACACGCCCGAACAGGCGGCCGACCACATTTGCCGGAGTCTGAACCTGACGCAGATCGAGCCCGCTTAACGGATTGGCAAAACCTGCGGTTTTTGCGAAAAAAGGCTGGCTTTTTCGGCACAGATGTGATAGAATATATGTATACAAAGATAGATATGTCATGATTTTCGGGAGAGAGCGATATGGGTTACGATCTGCAGAAGGCAAGCGTATATAAGCGTGCGGCGGCCTGGCTCTTCGATGCGATTCTGATCAGCATCCTGGCGGTGGGTATTGCCTTCCTTTTGTCGGTGCTGCTCGGCTTTGACGGGTACAGCGACACGGTGAGCGCCGCTTATGCCGAATATGAGGAGGCCTACGCCATCTCCTTTTCGATGGACGAAGCAGCTTATACGGCCATGACGGCAGACGAGCAGCAGCGCTATGCCGATGCTTATGCCGCCCTCCTGGCCGATGACGAGGCCATGCATGCTTACAGCATGGTCGTGAACCTGACGATGCTGATCACCACCGTGTCGGTGCTGGTGTCGATGCTCTGCCTGGCTTTTGCTGTTCCGCTGGCCTTCGGCAACGGGCAGACGCTGGGGAAGAAGATCTTCGGCTTGGGCGTGATGCGCACCGATTTCGTGCGGCTGCCTGCTGTGCAGCTGCTGATCCGCACCCTTCTCGGCGCCTTCACGATTGAGACCATGATCCCCATCTATATCCTTCTGATGCTGATTCTGGGCATGATGGATGTGACCGGGACGGTGATCCTCGGGGCTTTGCTTCTGGCGCAGTGCATCATCCTCGCGGTGACGCGCACCAATTCGCTGCTCCACGACCTGCTTGCCGGCACGGTGGTGGTTGAGCTGGCCAGCCAGAAGATCTTCGGCTCGACCGACGAGCTGATCGAATACCAGAAGAAAGTTCATGCCGAGCAGGCTGCCCGGCAATCGTACTGATAGATTTGTCAATAATTCTGAGACGGAGTGGAAAACGTATGAAAGTTGTCCTGCAAAACCTCACCAAAATCTTCCCCAGCCGCGACAAGAAGGCAGGGAAGGAAGTCGTCGCCGTCAATGATTTCACCTTTGAGATCCCCGACGGCAAGCTGATCGGTCTGCTCGGCCCCTCGGGCTGCGGCAAGAGCACCACGCTCTACATGATCAGCGGCCTGCAGAAGCCGACCGGCGGCAAGATCTTTTTCGGTGACGATGACGTGACCGAGCTTTCTACCGAGAACCGCGGCATCGGCCTGGTCTTCCAGAACTACGCCCTGTATCCGCACATGACGGTGAAGCAGAATATCCTCTTCCCGCTGCAGAACCTCAAGGGCGCGGACAAGCTGGATAAGGACACGATGCTGGAGCGTGCGTATGAAGTCGCGCGCCTGGTGCAGATCGACGAGCTGATGGACCGCAAGCCCAGCGAGCTGTCGGGCGGTCAGCAGCAGCGTGTGGCCATTGCCCGCGCGCTGGTTAAGATGCCCCGCGTGCTGCTCTTGGACGAGCCGCTGTCCAACCTCGACGCCCGCCTGCGCCTGCAGACCCGCGAGGAGATCCGCCGCATCCAGAAGGAGACCGGCATCACGACTGTTTTCGTCACGCACGACCAGGAGGAGGCCATGAGCATCTCCGATATGATCGTCGTTATGAAGCTGGGCGTTGTCCAGCAGATCGGCGAGCCGCAGGAGGTTTACGATAATCCCATCAACCTCTTCGTGGCCAAGTTCCTCGGCACGCCCCCCATCAACGTCCTGGGCGGCCGTGTAGAGGGCGGCCGGCTCTTCATCGGCGAGGACATGGTCATGGAGGTCACCGGTGTGGCCGATCAGCCGGTCGTCGTCGGCATCCGTCCCGAGGGCTTCGAGCTGGACGACAACGGCCCGCTTTGCTGCACGCTCAAGAATGTCGAGGTCATGGGCCGCGATGTCAGCATCGTCTCGTCCCACGCCGCATCCCTCAACCCGCAGATCCGGTCGATCATCAATGCCGACCACCGCGTCGACACCTCGGCCGAGACCGTTCGCTTCTCGCTCAAGCCCCACAAGGTATTCCTCTTCGATGCGGGAACCGAGGCACGGATTCCCTACGAGGTGAAATGATATGGTAGACAGCAAACAACAATGGAAGGCCTGGCTGTATCTGTCGCCTGCCATTATCCTGCTGCTGGTCTTCACCGTCTGGCCCATCATCAACACCGTGCGCATGGCATTCCTTGACGGCTACAACGGCCTGGCCATCGTCGGCGGTGCGCGCTTCACGGTTGGCATCGCCAACTTCCAGAAGGTCATCGGCCTGACCTCCTTCAAGACCAGCCTTTATAACACCACGCTGCTCTGCGTGCTCACCGTGCCGATCTCCACCCTGCTTGCCCTCCTGATCGCGGTGGCACTCAACTCAATCAAACCCCTGCAGAAGCTGCTGCAGACCATCTTCTTCCTGCCCTATGTCACCAACTCCATCGCCATCGGCATGGTGTTTGCCGCCATGTTCAACATCGTCGGCAACATGGGCACGGCCGGCAACGATATTATCATCACGGCCGGTATCATCAACAACCTCATCGAGCTCTTCGGCGGTGAGCCGATCAACTGGATCAACGCCGGTTCGACCTACGCCGCCAATATCACCGTCATGGTGGTCTACATCGTCTGGAACGCGCTGCCCTTCAAGATCCTCGTCCTGCTGGGCGGGCTGCAGAGCATCAACCGCCAGTACTACGATGCCGCCAAGGTCGACGGCACCCCCCGCGCCCGCGTCTTCACCCGCATCACGGTGCCCCTCCTCTCGCCCATGCTGGCCTATGTCATCATCACCGGCTTCATCGGCGGCTTCAAGGAGTATTCCAGCATCGTCGGTATCTTCGGCGAGGATATGGGCCCGGCCGGCGCGCCCCACCGCCTCAACACCATCGTCGGCTACATCTACGACGCCCTGCCCAAGATGAACTACGGGCAGGCCAGTGCGGCTGCACTGATTCTGTTTGCGATTATTCTTGTTGTCACCATGATCAACATGCAGGTCAGCAAGAAGCGCGTGCATTATTGAGAGGTGCGGTATGGCAAAAAACAAAAATGAGATTGTCATGCACGAGAGAAATATCCAGAACGTGTCGGCAAAGCAGCGCGTGGTGAAGGTCATGGTCAAGGTCATGATCTACCTCTTCCTGGTCGTCATGGCGCTGATCGTGCTCTTCCCCTTCTACTGGATGATCAGCTCCTCGCTGAAGTCGCTGGATGAGTACCGCCTGACGGTCCCCACCTTCTGGCCGCGGCAGGTCATCTTCAGCAACTACGCCGATGCCTTTACCACCGCCAGCCTCGGCCGCCTCTTCCTGAACACCGCCTACGTCGGTATCGTCTCCACCCTGCTTTCGCTGGTGATCACGGTGCTCTCGGCCTTCGCCTTCGCGCGGCTGGAATTCAAGGGCCGCGAGACCATGTTTGCCGCCCTGCTCGGCACCATGATGATCCCCGGCGAGCTGTTCACCATCACCAACTACGCAACCATCAACACCTTCGGCTGGATGAACACCTTCAAGGTCCTCATCTTCCCCTTCCTGGTCAGCGTTTTCTATATCTACCTGCTGCGTCAGAACTTCCTGCAGATCCCCAACGAGCTCTACCTCGCCGCCAAGGTTGACGGCACGGGCGACCTCAAGTATCTCTGGAAGGTCATGGTTCCGCTGTCGCTGCCGACGCTGATCTCCATCACCATCCTCAAGATGATGGGTGCGTGGAACTCCTACGTCTGGCCCAACCTGGTTGCCAATGACCCCGCACACCGCCTCATCACCAACGGTCTGCGCAACGCCTTCACCGATGCGACGGGGGACGTCAACTATCCCGTGCAGATGGCGGCGGTTGCCATCGTTTCGGCCCCGCTCTTCCTGGTCTTCCTCTTCCTGCGGAAGTACATTATGACCGGTGTCAGCCGAAGCGGTATCAAAGGTTAATGGACAGGCTCCGCTTGTCTGTAACATATTATTTTCATGAAAACTGAAAGGAAAGCAATCTATGAACAAGAGAATTGTGGCATCCCTTCTCGCGTTGATTATGCTCTTAGGCATGATCGGACTGAGCGGCTGCGGCCAGACCGCTGCCAAAGCAAACTTTGAAGTTCCCGAGGGCGGGTATGACGGAAGCGCCGTCACCATCTATTTCGACCATACGATGGGCTCCAACCTCAGAGACGTGCTGGACCTGTATATTACAGAGTTCAACAAGCTCTACCCCAACATCACCATCGTCCACGAGCAGGTCGGCAACTATGACGACGTGCGCGACAACATCGCAGTTGAGCTGACCGTCGGCAACCAGCCCGACCTGGCTTACTGCTATCCCGACCATGTTGCCCTGTACAACATCTCCAAGCGCGTTGTTTCGCTCGATTCGCTGATCGACAGCCAGATCGAGGTCACCCGCGCCGATGGCACCACCGAGATCCTCGGCCTGACCGACGCACAGAAGGCTGATTTCATCGAGGGCTACTACAACGAGGGTAAGCAGTTCGGCGACGGCCTGATGTACACCCTGCCGCTGAGCAAGTCCACCGAGGTCCTCTACTACAACAAGACCTTCTTTGAGGCCAACGGCCTTTCTGTTCCCACCACCTGGGACGAGATGGAGACCCTCTGCGCCAAGATCCGCGAGCTCGACCCCAACTCCATCCCGCTCGGCTATGACTCCGAGTCCAACTGGTTCATCACCATGTGCGAGCAGCAGAAGTCGCCCTACACCAGCGCGACCGGTTCGCATTTCCTCTTCGACCATGAGGATAACCGCGCCTTTGTCGCCCGCTTCCGCGAGTGGTACAAGAACGGCTATCTGACCACCCAGGAGATCCTCGGCTCCTACACCTCCGAGCTCTTCACCGCCGAGACCGGCACCAGAAGCTAGATGTCCATCGGTTCGTCGGCCGGCGCAACCCACCAGCGTCCCACCAAGGGCAGCAACGGCAGCTATCCCTTCGATGTCGGCATTGCGACCATCCCGCAGGTCAACGCTGCTGAGCCCAAGGTCATCTCCCAGGGCCCCAGCCTCTGCCTCTTCCAGAGCGAGAATCCCCAGGAGACCATCGCAGCTTGGCTGTTCATGAAGTTCCTGACCACCAACGTGGAATTCCAGGCTGAGTTCTCGATGGCTTCCGGCTATGTTCCGGTTCTGAAGTCGGTTGCCCAGAATCCCGCATACGCTGAGTTCCTGAATAAGGCTGACGGCGGCGACTATATCTCTGCCCTGTCCGCAAAGGTCTGCCTTGAGCAGGAGCACGCATACTACACCTCCCCCGCATTCGTCGGTTCCTCTGACGCCCGCGACGCAGTCGGCCTGCTGATCCAGACCTGCCTGGTCGATCCCGGCACCGATGTCAACGCCATCCTGGATAAGGCCTTCCGCGAGGCCATTATCTCCTGCGAAGAGGGCAACTGATCCCCACTGAACGCATGAAACCGATGTTACGCCTGTTGGCCTTGGTGATGCTCGGAGGCGTACTCCTCTGCTTCCTCGGCGGCTGTCAGACCGACACGCCGGGCGGCGAGGAGACCCAGCCCCCCATCACCGAGACCGTCGATTACGCTTCTTCGGTGAAGCTGAACATGGGTTCGTTTACCCGCAAGCTGGAGGTCACCGTCAAGAATTATGTTGACGGCGACACGGTGCATTTCTACGTTCCCGAAAGCGAGATGCCGGGCGGCGTGCTGAAGGCGAGGTTCCTTGCCATCAACACGCCTGAGTCGACCGGCAAGATTGAGCCGTGGGGCAAAGCCGCCTCGGCCTTCACCAAGACCTGCCTGATGGGCGCCGAGTCGATTATCATCGAATCGGACACCGCCGACTGGAATGCAGATTCCACCGGCAACCGCTATCTGGTCTGGGTCTGGTACAAGGCACCGGGCATGGAGGACTACCGGAATCTCAACATTGAGATTCTGCAGAACGGCCTGGCCATTGCCTCCAACTCCAACAACAACATCTACGGCAGTGTCTGCGTCTCGGCGCTGGAGCAGGCCAAGCAGCAGAAGCTGAAGGTCTTCTCGCCCGAGAAGGACCCCGATTTCTACGACGGCGCCGCCGTTGAGCTGACCCTGCGCGAGCTGCGCACCAACATCGAGCGCTATCAGGATGTTCTGGTGGCCTTCAACTGCATCGTTACCTCCAACAGCAACGACACCGTCTATGTCGAGCAGTATGACCCCGAAACCGATCTGTACTACGGCATTTCGGTTTACTACGGCAACAGCGGTCTCGGCGGCGACGGCCTGCGGATCCTGGGCCTCGGCAACGAGGTGCGGATGGTGGGTAAGGTGCAGTATTACGAAACGGGTGCGACCTGGCAGATCTCGGGCCTGAAGTACCGCGTGATGAAGCCCGACGATCCCGAGAACATCCAGCTCATCAGCGAGGGGCACGCCGCGGCCTATGTGCCGATCGATGCTGAAACCTTCGTCCGCGGGCAGCGTGAGGTCATCGTCCGCGATGCCGAGACCGAAGAGGAGAAGGCAGTTACCTTCGCCTACACCGCGCTGACCATGAACACGACGGTTTCCATGCAGAACCTTATCGTCAGAGAGGTCTACACCACCGCCAACGAGGAGAGCTCCTCCAACGGCGCGATGACCCTGACCTGCGAAGCGGACGGCCTGCTCTTGCAGGTGCGCACCGCTGTGATGTATGATGAAAACAATCAGCTGATCACCCAAGATGCCTACCTGGGCAAGACCATCGATGTCAAAGGCATTGTGGATTACTATGCCGGCCAATATCAGATCAAGGTCTTCACCCCGAATCAGATTACCGTTCATTAAAACAATTTGAAAAGGAGTCAATTATGAAAAGATTACTCGCCTGCGCAGTCGTGCTGGTGCTCTGCCTGTCGGCCTTTGCCGCATGCGCTAAGACCGAGGCAGCCAATCCGCTCGCTGACGCCAAAGACTACCTCTACAACACCTACAAGAATGCAAACGAAGTCAACGTTGCCGACTATAAGGTAATCGGCCGCGTTGTGGTCGGCGATGTCACCGTTCCGGTTGAATGGGCCGCAAACGTCCCCGAGGAGAGCGTGAAGTTCGTCGTCGGCGATGACGGCATGGTAACCGTTGACATCAACGAGAAGACCCCCGAAGAGCTGGTCTACACCCTGACCGCAACCCTGCGCGATGAGGCCGGCAACACCGAGACGGTAAGCTTCAACCGCCGCGTTCCCGCTGCCATCATTATCGAGGAAGGCATGAGCTACGAGGAGATCGTAAATGCTGCCTATAAGCTCGAGGAAGGCATCGCCATGGAAGGCACCTACCGCCTCTACGGCAAGATCACCAAGATCGACACCGCATGGAGCGACCAGTACAAGAACATCACCGTCACCATCCAGATCGGCGATCTGGCTGACAAGCAGATCATGTGCTACCGCCTGGCCGGCGAGGGTGCTGACAAGCTGGCTGTCGGCGACATGATTACCGTCGAGGGCGCAATCAAGAACTACAAGAGTACCATCGAGTTTGACGCAGGCTGCCAGCTGCTTGGCGTTGGCCTGGAAGTCAAGGACCAGACCCCCATTCTTGACGCTGCCTACAAGCTCGAAGAGGGCATCGCCATGACCGAGCCCTGCTCGCTGACCGGCGTGATCACCAAGATCGACACCGCATGGAGCGATCAGTACAAGAACATTACCGTCACCATCGTCTGCGGCGGCGATGCCGAGCGTCCCATCATGTGCTACCGCCTGGCCGGCGAGGGCGCAGATAAGCTGGCTGTCGGCGATACCATCGCAGTTACCGGTACCATCAAGAACTACAAGGGCACCATCGAGTTCGACGCAGGCTGCACGCTGGATGCTGTGGTTAAGGGCGATGTTCCCGCACCCGAGGCTCCCGCTGATCCCGCCGAGATTGTCAAGGCCGCATATGCGCTGGCCGAAGGCGACGTTCTGCCCTACACCGCAACCCTGACCGGTAAGATCACCTCGATCAAGGATGCATGGAGCGATCAGTACAAGAACATCTCGGTCATCATCCAGGTCGGCGATCAGGCTGACAAGCCCATCCTCTGCTACCGCCTGAAGGGCGACGGCGCGGATAAGCTGGCTGTCGGCGACACCATCACCGTCACCGGTTCCATCAAGAACTACAAGGGCACCATCGAGTTTGACGCAGGCTGCACCTTCGTCAAGTAATTGCCCATTCGCAAACAAAAACCAAAACGGCATACTCCCATGGGAGTATGCCGTTTTGGCGTGCAGGAAAGTTTTTGCGGGGGTTCGGGGGCGCTTTTTTCAAAAAGCGCCCCCGATTCTCTCACAGCCAGCCGTCATGCGTGGCCTTGTAGTCGCGCACCAGCGCATCCGCTTCGGCCAGCAGCGCGTCGATCTCGTCCTGGCCGTAGACGGTCGCACCGCAGGCGAAGGCGTGCCCGCCGCCGCGGTAGTGCTCGGCTACGCTGTTGACCGGCGCAAAGCGCGAACGCAGACGGACGCGGACCGATCCCTCGGCATCGCCGTTCTCGATGAAGGCGATCCAGCAGATGCAGCCGCGGATGCCGTCCATGTAGCTGACGCAGGCGCTGGCCTGCTCAAGCGAAAGACCGAACTGTGCCTGGGTGGCGCGATCGATGAAGAGGTGTGCCACGCCGTGCTCGGTGACCTGAATCCGGCCGAGCACATGCGCCTTGAAGCGCAGGACATCGTAACTCTCCAGATAAAGCTGGGCAAAGAGGTTGTCGGTGTCCACGCCGACGTCGAGCAGCGCGGCGGCGCAGCGCATCGTCTCGCCGTTGACCTCGTGGTAACGGAAGCGGCCGGTGTCGGTCACCATGCCGGTGTAGAGACAGGCCGCGGCGTGAGGGCTGATCTTGAGCCGGTCGCGGAAGGTCTGCCAGAAATCGACCACCATCTCACAGCAGGAAGCGCGCTCCTCCTCCACCCAGGCGATGTCGCCGTAGGGGGTGAGGGGGATGTGGTGGTCGAGCTTGATCAGCTCACGGCAGTGCGCGTAATTCGGGTTGGCGATGCGGTCGGTCGAGGCGGTGTCGAGGACAATGCCCAGCGCATCGGCGTAATCGGCCTCGGGGACGGGCGCATCGTCGGTGCCGAGGAAGGCAAAGGATGCGGGCGGGTTGGGATCGACCAGCAGGACGGTCTTCCCGGGCCAGGTCTGTCGGAGGATCTCACGCAGGCCGCGGGTGGCGCCCACACAGTCGCCGTCAGGCCGGATGTGCCGAAAGAGCATGATGCGGTCGTAGGCCTCGATTTTCTCGAGAATTTGCAGTTTGATGGCGTGATTCATGCCTTGGTCCCTCCGATCATGGCATCCAGTTCGGCCAGCATGGCCATGGCGGCCGCGCGATCCTTGAGGGTGGCGCCGCTGGCCTTGGCATGCCCGCCGCCGCCGTACTTGACGGCGATGGGGTTGATGTTGCATTCCGCTGAGCGCAGCTCGCAGAGCACGCCCGAAGCCGTTTCGGTGAAATTCGCCCAGATGCTCACGCCCTTCAGGTCGGACATCGTGCCGACCATGCCGCGCGAGACGGTGAAAATGTCGGCATCGATGGTGCTCAGCTCCTCGGCGGTGGTGTAGATGTAGGCAACGCCCTTGGGGGTGAACTGCACCTTGAGGGTGAACTGCGCCTTGAGCCGACGGCTCTCGTAGGTGTCGGCGTAGAGATTGCGGTAAATGGCATTGGTGTCGATGCCCTGCTCAAGCAGGAGGGCGGCCAGGCGGAGGGTGCGGGGATTGGTGTTGTCGTAGCGGAAGCGGCCGGAGTCGGTGATCATGCCGGTGTAGAGCGCGGCGGCCGCGGCGGGGTTGAGGCGAAGCCCCGTGCTGCGGGCAAACTCGGTCACCATGCCGCAGCAGCTCTCAAAGCTGGGGTCAATCACCTCGGTGTCGGCAATGGTCTCGGCGAAGATGTGATGATCGATGCGGGCGGTGTGGGCGGCCAGCGTGTAGCGGCTGTCGCTGATGAGGGAGCGGGCGCCGGTGTCGAGAATAATGGCCAGCGCGCCGGTGTAGGCTTCGTCAGGAATGCTGTCCATGCCGGATGGGGCCAGGAAGGACAGATAGCGGGAATCGTCGCCGACGGCATAGACCGTCTTTTGGGGGAAATTTTCACGCAGAATCTCGCGCAGGCCCAACTGACTGCCCAGCGCATCTCCGTCAGGGCTGCTGTGCCGGTGCAGGATGATGGTGCCGTGCCGGCGGATCTCTTGCAGAATGGTTTCAAACATAGCAAAACCTCATATCATTTCATTTTGATACTGCTATTATACCATAATTTCGATCCGTCCGCAATGGCCTGCGGCAGAGAAAAAATGGATTTGCTCCGGCGGCGGAGATATTTTGCTCCGGCGCGAGAAAATCGGCCGTTCGGTCTTGACATTTGGGGCGGTCTGTGATATACTGATGATAATCTCAAATTGGAAAGAGTCTTTCCACTGCAGGAGTACGACCGCCGATGCTTCATCGGCTAAGGCCATACGGACAGCCGGGTCGAATGCCGAGGACCGCGCATGCGGTTGGCAACTTTCTGTTGCCTTATTGGTTGAGTTAAAAGCTCAGTTTTATAAGTTGGTTACTTTATAACCGAAAATGCCGTGCGGCATGAACTTGTGAAATGATCAATAAGAGTAGTAAAAGTATTTTTTGCTATATAGACTCTGATCTGATTGCGATTCGATGGAAATTGTATTGGGTTGTTGCTTTTCCCGGAGAGGCGCTGCCATGGCAGCATCTCACCGTTTGCGCGAAAAAACGGGATTTCTCCCGAATCACGCGGCGGAAGAGGGGGAATCGATCGACCGGCGACCGGCTATCGTACCGTCAAAAACAAGCGTCACGCTGCTAACGCATCGGGGCGCTTTTTGTTTTCCCGGTGCGTTTTCCGACGACGGGAGCAAAAAACAAAAGGGCAGGGTGTGCACGATGGAAAAAATCATTGAACTCAAAAACATTTCCAAGGCCTTCGACGGCGAGGTTGTTCTGGACAATATGAGTCTGGACATCCATGACAACGAATTTATCACGCTCCTCGGCCCGTCGGGCTGCGGCAAGACCACGACCCTGCGCATCATCGGCGGCTTCGAGTCGCCCGATTCGGGAGACGTGTACTTTATGGGCGAGCGCATCAACGACATCCCGCCTCATAAGCGCCATGTCAATACCGTCTTCCAGCGCTACGCCCTCTTCCCCCACCTCAATGTCTTCGATAACGTCGCCTTCGGCCTCAAGGAGCGCCGCGTGCCCAAACAGGAGATCAAGGAAAAGGTCGAGCGCATGCTGAAGATGGTCATGCTCTCGGGCTTTGCTGACCGCCGGGTTACCAGCCTCTCGGGCGGTCAGCAGCAGCGCGTCGCCATCGCCCGCGCGCTGGTCAATGAGCCGAAGATCCTCTTGCTCGACGAGCCGCTGGGTGCCCTTGACCTCAAGCTTCGCAAGGATATGCAGCAGGAGCTCAAGAAGATCCAGAAAAATACCGGCATCACCTTCATCTTCGTCACGCATGACCAGGAAGAGGCGCTGTCGATGTCGGATACCATCGTCGTCATGAGCGAGGGCAAGATCCAGCAGATCGGCTCTCCGACCGATATTTACAACGAGCCGGTCAATGCCTTCGTCGCCGACTTCATCGGCGAGAGCAACATCATCGACGGCGTGATGCTGGCCGACTACCGCGTGCGCTTCGGCGGACACGTCTTTGACTGCCTGGACACCGGATTTGGCGAGAACGAACCGGTCGATGTCGTCATTCGTCCCGAGGACGTTGACATCGTCGCGCCCGAGAAGGGGATGATCTGCGGCAATGTCACCTCGGTTACCTTCATGGGCGTGCACAACGAAGCCATTGTCGATGTCGGCGGCTTTAAGTGGATGATCCAGACCACCGATCCGGTGGAGGAGGGCGCCCATATCGGCATCACGCTTGAACCCGATGCTATCCATATCATGAAAAAATCCAAGTATTCCGGCATGTTCGGCGACTACTCCTCCTACTCCAACGAGCTGGAAGAGCTGTCGAATTCGGAGGAGGAGGCCGAAGCATGAAATCCTCCGGTGCAAGCAGAACGCCGGTCACCTACCGCGCCGCACTCGCGCCCTACTCAGTGTGGTCGGTCCTCTTTGTCCTCGTTCCGCTGATTTTCGTCGCTTTCTACGCCTTCACCGATAACGACTTTGCCTTCACCACCGAGAACATCACCCGCTTTTTCACGGCGAAGAGCAATATCGTCGGGGAGGACGGCTCCACCACCGAGGTGCGTACCTATGTGCTCATCTTTATGCGCTCGCTGAAGCTGGCGGTGATCTCCACTCTGGTCTGCCTGTTCATGGGCTACCCGATGGCCTACATCATGGCCCGCGCCAAGGAGAAGACCCAGAAGACCATGATGACCCTCATCATGATCCCGATGTGGATGAACTTCCTCATCCGCACCTACGCCTGGATGACCATCCTGCAGGATACCGGCATCATCAACGGCCTGCTGGGCAAGATCGGCCTCGGGCCGCTCCACGTCATCGGTACCGAGACGGCGGTTATCCTCGGCATGGTGTATGACTATTTCCCCTACATGGTGCTGCCCATCTACTCGATTCTGGCCAAGATGGATCTGAAGCTGCTGGAAGCGGCGCGCGACCTCGGCTGCGGCAGCCTGTCGGTGCTGCGCCGTGTCATCCTGCCGCTGAGCATGCCCGGTGTGATCTCTGGCGTGACTATGGTGCTGATTCCGTCGATCAGTACCTTCTACATCTCGCAGAAGCTGGGTAACGGCAAGTTCTTCCTCATCGGTGACGCCATCGAGGGGCAGTACATCGCCAACAATCTGCATTTTGCCGCCGCGATCGCCTTCATCCTGATGGTGATCCTGCTGGCCGCCATGGCCCTGCTCAAGTATGTGACGGCGCGCTTTGTGTACGGAGGTGATTGAGATGAAGCTGTCTGCCAAAATTTACAGTGCGATCATTTTCTGCTTCCTCTTCGCCCCGATCGCGGTCCTGCTGGTCTTTTCCTTCAATGAGGCCAAGAGCCTCTCGGTTTTCTCCGACTTTTCGGTGAAATGGTATGTCGAGCTCTTCCGCGACCGCAACACGCTGGCGGCGCTGAAAAATACGCTTGTCCTCGCGGCATCGGCCACCGCGATCTCCACGCTGCTCGGCACCTTTGCCGCCGTGGGCATCAACCGCCTGCGCTCCCGCTGGTATCGGGCGGCCATGAATACCGTGACCGATATTCCCATGGTTAACCCCGACATCATCACCGGTATCTCGCTGATGCTGATGTTCGTCTTCATCGGCCGCCTGTTCGGCGCGTCGACCAGCCTGAATTTCGGCACCATGCTGATCGCGCACGTCACCTTCTGTACGCCGTATGTGATCCTGCAGGTGCTGCCCAAGCTGCAGCAGATGGACAACGCCCTGCCCGAGGCCGCCATGGACCTCGGCTGCACGCCGCTCGGCGCCTTCTTCAAGGTCGAGCTGCCCGAGATTCTGCCCGGTATCATCACCGGTGCCATCATGGCCTTCACCCTGTCGCTGGACGACTTCGTCATCAGCTATTTTACTGCCGGCACGGGCTTCGAGACCCTGCCCATCCGCATCTACGCCATGACCAAAAAGACGGTCACGCCCAAGATGTACGCGCTGGCGACCATCATCTTCTTTGTCACCCTCACCCTGCTCCTGATCAGCAACGTGGTGGACAATGAGGACAGCCGGAAACTCAAGGAACGCAAAAAGAAGAAATAAAAGGAGAACACGCATGAAGAAATGGATTGCACTTTTGACCGCTGCGGTGATGATCACCCTCTGCCTTGGCAGCTGCGGCGGGAATACCCTTACGCTGAATGTCTACAACTGGGGCGAGTACATCTCGGACGGCAGTGAGGGCAGCTTTGACACGGTGCGTGAGTTCGAGGCCTGGTACGCCGAGACCTACGGCCAGAAGGTCAGAGTCAACTACACGACCTTCACCTCCAACGAGGATATGTACAACAAGATTTCCAGCGGTGCCATCAGCTACGATGTCATCATCCCCTCCGATTATATGATCGCCCGGATGGCGGACGAGGGGCTTCTGCTCCCGCTGAATTTCGACAACATCCCCAACTATCAGTATATCGATGAGAACTTCAAGGGGCTCTACTACGATGCCGAGAACCTCTACTCGGTGCCCTATGCCTATGGCATCGTCGGCGTGATCTACGACGCCAATGTTGTCGATGCGGCCGATGCACAGGGCTGGGATCTGCTCTGGAACACCAAGTACAGCGGCAAGATTCTGCAGTTCAACAACTCGCGCGATGCCTTCGGTACGGCCATGTACAAGCTGGGGCTGGACGTCAACACCCAGAACAAGGCCGAGTGGGACAGCGCCTATGAGGAACTGCTGACCCAGCGCCCGCTGGTTTACAGCTATGTTATGGACGAGATCTACAACATGATGGAATCGGGCGAGGCAGCCATCGGCGCCTACTATGCCGGCGACTACTTCACCATGCGCGACGCCCAGGCCGATCACGTTGATCTGCGCTTCTACTATCCCGAGAAGACCAATTTCTATGTCGATGCCATGTGCGTCCCCACCTGCGCGCAGAACAAGGAGCTGGCCGAGATCTTCATCAACTACATGCTCTCGGAAGAGCCGGCCATTGCCAACGCCGAGTATACCTACTATGCATCGCCCAACAGCCTGGTCTACAACAGCGAGACCTACATCAGCGACATGGGCGAGGAGACCATGGCGATCCTCTATCCCGAGATGGGCAGCTTTGCCGAGCAGTACAACCGAATGGCCTACCGCAACCTCGACCGCGAGATGCTGGGCTATCTGAACACCCTCTGGGAGAATGTCAAGATCAATTAAGCCTGCGAGAATGAGAAACCACCCCGAAGCCAAGGCTTCGGGGTGGTTTTTTGTGATTTCATTGCGCTGATTAGCCCAGCACGACCTTCTTGAAGCTCTTCTTGCCGCGCTTGACGAGGATACCGGCCTTGAGGGTTTCGCCGGCGTAGACTGTCTTGATGTCGGTGACCTTCTCGCCCTCGACGGTGACGCCGCCCTGCTCAACGGCGCGGCGGGCCTCCGACTTGGAGGGAACCAGGCCGGCCTTGACGAGGATGGTGAGAATATCCATGCCGCCGTCGGTCAGGTCTGCTTCGGTGACGGTGGCGGTCGGAATCTCACCGGTGCCGCCGGTCGAGAAGAGGGCCTTTGCGCTGGCTTCGGCCTTTTGCGCTTCCTCTTCGCCGTGGACGAGCTTGGTCAGCTCATAGGCCAGGATCTCCTTGGCGCGGTTGAGCTGGCTGCCCTCCCACTTATCCATCTCGTCGATCTGCTCGAGGGGCAGGAAGGTGAGCATCCGCAGGCACTTGAGGACATCGGCGTTGCCGACATTGCGCCAGTACTGGTAGAAGTCGTAGGGGCTGGTCTTGTTGGGATCGAGCCAGACTGCGCCTGACTGGGTCTTGCCCATCT